>CAIWDB010000431.1 GCA_903911305.1 uncultured Methylococcaceae bacterium | reverse complement strand
TACTAGAAGTGCGCCCATCCAACCCGAAAGCCATCAAACTGTATCAAGACTTGGGTTTCAATGAAATTGGATACCGTAAAGCCTATTACCCAGCCCAAAAAGGACGGGAGGATGCGATTGTGATGGCGATTAATCTTTGAGATTGAAATTAAATATTCAAACTCTAATTCAGCTAAATATAATCAATTAATATAAGAGAAGGATACAAATATGACTCTCAAAGAAGCTGTACTTATTGCTCTAAAAGAAATCAAAGGTTTAGCTTCCGCTAAGGAGGTATATGAGAAAGTTGAATCACTTAATAACCATGATTTTAAAAACACAAAAGATCATAGTGCTTCCGTACATGGTGTATTATCTAACCTTATTTCAAGAGGTGATATAAGAGTTAGACGGTTAAAATTAGACGATAGAAGCGAATGGAAATATTACTTGAGCGAATTTGAGGATGATATCCAAGAGATAATCACGGCATCAGGGGAAAACGAAAGCCCTAATAGGAAATCAGTGGAATCAGATAAAAATTCATCTGTATTTAAAGAGATAGACTTGCATCCTATTTTGGTCACGTACATAAAAGAAAAGCAAAACATATACTCTATAACAATTCGTCACGAAACATCAAGCACACAAGACGACCCTCACCAAAAATGGATTCACCCAGACATTGTTGGATTTCAACTTCATAAGTTTAAGCATGATGAAGCAAAGAAATTTAAAAATCTTATCGATAAAAAGGATAGCTTTTTAATTACATCATATGAATTAAAAAAAGCTATTACTACTGATTACAATCTTAAAGATTACTACTTTCAAGCAGTCTGCAATTCATCATGGGCAAATTATGGATATTTAGTTGCAATTGAAATATCTGATAGTCTTAACGATGAAATCGGAAGATTGAATCAATTATTTGGAATAGGTGTTATAAAGCTTGAATCCAATCCATTCGAAAGCAAAATACTTTATCCATCTAAATATAAAAAGCTAGACTACAATACAATTGATAAGCTTTGTGTCAATAAAGATTTCAAGGCTTTTATAGATAAAATCCATTCTATTCTTTGCGTCGATCCTAACCATGCCCAAGCACAACAACATTTCGAAACTTCCTTTAAGGACTTTAAAGAAATCTGCGATAAACCTCTAGAAAATGAATCTGCTATTGAAGAATATATATCAAAATTTAATTTACCCACAGAAAAAGCCATGACCACTTAAGGCAGATTCATAAACGTGTTTCGCCTTATGGGGGTAAACTGGGTATCGCCAAGGTAAGCGAGCTATTCCCAAGTGGGCAGATCACATGTCTGAATCTGCCCAATGTACTGAAAGATACTCAACCATGAAATTTACCCAATACTTTCAAGCAATGCATCTTCGCCCGGATCGTGAAATCATTCAAATCGAGTGGATTCAACGGGTGATCGAGCATCCAATAAAGGAAGCCATTCAACAGGATGGAAGAATACGTCGCTGGGCATCCATTCAAGAAGCCAATGGCAAATATTTGCGCGTCATTCTGCTTGCCGATGGGGAAACAGTACATAATGCATTTTTTGACAGGTCATTCAAACCATGAAAATTAAATACTTTGAAGATACTGATACTTTATATATTGAATTCCGTAGTGTTACCGTTTCCGAAACGAAAGACTTGGATGAAAACACGCTTCTTGATCTTGACTGTGAAGGTAATATTTGTGGCATTACGGTCGAACATGCGAGAGATCGGGCAGAAATTCCCGCTTTTTCATACGAGCAAATAGCAGCATGACATTCCATACTAACCCTCAAAACCACTAAGTTCAAAAACTCGTCCCTGCCAGCATCAATTTTCAGTATGGGCTAGGCAACTGTTTTAGTTACATTATTTTTACAAGAATGCCAAAACCCATGGATTGCATGTTCAGAAAAGCCATCACTCCGGCATGGATCGCCGGAACCTAGGTTCCATGGATGGAAGGGGCTTCGGAGCGTCCATACAATCTGGACACCGGCGATCCCTGCCGCAATGACGAGGCTTCGCGCCAAAATGAGAATTGCTGGGCGAAGCACCGGCTGCTGAGGAAATGGCTATTTTATGGTAGGCTTAAGCCTCGCGTGGATGAAGTTCCTTGGTTTACGGATAACATCCAAGCACCATGACAGAGACAGCTTCCAATGATTAGACGAGAACGTTCACCGACCATTCAGTGACCGACTTGCGCCCTGAGAAGCTCTAATTTTGCCCTACTCATTAACATAACAATAATGGCGCTTTATGAGTCCCACGACGATCAGTTTCTATTTCGATGTCGTTTTTTTCATCTACGGACTCTCATTCATTTTATTGGGAATCGTTGTGTCCGTCAGGCACAAGGAGGAGAGCCGGTTTGAATTAGCCAAAATCATTTGGTTACTGGCTGGCTTCGCCTTTATCCACGGTGCATTGGAATGGATGTATTTATGGAAGGTAGTGCGCGGAGACAATACTATCTTGGAACTGGCAAGACCCTCCAGCCTGTTCCTTTCTTTTATTTTCTTGTTTGAATTTGGCAGGCGCTTGCTATTGGTTTCTCAACTGCCAAGTTCAAAAGCGAGTTTACTTGATGCGTTGCTTTCACCTGCCGCACTGTTCGCCATGCTGTTAGGCGTTCTGCTGTCCGTGATTTTCGCAGAAGAGAAAATAATGGCTCTAGATATAGGGTCGCGCTATCTGTTAGGTTTCACAGGTTCATTGTTGACTGCTTGCGGATTTTACCTTTACTTTGTAAATCGAATCCGACCCGCCCTAGTCCCCATCAACTTACCGCCCATTCGCCGCGCCTGTTATTTGGCTGCCCTGAGCTTTCTTGCCTATGGCGTGTTTGCCGGCTTGATAGTGCCTAAAACCGATTGGTTTCCTTCCGCTTGGCTAAATCAAGAAAGCTTTCGTGACGGGTTGGGTGTGCCTGTGCAGATATTCCGCACGGGCTGCTCGGTTCTCGTGGCTTTGTCTGTGACTCAATTATTATGGGTCTTCCACATAGAGACTCACCAACGATTAGTCATCAGCTTAGCAGAAACTGAAGAGGCGCTCGTTCAGGTCCGCAGGCTTCGACATCGTGACGAACTGATCCTACATTCGGTGGCCGAAGGTATCTGCGGTTTCGATATGCACGGGAAGATTGTGTTCATCAACCCTTCGGCCTTGGATATGCTGGGTTACACCGAGGATGAATTGCTAGGGCAATGCTTTAACACATCCATTTCCGAGAAGCGAAAGAACAGAGCCAATCCAAATGAGATGGGGGTGATCCAGCAAGTATTGCATGACGGCCAACCCCACTGGGGCGAGTTATCAACCTTGCACCGCAAAGATGGTAGTAGCTTTCCGGTGGAGTTTCGAGCCGCCCCAATAATAGACGAAGGAGTAGTGACCGGCGCAGTAGTGACTTTCCAAGACATAACCGAGCGTAAACAAGTACAAGATGATTTGGACGCGCAAAACAAAACCTTGAACGCCATTACTACGTCCACCAGCAATGCGATAGTGATGTGCGACAATGATGGAAACATTTCATTCTGGAACAAGGGCGCTGAAACCATGTTCGGTCATACGAATGCCGAAGCCATGGGCCAGAATTTACATGAATTGATCGCTCCAGCCAGGTTCATACGCGCTCACTGGGACGCCTTTCCAAAATGGCAAAAAACAGGCAAAGGTAACGCCATCGGCAAAACCTTGGAATTGGTTGGGGTCAGGAAAGGGGGATATGCTTTCCCAATTGAAATATCGCTGTCATCGGTGTTTCTACGTCAACATTGGCACGCCGTAGCCATAGTCAGAGATATCACTGATCGCAAGCAAGAAGAGGAATTATTGAGCCAAGCCAAACTTGCAGCCGAAGCAGCCAACCTTGCCAAGTCTGAATTTCTGGCTAACATGAGCCATGAAATCCGCACGCCCATGAATGCCATTCTTGGTCTGGTACAATTGGTGCTCGACACCCCGCTAACCCCTAAGCAAGACGATTTTCTCCGTAAGGCCCACGCATCTTCAAGAGCCCTGCTGAACATTCTGAACGACATCCTAGACTATTCCAAGATTGAAGCAGGACGCTTGGAGATATGCAAATTACCGTTCAGGGTTGAAGAGCCGCTCAAGGATGTGGCTGATTTACACGCAGCCCAAATGTCCGAGAAAGGCTTGGAATTATTCTTGGAGATAGATCCCGACGTACCCCAAGCGGTGGTTGGCGATGCCATGCGGTTGACACAAGTACTAAACAATTTAGTGGGCAACGCAGTCAAGTTCACCGACCAAGGTGAAATCCACATCAAGGCGGAAGTGGCCAATTCCTACGAAGAGATGACTACGCTAAGGTTTTCTGTCCGAGACACCGGCATTGGCCTAGACAAAATTCAAATGGATCGCTTGTTTCAGGCTTTCACCCAAGGCGACGGGTCAATCACCCGCAAGTATGGCGGTACTGGCTTGGGATTGACGATCTGTCAGCGCCTAGTGGGATTGATGGGGGGCGAAATAACTGTCTCCAGTACAAAAGGCCAAGGCGCCACTTTTGTCTTCACCATCTCAGTCTGTTCCGCTCCCGATTTTAATATTCAGCCAGACCTCCATCAATTGGAAAACTGCAAAATTCTCGCAGTGGATGACCAAGAGACTGCCCGGATGATCTTGAAACAATTGTTGGATGCTTGGAGCATGGAGACACATACCGCAGCCTCGGGCGAGGATGCCTTAGCCCAAATTGAGGAAGCTGAACTTTCCAAACAACCATTCAAAGCTGTGCTGCTCGACTGGCGGATGCCCGGCATGAGCGGGCTAGACGTGGCACATAGGCTACAGGAAAGTGCAAGCCAAGGCCGACTTAGCCATCCATTGCTGGTGGTCATGGTGACCGCCTATGACAAAGAAGAATTACTCGCACAAGTGGGTTCCATTCATTTGGACGGGGTTTTGACTAAACCGGTCACGCCGTCTAGCCTGTTTGATGCGCTGTTGACTAGCAGCCATCATAATCCAGCCACCCCACTAGCTATACGCCAAGTGAGGGACACCAACCTGCCAAACTTCACCGGCAAGCATGTACTGCTAGTGGAGGACAATGCCATCAACCAGCAAGTGGCTGCCGAATTCTTAAAGCGATTCAGCCTAACCGTCATCCTTGCCAACAACGGGGCCGAAGCGGTTGATTGGGTCAAACGTGAATCTTTTGATCTGGTATTCATGGATTTGCACATGCCCGTCATGGACGGTCTGGAAGCGACTCGTCGCATACGCATATTGCCAAATGGGAAGAACTTACCCATCATAGCGATGACTGCCGCAGTCATGCCGGAAGACCGTAACCGCTGCGCGGCCTGTGGCATGGTCGATTTCGTCTCCAAACCCATCGATCCAGACGAGTTAACCCAAGCGATTCGGCGATGGCTTAAGATCAACCAAGAAAAGCAAACTGACAATGATGCCAAGGGGATCGAACCGCCACCTCCCACCGATATGCTGCCCTACTCTCTTCAAGGTTTTGAGCTTGACCAAGCCTTAAACCGTTTAGGCGGCAACCGGAATTTGTTGGCTAGGTTGCTGCTTTCTTTTAAGCAGCAACATGAAAATACGCTTGCACAGTTGGATGGATTGCTGGAAAAGGGCGAAACCAAACAAGCGGCCATTTTGCTTCACGCCTTGAAAGGGGTGGCAGCCAATTTGGGTGCGGCTCATTTGGCGCAATTGGCTCAGCAATATGAATTTGAAATCAGGGAGGGCAAACTTTTGGAGTCTCGCACAAACTTTGGAAATGCTCTCAATGAGGTAATGGAAGAAATTTCAACCCAAATCACAAACAGCGAAGCAAAAATCCCTACGATAGATTTAAACCGAGAGGAACTGGCAACTTTGCTGTATCAAATAGCCCCTTACTTGCGGGAAAGTGAGGTGATACCCGACGAACAAATGTTTATTTTAACCCAACTGGCACAAAACGACTCAGATGCAATGCTTTCCAAGCTAATCAATCAAATTTACCAATTCGACCATGCGGGGGCTTTGGCCACACTCACTGAACTGGCCGAGGAACAGGGTATGGAGATGTCATTTTGAATGCACAAGCGTTGGATAAACCCTTAATCCTTCTCGTAGACGACATGCCGGCCAATCTTCATGTTTTGGTGTCGGCCTTGCGAACGGATTATCGCATCAAAACCGCCACCAATGGTGAGGATGCATTGGAATTGGCAAAACTGGCTGACAGGCCCGAACTGATCCTACTTGATGTGATGATGCCAGGCATGAATGGCATTGAGGTATTACAACACCTACGGGAATCCCCTGATACCTTCGAAATACCAGTCATCTTCATTAGTGCCGACACTTCCGAGCAAAGCCAACTCGACGGTTTGGAACTTGGTGCAGACGATTACTTGACCAAGCCCGTCATGACGACCATTTTACAGGTGCGTGTGCGCAATTTGTTGCGGCGCATACATAGCGAACAAGAGCGCAATGAAGCCTATCGCAAGCTTGCGGAGGCGCAACGGAGGTTAGCCAACGAAGTGGCTGAAGCGGCAAAATACCTTCGCTCGCTATTGCCAAAACCCATCAAACAAGGACCCATTCGGGTGGATTGGCGTTTTTTCCCTTCGACCGAACTGGGCGGTGACTCTTTCGGCTATCATTGGGTCGATGAGGATCATTTTGCCGTCTATCTGCTGGATGTCAGTGGTCATGGGGTAGGCTCTTCCTTACTGTCGGTGTCGGCGCTGGATGTCTTACGCTCAGAGGCCCTTCCCAGCACCGATTTCCGGGACCCCAACCAAGTTCTGAAAGGCTTAAACTCGGCCTTCTCGTCGGATTTACATGATGGAAAATTTTTTACCATCTGGTATGGGGTGTTCCGCAAGAGCACTCGGCAGTTGTCATTTGCCGGCGCCGGGCATCCACCCGGACTGTTGTTCAATGGAGTACGAAACACTCATAGCCTGTCTCTGTTGGAATCTCAGGGAACTTTAATCGGAATCACGCCCACACAAGAAGCCGAATTTGAATCCAAAACCTTGAACTTGGGCCCTTTCGCAAAACTTATTTTGTTTAGCGACGGTGTTTTCGAGGTCGAACAAATGAATGGCGAAATTTGGGAATTGCGAGACATGGTCAACTTCATATGCACTACTCCGTCAGATTCATACTTGATGGATCAACTGCTCTATCATGTCCATGAACTTCATGGGTCCGACCAATTGACAGATGATTTTTCCATCATGGAAATTGATTGGATGGGCCGTCGGGCGGAAGATTTACAAGCTCTGAAAGCTAATTAAACCTTTAGTGTTTGGTAATGGTATACGGTTTTCGATCATGTCTGATGGTATTTTGCCTTCATTGTTTATGTATTGGCAGCATCTTGAAAAACATATTTCTATAATTGAGCAATAAACTATGAAAAGATACTTTTTAACAAAGGTAAAAATCATGTTCTTTGCTTTTATCGCATGGCATAGCTTGACTGGTCCTATGCGTCCTTTTGGCAACTGGGACATGCTGGCCTATGTCGGTGCTGTATTGAGTTATACCGAGGATATTAATGAGTTGCGAAGACGATCACTGTCCGAAGTAAAAAACTATATCTCCGAAGCACGCTACAACGATATTATAAGCGGGTCTAATTTCAGGAAAACCGTAGCGAACGATGATCAGGCTTTTTTTGATAAGCTTCCTGCTTACCAAGTAAAACCGCTTTATGTACTTTTGACACGACTGGTAAGCAAGGCCACAGGGAATATAGCCATGGCATCTGTGTTGATATCTGCCATGGGCTTCTTATTAATGGGAGTTTCGCTTTATTTACTAAGGCCACGAGATTTATATGAGCCATTATGGCTTATTCTAGTTTTATGTGTTTTATACTTCGGTAAACCACCCTGCACGTTGTTACCCAGCGTAGCAACACCGGATAGCTTAGGTTTGGGTTTTATGCTGATAAGTCTTTGGGCTTATTTTCGCGAGCCTGAATCGATTTACCCAATAGCTTTTATGTGCCTAGCGATAATGGCTAGACCTGATTCTATAATAACTATTATCAGCCTCTTTCCCCTATTAGTTAAATCTAGATTTGATCGCGTTTTAAGCAACAAATGGCTAGCTTGGGCAATTGCAATACCGATAATAACATATCTGGTATGCAAGACTAACTTCCCTGGCTATGGTTGGATGGAACTTATCGTTTACACCCTCAAAGGACCATTTGCCTACCGTTCCGATGTAGACACTACGCAATTTATGAGTATTTACTTTCCAGCAGTTTATAATGATTTCTTGTCATTATTAAATGTGCCGCGATTTAATTTATTTTTACTGGCCAGTGTTGCAATATTCACACTTTCTAAAAACGACTATTCTAAACTGATTGTATTTGCCGCGATTGCAAATGTTATAGCTAGAATTGTTCTATTTCCTGACTTTGACGCAGGTTATCAGGAGAGATTCATTTTATTTTCCTATTTCCTAGTTTTGTTTGCCGGTTTCAATAGCGGGTCAAATCCAGATTTGTTTGGTAAAAAGCATCGAACAATCGCATCATGATTTTAAATCAATGCGCCTCATCCCAATTAATCCCCACACCGACATCCACCACTAAAGGCACTTCCAACGTTGCCGCATGGGTCATTAAATCTCGAATAATCGGTATGGCAGTTTCAATGGTTTCGTCGGACATTTCAAAAACCAATTCATCGTGGACTTGCATAATCATTTTTATTTGAGAACCCTCTCCCCCATCCCCTCTCCCGTAAGCGGGAGAGGGGTGCAATAAGCCCCTATCCCTTCCGGGGAGAGGGGTTGGGGTGAGGGGAGAGGGTGAGTTCTGTATCCACCCATCCACCGCAATCATTGCTTTTTTTATAATATCCGCTGCCGTACCTTGCATGGGCGCATTAATCGCAGTGCGCTCTGCATATTGGCGCTTTTGTGCATTCTTGGCGTTAATATCAGGAATATATAAACGACGGCCAAACAAAGTTTCCACATATCCCTGTTGGCGAGCCTGTTCGCGGGTGGCATCCATATAAGCTTTGACACCGGGATACCGCAAGAAATAAAGATCAATATACAGTTGTGCCTTTTCCCTCGCCACGCCGAGTTGCTTGGCAAGACCAAACGCCGACATGCCATAAATCAAGCCAAAGTTGATGGCTTTGGCAGCTCGGCGTTGGTCATTGGTTACTTCATCCAGCGGATGATTGAACACCTCGGCGGCGGTCGCACGATGTATGTCCTCGCCTTGCGCAAAGGCTTCCAATAGTCGCTGGTCGCCTGACAGATGCGCCATGATGCGCAATTCAATCTGCGAATAATCCGCCGCCACCAATTTATAACCCTCGGGGGCGATGAACGCTTGACGAATGCGACGGCCTTCTTGAGTCCGCACTGGGATGTTTTGCAGATTGGGATCGGACGAAGACAGCCGCCCGGTCGCCGCCACCGCTTGATGGTACGACGTATGAACCCGGCCTGATTTTCGATCAACCTGTTCCGGCAGCTTGTCGGTATAGGTGGATTTCAACTTGCTCATGGAACGATAGTCCAGAATCAATTGTGGCAGCTCGTACATTTCCGCCAAATCCTGCAACACCGACTCGTCAGTGGAAGGCTGCCCGGTAGGGGTTTTCTTAATGACCGGCAAATTTAACTTATCGTAAAGTATTGCCTGAATCTGCTTAGGCGAACCCAGATTGAATGGCTGACCGGCAGCGGCATGGGCTTCTTTTTCTATCTCCTTTATTCGGCTCGCCAACTCTCCACTTTGCCCAGCCAGCATGAATACATCCACCAAAACGCCGGTGCGTTCCATGCGAGACAGCACGGGGACTAGCGGAATTTCGATCTCTTGATACAGCTTTGCCAAGCTGGGTATGGCTTGCAATTGCGGCCACAACTGCCCGTGCAAGCGCAGCGTGATGTCGGCATCTTCGGCGGCGTAACGGGTAGCGGTTTCGATGTCCACTTGGGCAAACGGAATTTGCTTTGCGCCCTTCCCGGCTACGTCTTCGTAATGGATGGTTTTTTCTTTTAGATAAACCTCGGCCAAGGAATCCATATCATGGCGGGTGGCGGTACTGTTGAATACATACGATTCCAGCATGGTGTCATGGGCAATGCCGGTTAAGGCGATGCCATGATTCAGCAAGACATTGGCATCATATTTCAGATGTTGGCCTAGCTTGGGTTTGTTGGCATCTTCCAATAATGGGCGCAATTGCTCCAATACCCACTCGCGGCTCAATTGCTCGGTTGCGCCTGGATAATTATGCCCCAATGGCACATAAGCCGCTTCAAAAGGGCTGACGGCGAATGACAAACCCACCACTTCGGCCTGCATGTAATTCAGGCTATCCGTTTCGGTGTCAAACGCAAATAACTTGGCTTGCTGCAACTTTGCTAGCCAAGCTTTGAAATCGGCTTCGGTCAACACAGTCGAGTAATGCTTGTCTTGCTTGGCGGCAACAGGCTGAGGGACTGGCTCTGAGACATCACCCAATTGTTTCAGCCAAGCGTGAAATTCAAACCGCTTGAACAACTCGGCGATTTTGGCATGGTCTGGTGGATTGGGCAG
Organism: uncultured Methylococcaceae bacterium; assembly: GCA_903911305.1. GTDB lineage: Bacteria > Pseudomonadota > Gammaproteobacteria > Methylococcales > Methylococcaceae > Methylumidiphilus. The sequence goes on along the minus strand of CAIWDB010000431.1, from coordinate 2,362 downwards.
TAAATCGTTGGGAGTGACATCCAATTCCACATCACATTTAATCGTCGCCAGTTGGCGGGACAAAGGAATGTTGGGCAAGCTGTCACGCAGACTTTCGCCTATCTTGCCACCAACCTCCCCTGCCCTTCCCATCAATGCCTCCAAGGAACCAAACTCGGTCAACCATTTCACCGCCGTCTTCGGCCCGCATTTGGGAACACCGGGGATGTTGTCGGAAGTGTCGCCCACCAAAGCGAGATAGTCGATGATGCGATCCGGCGGCACGCCAAATTTTTCCACCACCCCGGCTGCATCCATCCGCGTGTTGGTCATCGTATTTTCCAAGGTGATTTTGTCATTCACCAACTGCGCCATGTCCTTGTCGCCCGTCGAAATCACCACATCAAACCCCTGTTCCTCGCCTTTTATTGCCAGTGTGCCAATGACATCATCCGCCTCCACGCCTTGCACCATCAGCACCGGAAAGCCCATCGCTTTGACCAGTTCATGCAATGGCTCAATCTGCGCCCTTAAATCATCCGGCATCGGTGGGCGGTGTGCCTTATAGTGTTCAAACATATCATCGCGGAAGGTCTTGCCCGGCGCGTCGAACACCAAGCCAATATGGGCGTTGGCATAATCGGCCAGCAGCTTGCGCAACATATTGGCGACCCCGAAAATCGCCCCGGTGGGTTCGCCTTTGGAATTGCTGAGTGGCGGCAGTCCGTGGAAGGCGCGATACAGAAAAGAGGAGCCGTCGATGAGGACTAGGGTTTTAGAGGTGGTTTCGGGCATGTGGGTAATTCCAAGATTAGGGCTTGATGGGCCATTTTAACTGATGTTACGCAGGTAGCGCCAAAGCCTGTCCTGAGCGCAGTCGAAGGGCTTGCCTTGGCCCGGATTGGGGTCGCTGCGTAACGTCAGTGAATTATTCTTCATCCCCCACCTCTGCCCACAAATCTTCCAGATTCAATGCCAATTCCTCGAAAGGCTCGATATTGACCATTGCGTTATCTTGAAACATGCCGATTACCGTCCAACAGCCTTCACGCAAGGCGAACGCCTCCAAGGTGTGCTGCAAAGGATCGACCAGCCACAAATAAGCCACGCCATATTGGGCATAAACTGGCATCTTAATCACTCGGTCTTTCTTGGCAGTTGAGGGCGACAACACCTCACAGACCCAATCGGGGACGATTTTAAAGCGGTGACCCCTCGGTATCTTGGGCATCCGTTCCTTGCGCCAACCGGCGATGTCCGGCACACACACTTCTTCATCGTGGGAAAAATGGATTTCAGGTTCGTTGATGATCCACCAACCTCCTGGCCCATCAGTCCCTCGTTGATAAGGTCTGTATAGTTCAGCACCCAAGTTAGTAGTGGAAACGGCATGAGGCCCGGCAGGGCGGGGTTGGGTATACAACTGACCGCCAATAATTTCGCCGGTAATATGTTCAGGCAAAGCACATAATTCAGCATATAAATTGGGGATGGATTTGGGCAAGGCGGACATGACAAACCTCTGTAATCAGTGCAAAACAGCAAACCTTCCTCCATCTTGGCAAGAAATTCTTTGGTTGACAAGCACAAAACTTGCCCCCCCTCAAGCCAAGTGTGAAAATATGCAGTTAGAGGGCTGGACACTACAGCGGCTTTAATCCACAAAATCGCCGTCCCCCCATCATCAAGACATGCGCGACATTCAACGTATGCCGTTTTTTCCATCCATACTATAGAGTCCCTAAAATGAACGAGAACTGGATTGCCCCTTCGATTTTATCCGCTGACTTCGCCCGCCTAGGCGAAGAAGTCCAAAATGTGCTCAAAGCCGGCGCGGACATCGTACACTTCGACGTGATGGACAACCACTACGTCCCTAACCTGACCATCGGCCCGTTGGTTTGTGAAGCCCTGCGCAAACATGGCGTGACCGCGCCCATCGACGTGCATTTAATGGTCAAGCCAGTGGATCGTATCATCCCCGACTTTGCCAAGGCTGGTGCGTCCATCATCACCTTTCACCCGGAAGCCTCCGAGCATATCGACCGTAGCTTGCAATTGGTCAAAGACAACGGCTGTCAATGCGGATTGGTGTTCAACCCGGCAACCCCGTTGAGCTATCTTGATTATGTGATGGACAAGGTGGACATGATCCTGTTGATGTCGGTCAACCCCGGCTTCGGCGGACAGTCCTTCATTCCTTATGTGTTGGACAAGGCGCGTGAAGTTTCCGCCCGCATCAAAGCCTCTGGCCGCAACATTCGCCTCGAAATCGACGGCGGCGTAGGCCCGAAAAACATCCGCGAAGTGCGTGAAGCAGGCGTGGACACTTTCGTCGCCGGTTCCGCCGTATTCGGTCAAGCCAAAGACTCCGACCCGAACC
>CAIWDB010000430.1 GCA_903911305.1 uncultured Methylococcaceae bacterium | reverse complement strand
GAAGACTTCGGCCAGTTGGGTTTGCCCAGACACCGGCAACAAAGTTTGCTGGATTAGGCGCATGACCGGCAAGGTCAATGGCGCGGCGGCCAGATAGCCGGCCAGTCGCTGGGCCAAAGGCGAAGCATCACGGTAAAAGCGTTCCAAGCGACGGGCGATGGCTTCGGGTGTGGGGGGGGTCGCGTCGGCGGGAATCGACGGGTGTTCGTAGCGGGTATTGGCTGAAAATTCAATCGCGGAAATGCTAGAATCCCCCCGACCGGCGAGCAGACTAGCCCAATCCGCCAGAGCCTCGGGTTCCAGCGTGACAACCGGCAACCGAAAGGCGCGAGGCTCTGTTTCCCCTGCCCTAGGATCGAGCAGCGGCAGACGGACAGTCGGCGCACCCGGCGCGGCGGAGCCGAGACGGATTTCCCTGCCGCGCCCCAAAGCAGTGCCGCGCCACATCCGCTCCGGCAGCAACTGCAAGATGGCGGTGGGCGTAGTTTGGGTCAAGGGTTCCAGCATTTGGCCAACTGCCCCAGTATGCCAAGCCGGGGAGATGCAGTCGCTCACCACCCACACCGTGTGTCGCCCATCGGGGCTTTCCAATTCCTTGGGCAAACAACAACGGGATAGGGAAGGGTCGGCACCCACGCTCAGCCTGACCTTCTCGGTTTGGGTTTCCAAGCGATAAACGCGGACACTGCGAAAGGCTCCATGATAGGCCAGCAGTTGCCTGAATTCCGCGAGCAGCGGCTGCCAGACTTGCATGGAGTCGCCGCAATCCAGCACGAGGCTAACATCCAACCATCTTTCGCGGAGTCGCTCGCGCACGGGTTCCCACACGCAGTGACCGGCCATGGAGGATTCGGCAAGCCGCTCGACGGTGGCATTTTCGTCCAGCCGCCAACGGGTGCGCGAGGCTACGCGCCGTTGCAAAGGCCGCAAGGCGCGGCCAAGCTCAAGCGCATTAGGCAAGTTGGCCACTCGCGGGGCGCGGAAGGGACGGGCGGCCAGGCTGCCCCCCGGCAAGCGGGAACGGGGGTAGACGGCGGCTTCCGCTTCGGTCACGGGGTTCTGCGCATATTCTGGCGAACGGCGCGGCGGCTTGCCGGTCGCGGTGTTATCCGATTGACCGGGTGGCGGCTTGGGTTCGTTTGGTTTGGCCTGTTCTTGGCGGGCGTTGGCTTGGCTTTTCGCCCCGCCGCCCAACTGCCTCGCCAGCCACAGGGCCTCTTCCAATTCACGGGCAGTGGGTTCCAGCCCGGCCTCTGCCAAAGCCGCCAGCAAGTCCCCAAGCTGGCCCCCTGTGTCAGGATAGTTGTCCCGCACCGGGTGCAGCGGCTTGGCGAACAATGTTTGCAGCAGGCGGCGCAGTCGCTCCAACATGTTTGGCCTTTAGCGCAGGGTAGTTTGCAAAAAGGCTTTCATTTGTTCAACGGTCGCCAGAGGGCATCCACCAGTGCCTCCCGATCTGGAAAGCGGCGTTCCGAATCAATGTCCTTAAGCGCCAAAAACACGGCATTGAGCAACTGGTCTGCCGCCAAATCCTGCTTGTCTTCGGTGCGGCGCTTGAGAAAGTCGGCGATGAGTCCGTCGAGCCGCCCGATTTCCTCCTCGCCCAAGTCCAAGTGGGCGCAAAGAATTTTAACCAGTTTGCCACGGCCGGGCGGGTCAATTTTGAGGTGCAGGCAACGGCGCAGGAAGGCGGGGGGGAATTCCCGCTCGCCGTTGCTGGTCATCACCACCAAGGGGAACTCCCGGCAGCGCACCTTGCCCCGTTCGATGGCAATGCCGTCCCGCTCCGCATCCGCGTCAGACGGGGCGTTGTGGGGCAGGATGCGGACGGTGGACTGCTCGCTGGGCAGGCGCGCCAGTTCGGGGATTTCAAATTCCCCCTCCTCGAAGATATGCAGCAGATCGTTGGGGAGGTCTATATCGCTCTTGTCGATCTCGTCTATCAACAATACCCTAGGCTGGTCGGATTCGGCGAAGGCGGTTCCGAGCGGACCCAAGCGCAGGTAATTGCCGATGGGGAGTGGCTTGCCGCCGCCTTCCAAGGAAGTGTCTTGCAGGCGGGCAATCGCATCATAGCGGTAAAGTCCGTCGCGGAGGGTGCTTTGGGTGGTGATCGACCAGCGCAACACCTTGCCCAGACCTAATTCACGGGCGACGGCATAGGTCAATGAAGTCTTGCCAACCCCGGGTTTCCCTGTGACCAGCAAGGGTCTGCGCAAATAAAGGGCGGCATTGACCAGTTCGATTTCCTTGGCATCGGCTTCGAAATGCTCATCATCCCCTCTGTCGGTTGCTTGAGAAAAACGCCGCCAAGGGGGTGCTTCGGGCAGTTCTTTGAGGGGCTTTGGACCCCGGAATATCCACCAGTGTTGCGGTTCGATGTCAGTCATGGTCTTGGTTTCCTGATTCGGATGGTCGTTTGCTTACGGGGCCTGATAGAAGTCGTCGGATTCGGTCGGGGCTTCCAAGCATCGGGCGGGGTCGTCCCACATTAAGGTCAGGTGGAAGCAGGTCGAATCTTCGCAACCATCCTCCCACATGGAACTGCGAATGTCGCGAAGCTGCTTGGGCAGTTCTCCCAGCGGTTTTCCGCTGAGGCGGCCTTCCAAAGTTTCCCTGAAGCCCTCGACACACTCTTTGCGGCGCACCCACAGTACCGCAGGCGCACCCTTGTAGGCTAGGTAGGCGGGCAGATTGGTTTTGATTTCGACACTGGTTTCGGGAACTTGCGCCAAGGCGATACAGACACCTTCCCTGGACTTGCTTGCGGCTTTGCGCTGATCTTCTGTTGCGCACCACCAAACCGGTTCGGGGAGAATTTCATGGAAGCGGTTCGCCAAGGCATTCCAATTGCCCTCCCAATCCACTTGCCAGTCCGAATCCCGCAGCCGTTCCCGCGACCTGACCACCACAGGCCAACCGATACCGAGGGGGTCGCCGGACTCGTCCTGCCAACGATCCACAGGCTGGGAGAGGTGGGTCTTCGGTAGCGCGAACTCGACGATTAAGCGGTCATTGCTGGCCCGGTGGACGCCGATGGTCTGCCTCAGTTTCTTGACGAATGCCACGACGGTTTCGTTTTCGTCCAAGCGCAGAGCCGAGTCACGCTCCAGAACATCGGTGCAGCGAGCCGTTTGGCCTTGAAACCATCGAACCTGGGCGTTACAGCGGTTGGGTGCGGAAGCCGCCACCGGCCAGATTTCCACCAGCAACGCGGTAGCCTCATCCGGCGCGGAGCGATCCATGCTATGACCCGCGTCCGATTGCAAGCCGAATCTTGCGGCTATGGCGGCCTTTGCATCAAATATGCGCTGTCTCTGACCGATGTCCACTTTGGGAACCAAGGTGGCAATGACATCCAGCAACGGTATCCTGCCATTGGAGAGAGCACCCCGGCCTAACAGCCACTGTAACAAGGCGCGGCCTGATTGATTACTGGGAATTTGCGCCCGCGCTGGCATCGGCAAGGCCGCCCAACAGATGTTCCGCAATTCGTCACTAGATACAGGTGGATTCTCAAACAAAGCGGCCAAAACCTCGAAAGGCTCCACGGCAGTAGCCCCGTCAGCAAGGCCAGTTTCAAGCTTTCGAGTCGGCTGGTCAGGGGGAAACGCGGGTTCGTCACCGGGAAACCAAGGTTCCTCGCTTGACAGACGACCCTTACCGCTAATTTCAGCCAACAGGCGTTTTTGTGCCTCGGCTTTGTTGCAGCCACACAAGTCAATGGGCTTTAGGTTGGCAAGGAATGGCAGAGAGGAAAGGTCTGTCGGATGGGCTAATATGGGAATACACCGACGCTCTTTACTGGCGGGGTCAGACCTGAACAGGCTAGTCCATGCGGTTTCTTGGATGGAATCGATGCGGAAATTGGGCGTCAGGATGATGAGTGCCCGCTTCACGTCCCCAGACTTGGCGGGTGTTTTCAAAGCATTATCAATGGCAATCACCCAGTTTTCACCCGCCAGAACATCTACCCCCAAGTCGAAGACCAGATGATCGTTGGAACTTAATTGCCAACTGACCCAGTCGGCCCAAGGTTGATCGGCGGCATTACAGCAGAGGATGAAATCCATGGCGAGCGGCAATCATCCGTTTCAAGGGGTTCCGGGGAAGGGCGCAGGACTCTTGCTCCGTCCTGTGCCAATCTGCTCCAACAGTGTTCGCTTCGCATCGGCTTCACCGAGTCCCACTAGGTTGATGTAGACAATCGCGGCCCAAAGGCCAGTCAATTCCACGGGCCGCACCCGGACGGGAATGAGTTGGCGCTTGCTGCCAGTGGGGTCTTGGACAAACGCAGCCGCCCACTCGGGTTGGGTGAAGATGGCCGAAACATAATCCGGCGAAAGCACGGCAATCGTGCGTTTTGCTTCTGTTGCCGCCTTCTGCATGGCTAGGATGAAATTCTCCCCCGCCCCGAAATCCCAAGCTTGGATTACCGTCGAGAAACCCGCTCCCTCCAATTGTTGGGCTATCCATTTCGCCCACGCTTGATCGGCGCTATTGTAGCTAACGAAAAAGTCAGTCATCGTCAAAAAACCTTCCTCAAAATGAATCGGTTCCGCATCAATTCTGATAATCAGCCGTTTCGATTGGTTACTGCCGATCCTCAGCCAAGTGTAGCCGAATTATACTATACTCGGAGATTGTCGTTGTCAGCTTCACGCCCTAAATCGGTCATTAATGCCTTTCAATTCAGATGGACTTTTAATGGTCGCGACAAGCCATGCGTAAATCTTAAAAGCCGACATTTAGCCGAAGGTCAGGTTAGGAGAGCCATCTTCGGCAAAGGTCGGACAGAAGGGTCATTCATCAGCGTTGAGTAATCGTCTGCTTAAGCCTCGAAAGCTGTCATGCGATAACCATTAATGATTGGCTGCTATAATGCTCAACGGAATGGTGTGATCTGCTGGCTTATCAGGAAGGAAAAATGGTTTATTCCCGGAATCAGGCAGTGCATTCTTCGATTGGCATTAACCCTATTCCGTCACACTTTTCTGAACTTACCGGCCCTACGGCTGGTTAAAATCCTATCCACATTACCAAGCCGCTTTCGATTGTGCGCTTCGCTTTTCCCCAAGCACTCAAGTTGTGGCGGCTATCGCAAGGGAGAAACCCAGATGAAAAGCAATGTTGATGAACGCCTAAAAAATACTGTGGCCATAATGGAGCACACCGACCGCGAACTGGCTGAAGAACTCCGCGATATTCGGTCGGTGTCGGCAGGCGAGGCAAGCGAAAGACTAGCGCCGCAACTTGAATCGTTACGTCCCCGGATGGGCGATCTGGCGCTAGAAACCATAGTGCTTCGAACCGGCAGGCCGGTTCTGGCTGTGGTCAATGACCAAGCCAAACTTGAATTCCGTGACGCGGAAAGCGAAATCTGGCGGACCCGCCTAACCAAGGCCATAAACAGGCTAGGGAAAGCAATCCCTGCTGTGGGCCGGATCGAGGTGACCAACCATGATCTGGACTGGCTGGGTACCGGCTGGTTGGTGGCTGAGGATGTCATCATCACCAACCGTCATGTCGCCAGCGAATTCGCCGCCCGACGAGGTGACGGTTTTGTCTTTCGCCAAGGACTCCAAGGCCAAATGGCGGCCCGCATTGACTTCCTCGAAGAAGTCGGACGGACGCAACAGCTTGAATTTAAGCTTAACGATATCCTTTATATTGCCGATGATGACGGGCCGGACGTGGCCCTACTCAAGGTTGACCAGACGGCAGGGGGGCTTGCGAGTCACATAGACCTTTCAAAAGACTCGGCACGAAGCCAACAGCAAGTCGCCGTGATCGGTTATCCGGCACGGGATAGCCGTATCCCTGAGCAGGAACTCATGATCGAAATATTCGGCAATGTCTTCGACAAAAAACGGCTGGCCCCCGGCCAAATCCAGCGCATTGAAAGAGGGCTGGTCTTGCATGATTGCACAACTTTGGGCGGCAACTCAGGTTCTGTCGTTCTCGACCTTGAATCTGGCACGGCCTTGGCGCTCCACTTTAGCGGACGGTTTTTGGAATCGAACTATGCTGTCTCCGCAGAGACCATTCGCCAACTGCTCCAATCCGTTGGTCGGGGTGTCATTGCCAAGCCTTCGCGCCCTGTCATTCCTCGCCCGGAAGCACCCCCAACCCCCGTCGCGGTTGGCACGACCACGGCGGAGTTTACCATTCCGATCCGAATCCGGGTCGAGGTCGGAACCCCAACGGCGGTGGCCGATGGTGGCCCCAGCATCGTAAAACCCAACCCTCCGGTTCAAGCGGGCAGCGACGATACCGAGGATTTCGAGGAGATTCTGGAGGAAGCCCGACCCGAGGATTACGCAGATCGCCCTGGCTACAATGCTGATTTTCTTGGATTCCGGATTGAATTGCCCGAAGTCCATGATGACGGGGATGTGCTTCGTTTTCTGATCGACGGCAAGAAGGAATCGGAACTCAAGTACCAGCATTTTTCCGTGGTCATGTCAAAAAGCCGGCGCATCTGCCGCTATAGCGCCGTCAATATCAATGGCGGACTTAGCCGCAGAACGTCGCGAGGCCCTTGGCGCTATGACCCTCGCATTCCAACCAGTCAGCAAATTCTCAAAGAGTGTTACGGCAATGCTCCGAAGTTCTCTCGCGGGCATATGACGCGCCGCGAAGATCCTGCTTGGGGCTTGCCCGAGGAGGCATCCCTTGGCAACAACGATTCGATGCATGCCACCAATGTCGTTCCCCAAATGCAAACTTTCAACGCCGGCATTTGGCTTGAGTTGGAGAATTATGCGCTGGAACATGCCCGCCAGGACGACATGAAGATCGCCGTCATCACCGGCCCGGTCTTGCGCGATGACGATCCCTTTAGGTATGGCGTACAGATTCCCGTGACCTTCTGGAAAGTCATCGCGTTCATCCACGACCAAACCGGTGAGCCTTGTGCTACCGGCTACACTATGTCCCAGAAGGATTTTCTGCGCGAGGAAGAATTTGTCTTCGGCCGGCACGAAACAGCCCAGGTCTCCCTATCCACGATAGAAGACATGGCGAAACTGAGTTTTCCGTCGGAACTGCGCCGCCTCGATCCGCTGGAACGGGTCTCCGAGACGCGAAGACTGCCCTTGTTGGGCAGCTTGAGTCAAATTCGCTTTAGTTAAGGAGGTGGTCAATGGGCTCTTGGAACGATATCAAAAAGATTGAAGAAGAACTGAAAGGCGCACTGGGCGAGTTCGACTGGACGGGGGTAAGTGAAGTCTGCAACCAGTTAGAAGCTCGCATTGCCAGCACGGCACAAGCCTTTCCACTCGACGCAGCAAGCCGCATCCTCCAATCGCTGCGGCGCAAACGACGCTTCGGCGAAATGAAACAGATCGCCGAGGCCTTGGATCAGTCGGGTCAAGGCGGGGCCGAAGTGATGCGCCAGTATTCTCAAGGGCTTATCGACTCGGGTGAACTAGGGCCGGCTAGGCGGATATTGGAGGCCATTGCAGCAAACGGCGACAGTCCTGAAAAGGAACGATACGAGGCGGTCGGCCTTTTAGGCCGGTTGTACAAACAACTCTATGTCAATGCAAAACGCCCCGGCGATGCGCGACAACAGCAAAACTTGCGGACTAGCCTGGATTGGTATTGGAAGGGCTACCAGATGAATCCGGCCAAAAACCTCTGGCACGCCATCAATGTGGTAGCGCTGACCGCACGTGCTAACAGAGACGGCATTAGTGCGGAGAGATTCCCCGACGATTCGGACCTAGCGCGGATTATTCTCAAATCTGCCCAAGGATCG
>CAIWDB010000429.1 GCA_903911305.1 uncultured Methylococcaceae bacterium | reverse complement strand
GAGGTGTCGGTGCTTGTGTTCGCGGGGTTGTAACCCAAGGTAGACATTCTCGCGTCAAACTTGGCTTGTTCCGATGGAAACAAATCGACCAAGGCGCGATAGGCGGCGAAACTGATGGCGGCTTTTTTGTTGGCATCCGTGTGTTCGCCGACCGACCGCCGTAACGTTGCGCCGAGGCGGGTGCCGACGGCCTTGGCATCATAAGCCGCCCAAGCGTCAAACATGGCGGTGTTCACAATCGCCAATGCCCGTGCCACGATGGGTGGGCCGGGGTGGGTGTCGCGAATCGCTTGCAAGGCCACGGCATTCCAATCGGTCACGAAGGTGTCGGCGGCACTCAAAACCAGCTGAAAATCTGCGCCATTCCAAACCAGCGGATGAGTAGTGGTGAACTGTCCGCTAACGCTGCCGCTGATGGAAGCGACAAGACCGGCACTGCCAAAATTATCGTAAACCGTGACACCATTCATGGTTTTACTGCCAGCGCTAGTAGTGTCAACGGCGCATGCTTGGTCGATTTGACTAAAACACAACGCCACTACCACGATAAATTGATGAAGAGTTTTGGATTTATAATTCATTTGCATCACCTCACTTGGAAGCAGATATTTCTGCCAGACCACGCTACACGATGACAGTCACCAGCATAGCCTTGCCCTGTGTCATATGACACAGTTTTGATAATACGCCTAATATTTATCAGTGAAAAGGTGAATATTTACATTGCAAACAGGGAGTTTTTTCGAGCGGCGATTTAGTTGCCAATCACAGGGCTAGGACGCGAGGGGGAAACCAAACTCAGCGCTGGCCAGTGTCGCGCATCAGATTGCGCCTGACTGCGTTGAACGCTTCGGAATCCGGCAGGTCGCGGCTGCTTTGCTGATGATTGGCGACGAGCCGTTCCAAGGCTTGGATGCGGCGGGGTTCCAGCAAGTGCGACTCCCCGCCCGTGGGTAGGCGCTTAGCCACCTGCAACAGGGCTTGCGGGTCGTAGCCGGCCGAGCGGAGGATTGCAACGGCAATCTGGTCGGCCTGTTCCTCTTTGCGCGGGTCTATGGTTTGCCGTACCGACCCGGAACCCACTGACATGCTGCGCTCGGGCGCTGGCGAATCGAAGATATCAAACAGTCCGCGTGAATCTGAATACCCTGTTTGGTTGCAAAAATGCCCTGCCAATTCGTGGCCCAACTCATGGGCGAGGATGGCGGCTATCTCCGATTCATTTTGCGCGAAGGTGATTGCACCTTCGGTGACAAAGACGTAACCCGCGCCGATGGAGAAGGCGTTGGGGGCCAGGTTGCGCACGATGAAAAACCGCCAAGGGATTCCACTCCCGCCCGCGTTGTACTGGGCTAGGCGAACCCCCAGTTTCTGGATAAACTGCGTGGACTCGTCGCCACTGGAACGCAAGGGCCATTCTTGGTCGATGTGCTGCCGCGTATCCCTCGCCCTTTCCAGTTCACCGGGGCATAGACCGCCGTAGGCGGCGGTCGCGCTTGCCAACACTAAGCCGTGTAAAACAGCCAAGCAACGTTGCGCCCAGACAGACGGGCGTAACGCAACACCGCTATTTGGCAACGACGAATGTCGATTCGTCAGTGTCATAGCTTGTGCCTGCCTGCACTTTGTGCTGGATGACATAAGTCCCCAAATCGGCGTTCTTTGGCACTGGAATCACGGCATCGGCATTCCATCCGCCAGAAGCCCGGTCTAGGCTTTTTTGCGGGAGTTCGGCCAAGGTTTTACCGTCCTTTTCCAGCGTCCATGTTTCGGTGACTTGGGCGGAAGACATTTTCGACGGTAGCATCAGCGAGTAGTCAGTGGCAACATTCACCGATTCGCCCGGTTTGACGGTACGCGGTGTGGACGAGCCTTTGCGGATTTTGACTTGCGTGGTGTCCACCGGCTTGGTCAGGCCATACATCTTTTGGTCGTCGGTCGTCGTGCGAACCTGTGAGGCCTGGTATTGGCTGAGTTTGACCGCGCCCCAGCCGACAACTGCGCCAGTCGCCGCACCGATGGCAGCACCCGTGCCGCAGCTACTGGCGTTCCCGCCAGCGATGAAACCGGTCAGGCAGCCGAGTGCCGCCCCGCCCACGGCACCGCCGCCGGCCCCCATGAGCTGGTCGTTGCCTTGCTGGGTCGCGCAACCAGCCAAAAGGCTTGGGCATAGCGCCAAAGCTGCCAAGGTTTTACGGTTAATTGTTTTGTTCATGTTCTGTCTCTTTGAATGTCTTAGTGGTTGTAACAGGCTGTATCCTGCCATCTAGCATAACAAATCTACCTATACCGTTGTCTAGTCGCACGAAAGCATCTGTGACAGGAATTCAGTCAGTCTGCCTCGAACCGCCCGGGATGATGCTCCAAGATGGGGACGAGCCACCGCCCGATGGCTTGGCTACGCTACGCTGCACCGGGGCGGGACGAGGTTTGACCACAAGCTTAGGTTTGGGAGGTGGCGGCGCAACTTGGCGTTCCTTGGGTTGCGCCTTAGGCTGCTGCACCACTTTGGGCGCGGATTGCGGCTGGCGAGCCTTAGTCGTTTTCGCTGCCGAAGGCTCTTGTGTTGCCGTTGGCGGTTCCTCGGCGGGTTTTGCCACTGGCGGCTTGTCGGACGGGGGCATCTCTGCCGGTTGCTGGACAGATGACGGAGTGACTGGCGGCTGTGTGATGGTTGGTTCGGCTTGGACAGGTGGCATTGACGGCTCCATCTGAGTGGGCGAGGCATCCGGCTTCTGTGTAGGCGTAAGTGCTTGGGCAGGATGAGGCTCCACGGGTGTGGCCGGCTGATCCGTGTCGCTAGGCGCTTGCGGTATGGCAGGCTGAGTTGGCGGGAGGGATGCCTTGGTTGAGGACTGTGATGCGGTGTCGGTTGGCGGTGTCGGCTTGGCAAAGTAATAATAAAGCGCCACTCCGCCAATCGCTGCCAGTGCCACGACCATGCCCACCAAAGCCAAGATAGCGTTGCGCTGTGAGTTTGGCGCGACAGTGTCGTTGCCTTGGGGGTCTCTTTGTTGTTTAGCGGTAGTAGTTCTGGCAGATTTTGTCGCATTAGCGGTCGGCGATGTCTGAGCTCCGCCGGTTGTGTAACCCCATGCATCAGTCGGTCGGGAAGATATTCCTGATTCCATGCCGCCTAGGCTCAAGGCGAATTCCCTGACCGAGCGCTGCCGATGGTTTACATTAAGTTCGAGTGACTGGATGATGGCATCCTCGACTTCCTGCGGAATGTCCGGGACGAACTGGGAGGGCGAAAGCAGTTCGGCTCCGGCCACCCGCTCGTGGGCAGGCGGAGGGTTCTGCCCCGTCAGCAACGCATAAAACGTCGCGCCCAGCGCGTAAATATCGGAGCGTTCGTCGGTCCCCGTCCCCATCACTTGCTCGGGCGGGCTGAAGCCATAGGTCGCAGCCCTGCCCAAAGTCCGGGTCATAGCCTCCGGCACGGCTTCCTTGGCAATCCCGAAGTCAACCAGCATGATCCGCTCGTCCTCGTTCAACAGGATATTGTCCGGCTTGAGGTCGCGGTGGATAATGGGCGGGTCTTGGCTGTGCAAATACACCAAAACTTCGCAAAGCTGGCGCATCCAAGGGAACAGCTTTTCCATGGGGACACGCCGGTCCGGGTACTGCTTGCGCTCACTGCCCAAAGTCCGGCTGCCGCCAAACTTCAGCGACAGGTAGACCATGCCGTTCGCCACCCTGCGTTCGATGATGTCAGGTATTGCGGGGTGGTCGAGCCGGCTCAATAACGAGGTTTCGTACTCGTCGAACATCATTTCCGGCACTTCTTTCAAGGCCCGCCGCTTGCCGCTGAGTTGCAGATCGTCCACCAAGTAGGCCGCGCCGAAGCCACCCTTGCCCAGCACCGACTTGATCCTGTAGCGGTCGAGCACCACATCGCCCACCGCGAGAAGCCAGCCGAACACGCCGCGGATCGCGCCATTGGGGGCATAATCCAAATGAGCCAATTCCAAGTTGCATTGACTGCAGCGATAGTCGCGCTTTTGCAACTGCCCCAGTTCGTTGTCAGTGCCACAGACCGGACACGTGTGAACTTCCTGTGGCTTGCGGGGGGCGACGACTGTCTTATCCTCGCTTAGTGAAGATTCGTCCGGGGTTTTCGTGTTCATGAATGTGCAAGAATTGGCATGATCAGAATTTCAGCATGGCGCTGGTGGACACACTATTGAAAGTGTAGTCTAACGGGAAACCGAAGGGAGGGTTGACCGTATCGCGCGTTCCACCTTGATAACTCAGTGAGAGTTCGGCATTGGGTATGGGCTTGTAAACCAAAGACATTTGACCGTTCAACAGCGTGTCGTTGCGTTGGCCTTGCGTCAAATTCGACACACCACCTTCGCCCGTATAATCGAGCGTCGAATAGGAAAACTTAGCCGTCAGGGCCAGCTTGGGGGTCGCTTGCCACATCGGTGACAGGCTAACCCCATCGGTGACAACGTAGCTCGCGGTCACATCCGCCCAACTGCTTAATTGACGCCATACTGTAATCGCCAACAGGGTTTTGTCAGTCGGTACCCAATTCAGCGCCAGATTGAAGGTTCCACTAGTATAGTCCCGCTGGCTAACGTGGGCGTTTTGGCGGGTGACAAAACCGACCGAACCGTTGAAACGGATTTTTTGTGTGATTTGCCACGTTAACAAAGTGCTGATGTCATGCTGCTGATACCTGTTGTCGACAAACGGCGATACAAACCATGTACGATTAGGGTAATTGCCATCATTGAAAATATACTGTAAACCCAATGAGTTGTTCGACGGAGTGACGTAATCCACCCTCAACGAAGCCGTGGCATATTGCCAGTTGATGTTTTGACGCTGGCTGGCACTGTGCTGGTAGTCGTTCCAGCTTATACCGACCCGGGATTTCCATCGTGGATGCCACGTGTAATTCAGGTTGGCAAACGGATTATTGCCAGTAATCATGTCCAAGCCAAAAAAGGACGTATTAGTGAACCCGGCCATGGCGCGGGTATATGCATAGCCTATATCCCCCGAAAACTGCTTCCCGAACTGCCATTGCCAAGCGGCACGGTCATTCGAAGAGATATTATTTAAGAATGAATTGTTGACGAAGCGATTGTCTGACACGCTCAGATTGAGGTTAAACCTTTGGCGACCTAACGTGTAATCGACCGCAGTACCCACTGTGGCTTGGTTTATCACATCATCTTTGATTATCTTCTCATTATTGCCAAGTATCGCGGTAACGTGACCCACCGAGCTGTTTTGCCGGAACAAGTTGTCGTCATAGGACAAGGAGTCTGAGACGAATGGTTTAAAAACGTCGGATATGTCCGCAACCGCGTGCGCCGTTACCGCACACAACCCGATGAAACACAGCGACGGGCCGAATTTCATGCTGCCGCCCTTGGCAAATAAAAGGATATTGTTGCAAGCCCACGCGATGCGGCGGCATACGGCGGAGTCAATTGGCCTGTCGCCATAAAAGCCTTGGGTATTGCAAGGGTGTTTATTGTTGGGCATCGGAGTTCACTTAAGGTTAACTTGTTGCATTATGGCTTTGAACTAATCGATGTGCAATGTGGCTTTTTGGCGGCATGCAAGTGCCGCTGTCCACAACTATATTAAGTGTATAGGTCATTTCAAGCTGTAAGTCAGCCCCGCCATTCCCAAGCAATCCAATGTGAATCGGGTAAAATCTCACCATAATAAAGCAACATTCACCAGAATGGTGCAAAAAAGTACTGTTCGAGGGTTGACATGGGAACGCTTTTTGTGTGAAAGTAAAATTACTGTGCAATTTAGTAGGACTAAGTCCTTAGATATGGGTAATAATGCCGATTTGCCTATATGTTGCCAGTGAATACGATTAGTGGCTTGATTTTTGCTTTATTATATACCAAAGTTAACGGCCGCATTGGTCTAAATATAGCCAGCTTTAGCAATTACAAGCATTGTTGCTTCCCATACAATGGGTTGTCAACAATAGATAGGGGCGCCAAGCGAAGGGGAACGCTTTTTCGCCGGAACCACAAAATTTGGAGAACCAACGTTTAAAGACGGGAATTCACAAGCGGGGCAGTATGCATCAATGCGCTTCTGTCCTATCTCACAAAGCAGACGGCTAAGGCTTAGCCGCTTCTGTTAGTCCTTAGGGTTAGCAAATCACCTTCCTTTGGCGGAAGCGTAGCAAGGCAGATATTTTTGACTGCCGATTCATAACCTGCATACGAAACCTTATTTAACGCTAAAACTATCTTGGAGTTAACATGAAACTGAAAGCTAAAGCCAGCCTGTTGGCTGGTGCCATTGCCCTGATGGGTGTTGTCTACATACCGCAAGCGAGCGCCGCTGTCTACACGCTGCAAGGCTCCCCAATCGAAGTGCCGGGCGCCGCCGGGTTCAGCTACAAAGCATCCTCCGCCGGCGCTTTTACTGGCTGGATGAACTTTTCCTTGCAGAGCCAAGGCAACCTGACCGGCACACTCGTTACCGAAGCCTTGCCAGAACCCGAAGAGTGGGCGATGATGCTGGTTGGAGTCGGCTTGATTGGCTACCAAGTCCGCCGCAAGCAAAAAGGGCTGCGCAAGTCCGCTTTGGCCTAAGCCATTTGCTGATCGTGAAGGCCGTTGACATAGGCCAAACCACGTGGCTTTCAAGCAGCGGCGTACCCTGTGCCCCAGCCTTCAAGGTCGGCACGGGGTCGTTTGCTGGCAGCACGCCAAACCGTCGTGAACACAAGCACTGCCCACAAGCTTGCACTGCCTTCGGTCGCCAACCGCACTATATAGATTACCTCATAGCAAAGGGCAAGCCTTTTTGTCCGGCCTGAACCTTACCTCGCATCAGGCACACCCTAAAAGCACAATTGGCAAGATGCCCGCCCACTTTATTTGCAATTTGCAAACTATTTTGCAAAATTAATTGCAAAATGCGATGCCGCCTAGCCCATGAAACCCCACCTAAACCAACGGCATATTTCGCAAGATTGGCAACCCGATTAAGCCGACAAACATGACATGAGCATTTATTTTCTATTATGTAATTGTTTTTATTGATTAATAAAAACTCGAAAGAGACATCATCGTTTATTTTTTTCTTCAGCCTGTGTTTTTATAATACATGGCATAGGTTGTGCTTTCAGTAAAACAATGACTTGGGATGTAGTGGCTTCAACAGAGGATCACCCAAGATTAGCCACACCGAGAGGGCGTCATCCATAAGTTTGGTTGAATTCGCTTCACATCCAGACAATTTTAATTTTTTTCAGAGGTTTATGATTATGAAAATGAAGAGTTTTGGCCTGTTGGCCCTTTCCGTTGCTACTTTGTCCATGCCATTAGCGGCAAATGCTTTGACCACCGCAGTCACCCTGAACGGTGACAATATAGGCAGCTTTGTCGGCGGAAGCCTGACCGTCGGCAGCCCCTTGGCAGACGGCGATTCGCTTTATGTCACGGTCAACAAAGCAACCAGCGGAACCTATACCTACAACTCACTCTTCACCTTGGCAAAGGACTCACAGATAAGCGGCAATGCCACTTTCATTAAGCCTGTGAACGCCAGCGTTAAGTTGACCGTTGGGTTGGGCGGCCCCGAAGTGACCGGAGCTTGGGACGCGGATAACGGTCAATGGCTTTACTCTGGCTTGAAAGCCGGCACCACTTACGATTGGGTAAGCGCAGGCACTATCGCGGCGGGAAAAACTGGCACGTTCAGCAGCCAGCTTACCGTAGCCGCCGTCCCGGAACCCGAAGAGTGGGCGATGATGCTGGTTGGCGCCGGCTTGGTCAGCTACCAGGTCCGCCGCAAGCAAAAAAGACTGCGCAAGTCCGCTTTGGCCTAAGTCTTAGGCTGACCGTGTAAGCCTATAGACATAGGCAAGCCACGTAGTTTTCAAATAGCGGCGAACCCTGTGCCCCAAGCCTTCAAGGCCGGCACGGGGTCGTTTGCTGGCTGTACACCAAACCACCGCTAACAAGAGCATAAGGCAGCAGAAAGCCCCACCGTCGGGTAGCCTTTCACTCAATAATCTATAACCCATTGAATAACAGTATTCTCTTTACTTGCCTTATAAATATGCTATAGAATTTAAACATGTCTAGTCTTTTGCTAGGCTACTTAGTTTTCGACAAATCCTCAAGTTGTTTGCAGATTTGAAAACTTCCCCAAAGCTTTCAGATATAAACTAAAATAGCATCGCTAGGCATGAAAAAAACGGCTCACAACCATGTGACGAAGAGCATTAAGCCACACGAAAACAAAACTTGGTCAGAGTCTAACCGTTCATTTTTCCTGCCGAATGCAGGACTGAATGAACATGGTGCGAGTACCCTCGACACGAGTAGCGTAGCCCTAATCAAGTGGCTGATTTGCCCGATAGTCATCATCGCCAGCCTGTTGGGGTGTGTCCTATATTATGAACAAGACTTCAAGGAAGATTTTTTATCCTTGGCGATTGTCAGTTTCCTGCTTGCCTCGCACATTTTCGATGAAGCCAACCTGTACCGGCAACAAGCCAAATACCCCTTGTTCCAAGCGTTTTACGGGATACTATTAAAATGGGTGTTGCTGGTGGGGTGCTTGTGGTTGTTGGGCATTGTGACTGGCCAGACTGGTCAGTTTCCCCGCAAACCCTTGCTGGCTTGGTTTGTGATCACACCTCTGCCTTTGCTAGTATTCAATTTGCTGGCAAGGAGAATTTTGCAGAGCATGGTTTCCAAGGGTAGAAACCAACGCACGGCGATTATCGTAGGTGCCAACCCAATGGGGCAAGATCTTTTCAGAAAAATCGACAATGACGCTTATTTGGGAATTAAAGTTTTAGGATTTTTTGATGACCGGTCACAGGTGCGATTGCCCTCGGACATGCAAGGCATGGTCATCGGGCCGATGGATGCTGTCACCCCTTATGTATGGGAGCACAATATCGACCTAGTCTACATCTCGCTGCCCATGCTGCCACATCCGAGGATGTTAAACCTTATGGATGCCCTGCGCGATTCGACTGCCTCAGTGTACTTTGTGCCGGACATGTTTATGTTCGACTTGATCAATGCCCGTTTCGACCACGTCAACGGCGTACCCGTAGTGTCGATCCGCGACACGCCTTACTTTGGCGTGAGGGGCATGATCAAACGCTTGAGCGACCTTGTGATTGCGAGCGTGATCCTGCTGCTGATTTCCCCAGTAATGCTGCTGATTGCAGTGGGCATCAAACTGACGTCACGCGGGCCAGTCTTGTTCAAGCAAAGGCGGTACGGCTTGGACGGGGAGGAAATTAAAGTGTATAAATTCCGCTCAATGACGGTGACCGAGGACGGCGACCGTGTCGTGCAGGCGAAGAAAAACGACCAGAGGGTCACCCCCTTCGGCAGAATTTTGAGGAGGACTTCGCTTGATGAATTGCCTCAGTTTATCAATGTGCTGCAAGGCTGCATGAGCGTCGTCGGCCCGAGGCCGCATGCAGTGGCGCATAACGAAATGTACCGCAAGGTTATCAAGGGTTACATGATCCGCCACAAGGTCAAGCCGGGGGTCACCGGTTGGGCTCAAGTGAACGGCCTGCGCGGAGAGACGGAGACGCTAGACAAAATGGCAGCCCGGGTTGAGTATGACTTGGACTACATCCGTAACTGGTCGCTCATACTGGATTTGTGGATAATCTTTAAAACCGTCAGAGTCGTCTTCGTCAGTGACAAGAATGCGTTTTGAAACCACGCGGCATACCCAATTGCAAGCAGAAGGGAAAGACCCTGATCTTCTGTTGTGGATTGTGTATATCCCCGCTAATAAATCTTGAAAAGCATACGAGGAAAAATAATGACTGCCGCAGAAAGATCGACGACTGCCCACACAGGAATTCCTGAACGAGCCAAGGTTGCCGTTATATGGGCAACCGCCATTTTTATTGCCGCCACGTCCACAGGTTGCGGAGGTAAGAAGGAAAATGCCCAGTCTCAAGTTGCCGCCCGGGTGAACGACGAGGAAATCACCATCCATCAGATTAACAACCAATTGGCACGCAGTGGAATTACCGGCGAGGCTGCGGCCAAAGAAGCATCCAAGAAAATTTTGGACAGCTTAATCGACCAAGAACTATTGGTTCAACAAGCAATAAGAAAAAAACTGGACCGCGACCCTGCGGTGATGCAATCCATTGAAGACGCCAAACGGCAGATACTTTCGCAAGCTTATGTGGAACGCGTAGTCTACAGTCATGCACAGCCGACACCAGCCGAGATCAAGGAATTCTATAATTCGCACCCGGAGCTGTTTGCAAAACGCAAAGGCTATAAGTTTCACGCATTCGTCATCGCCAAGGATAAATTCAGCGATAGCCTCAAGGCCGACTTGGATAACGCCAAAACGGCGGGCGACGTGTCTACCGCACTGAAAAACAAAGGCATCGAATTCAAAAACAGCGAAGTTCAATGGTTGGCCGAGCAAGCGCCCATGGAGTTGCTCCCCGCCATGGCAAAAATGAAGGTAGGCGACATCGTGTCGCTGGATCAGGCTGACAATTCAACGCTCATGTTGTTGGAAAGCGCTGTCGATAGCCCGGTTGACGAAGCTCAAGCCCAACCGGTGATCGAAAAGTTCGTCGTCAATTCCAAGAACAGAGAATCGCTGGATAACAAGCTAAAGCAACTGCGAGCCGGCGAGCAGATCGTTTACGTCGGGCAGTTTGCCGAAAATACCCAGCCGAATGCCGGCACATCGCAGCAACCAGTGCCCGCAGCGCCCCCGGCGGCGAAACAGCCTCCGTCCACTCAGCCTCAAACCACTACTCCATCCCAAACCCCCGACCACATCAAAAAAGGGTTGGAAGGCTTAAAATAGGAATCCATACACTCGACATGGCCCAATTTGCAATGACAAGACTAGCCGTCCGATTGATAGTGCCTGTGTTATTTGGCATTCTGTTGAACCTATCCGGGGCTTGGGCAGCGGGCGATTACAAGCTCGGCCCGGGAGACACCTTAAAAATCACGGTGTTCGATTATCCCGACCTCAGCACCGAGGAGCGGGTCAGCGAGTCGGGGACGATTTCGTTTCCTTTGCTAGGCAAGATTTCCATTGGCGGCTTGAGCACGGATGAAGCTAGGAACCTCATCGCTTCCCGTTTGGAAAGCCAGGGCTTCATCAAGCAAGCCCATGTCAACTTGATTGTCAGCCAGTTTGTGAGCCAGCAGGTCTCAGTGATTGGGGATGTCAACAAGCCCGGAAAATACCCCTTGGAGAAGACTAGCACGATCGTAGACTTGTTATCAATGGCCGGAGGGGTCAGCGTCAACGGCGGCGAACGGGCTATACTGATCCGCCCGGCCAAAGATGGCGGCAAGGAAACCAAAACAGAGATAGACCTTTATGCACTGTTGCAAGGCACTGATTCCAAACACCTTGAAGTCCAGAATGGCGACATCATCTTTGTCCCCCGAGCGCAGATGTTCTATATCTACGGGGAAGTGCAGCGCCCTGGTATGATTAAATTGGAACGAAACATGACCATCACCCACGCAATTTCGTCAGCAGGTGGACTGACTCCGAAAGGCACAGAAAACGGCATCAAGCTCAAACGCCGCGATGCCCAAGGCAACATGCTAACCATCGACGATGTGAACCCGGAGGAACTTATCAAACCGGACGACATCCTCTACATCCGCGAAAGCTGGTTTTAACCATGATATCAAGCCTTTGTTAAAAAATACTCATGAACTTTTCCCAACTTATTCAAATTCTGCTAGCGCGTAAATACATCATCTTGCTCACCTTATTTATTATCGTGGCAACGACCACCGTAGTTAGTTTCAAGATGCCAAAATACTATACAGGAGTAGCCTCGGTTTTAGTCGATTTCAAGGGTACAGATCCAATTACTGGAATAGTCATGCAGGCAACATTGCTGCCAGGTTACATGGCTACGCAAGTGGATATTATAAGCAGTCATAATGTGGCTCTGAAAGTGATTGATCGTTTAAAGCTCGATACAGTACCGGCTATCATCGAGGATTTCAATGAAACGTCAGAAGGGAAAGGAAGTATTCGAGATTGGTTGGCAGATAGCCTGCTAAAGGATCTTGATATCAAACCGTCCAGGGAAAGTAATGTGATAACTGTCAGCTTTACCGGCGTCGACCCGCAATTTGCCGCAGAAATAGCAAACACATTTGTATGGGCGTATATCCAGACGAATTTGGAATTGAAAGTAGAGCCCGCCCGCCAGCAATCCGCTTGGTTTGATGAGCAACTCAAGGGCTTGCGCACCAGAGTGGAAGAAGCACAGAAACGATTGTCGGACTATCAGCGTGAAACCGGCATCATGGTCTTGGATGGGCGTGTGGATGTTGAAAACGCCCGCTTTGCCGAATTGTCCAGCCAACTGGTGACCGCCCAGTCGCAAACCTATGACAGCGTTACACGGCAGCGCCAACTCAGCGGCGCTCATGCCAAGGGTAAATTGGGCGAATTGCCGGAAATCCTCAGCAATAGTCTTATCCAAAGCATGAAAGCCGAATTGACTAAGGCAGAGGGCAAGCTGTCGGAAGTGTCCAAGCGTGTTGATAGAAACCACCCGCAGTACATCAGCGCGCAATCTGAAGTGAATAATTTACAGCAAAAAATCGCCGCAGAAATTCAAACCGCACGGGGTTCGATCGAAAACGCTGCATCCCAAGCACAACAGAGGGAAAGTGCGCTAAAAAAAGCGTTGGCCGAGCAAAAGTCGCATGTTATCGAATTAAAGCAGCAGCGTGACCGGCTCGACTTGCTTAACCAAGAGATGATCAGCGCTCAGGCCGCACTGGATACTACGATGCAGAGGGCCAACCAAATACGGCTGGAAAGCCAGCGTAACCTAACTGATATAGCAGTGTTAAACCCGGCAATAGCCCCAATAAAGC
This sequence comes from uncultured Methylococcaceae bacterium, assembly GCA_903911305.1. GTDB lineage: Bacteria > Pseudomonadota > Gammaproteobacteria > Methylococcales > Methylococcaceae > Methylumidiphilus. Next base: position 22,225 of record CAIWDB010000429.1, on the reverse strand, counting down.
ACTCCAAACCTAAGATAGCCATGAACATAGCCATTTCTATTTTTATAGGTTCTTTGCTAGGCATGGGATTTGGCTTCTTAGCAGAAATGATGGATAGACGTATCCGTTCCGCCGACGATATTATCGAAGGGCTAGGATTGCCGGTTTTGGCCATCATCCCCGCATCACGCATAACAAGAAAAAGATGGTTATTTGGCAAAAATAAGGTGCCATCTATGCAAAGGCAGGGTATATGAACGAGCCCATGATACATAAGAGCATAGGCAAACTTCTCTTGGAAGACGGTCAGCTTAATTTGTCAGACATTGAGTTGATTGAGCATTGCCAAAAAGAACAGGGGCTACGTTTTGGCGAGGCGGCTGTCAAGCTTGGCCTAATCAGCGAGGCGGATATGCTGCAAATACTGGCACGGCAGTTCGATTACCCCTACCTTAAACCTGGTGAAGGAGGGTTAAACGAGGAATTAATCGCCGCCTTCCAGCCATTCAGCAGCCAAACTGAAGCGATCCGCAGCTTGCGTACCCAGCTCACCCTGCGCTGGTTCGACGGGGAACGCAAGCAATTAGCGTTGATAGGGCTTGGCACGGGTTATGGTTGCAGCCTGTTGGCCGCCAACCTAGCTATCGTGTTTTCTCAGTTGGGCCAAAGAGCCTTACTGATAGATGCCAATCTGCGTAACCCGTGCCAACATCAACTCTTCAATCTTTCTCAATCAGTCGGGTTGTCTGAATTGCTGGTTGGCCGTGCCAATACAGAGGCAATTTGCAAAATCCCTTACTTCGCCAATCTGTCAGTGCTGACGGCGGGGACGCTCCCGCCCAACCCTCAAGAGTTGCTAGGGAAGTCATCGTTCAAACTGTTATTGCGCAGTTTAGAGAAACAATATGATGTCATCCTGTTGGATACGCCCGATGCGTTGGTTTATGCGGATACACAAAGCATTGTTATGGAAACAGGCGCGGCATTAATTGCCATGCAGAAAAATAACACCCGAGTAAGTGACGCTCTGTCCCTTCAAACCCAGCTAGCCGATTCCAAAACGCAGATAGTGGGTGTCGTGCTGAATGAAGCTTGGTCTCGGGAAAATAGCTGAAATGGATAGTACAGCACAAACCGAGCCATATACTTCATTGGCTTTCCTTAAAGCATTCTGGCCTATTTTAATAGGGTTGCTAGTGCTATATGCTCCAACATACTATGCCCTAACCCAAACGCTATGGATCAAAGAGGATGGCTTTCATGGCCCGATGGTGCTAATCGGCGTTGCATTTTTGTTTTGGCAAAAGCGCAGCGTATTTTTAGCCCGCCTAGAGCACACACACGCTATCATAGGCGGATTTATTCTCGGTTTCGGACTGTTGATATACATCATCGGCCGATCCCAAGACATACTGATTTTAGAAATAGGCTCACAAATCCCGATACTTTTGGGTTCTATGCTTATAACATTGGGGACAAGGTCAATCCTTGCGCTATGGTTTCCATTGTTTTTCCTATTGTTTATGATTCCTCTGCCGGGTTTCATCGTTGATGTACTAACCACACCGCTCAAAGAGCAAATATCCGCAATAGCCACCGGCAGTCTCTATTCACTTGGGTATCCGATTGCCCGCAACGGGGTAGTACTAACCATAGGATCTTATCAATTGCTTGTTGCGGATGCCTGTTCAGGCTTGCATTCAATGTTTTCGCTCTCGGCAATGGGCTTGCTTTATCTCTATCTGCTTCATTACCCCAGCAAGCTGAAAAATACGATCCTGATCGCTTGCATTCTTCCGATCGCCTTTATTGCCAACGTGATACGCGTGATCATCTTAGTGCTAGTGACTTACCATTTTGGAGATGAGGCAGGTCAAGGTTTTCTTCACGGATTCGCCGGCATCATTTTGTTCGCGGCGGCATTGGCCTTATTGTTCACATTGGACGGCTTACTGGATCTGGTCATTAAGGAAAAGCAATGACAAGCATTGAAGCGTGCATGTATTTGCCACGTATTAGCACCCAACAAGATATCTGCAATTTATGTCTGCCATAATACCTAAATCGATTATGGAAACCTTCAGTCTCAGGCATCTGCTCATTGGTGCGGCCATGATTTTCGCGGCGATAATGTCAGTAGTGATGACACCAACACGCCATTTAGCCAGCAAAGATGAGCCAATGGATTTGGATGTGATGATTCCTAAGAAATTCGAAAATTGGAAGAAGGATGATAGCGTGACCCCTATCATGCCAAATCCTCAGCAAAAAGCCGTGCTCGATAAGATTTATACGCAAACACTTTCGCGAACTTATATCAACGATCAAGGTGAAAGAGTTATGCTGACAATCGCCTATGGCAGCAGCCAAAAAGACGATTTGCAAGTACACAGACCCGAAGTATGCTATTCAGTGCAAGGTTTCCAAGTGACGGAGTCGACCGAAGACCGTATGCATATTTTAAAGTATGACATTCCTGTCAGGCGAATGGTTGCAGTGAACGGTCTCAGAACAGAACCCATCACTTACTGGATTACCATTGGCAACAAAGTAGTGAATGAAGGGTTAGCATGGAAAATCGAACAACTCAAACTAGGGTTTCATGGAATCGTTCCTGATGGATTATTATTTCGCATGTCTACGATCAGCAACGATGCCGCATCGTCCTACGCAATACAAAATGATTTCGCAAATGCCTTGTTATCCTCGTTAAAACCGGAAGTATTAAAAAAACTGATCGGCAATACAAGCAAGTAGGTTGCTGCCCAAAATCCTTTGTAATTTATGTCGATTATTCTTGTGCGAGAGTCTAGTATAGTGCCAAGCAATAATTATCTTGCCATTGACAATGTCGTAGATATGATTCTCCGAAAAGGATTGTCACATGACCATCGAATTTATACATTATTCTTAGGCATAACTTAATGGCAGGTTATATTTATAGCACAGTAAAACCGAGAAACTATTTCACTCCGATATTAGTTATCGTTTTTTCGCTATTATCTTTAGTGGCCGGATTCATGATTTCTTTTGGGATCATGGAAGTGAATTTGATTTTAATAGGGCTCATATTTGCTTGTGCTGTATTATTAATGCCATTGGAACCGATTTATTGGGGCGTAGCCATACTCTGTTTTCTAGTTGTGGGTCAGTTGGAATATTTTGCAGGAATAAGTCGGGCCACATGGTTACCATACCTTATTGGTTTTGGGTTATATTTTAGAATTCCATTGGAATATCTTAAAAGCTTACGCAATCATAATGCGCCACCACTGAAATTCCCGGTTTTATGTGTTCCGCTGTATCTTTTCCTTGGATCGATAGTTATATCTACAATAGCCAATTTTACATCAGCGGCACAGTTTTTAGCAGGATGTAGGTCCTATATAGCTTGTTGGAGTTTTTTGTTTTTACTATTGATTAATTATTCAAAGACAATCTCTTTATTGGAGGAACTTTGGAAAAAGATTTTCATTGTGGCTGTAATTCAATTGCCGTTAGTGCTTTATCAGTTTTTTGTGATTATACCTACGCGCAGCACAGCGGGAGGGCGTCATGGTGTTGCATGGGATGCTGTGGTGGGTGGATTCGGAGGTGATCCGATGGGTGGCGGTCTAAGCGGCGCAATGGCGTATTTTCTTGTCTTAACCTTGGCATTTTTCGTTTTGTTGTGGAGAAAAAATCAGGCTCATATAGGTACGGTGATTATGATTGCATTTTTGGTAATGCTGACCATAATTCTGGCAGAGGTGAAGGTTGTCGTTGTATTGGTGCCCGTAGCGATGACACTCATTTATCGCCGAGATTTCATTAGAAATCCAGCAATTTTCATATTGACGTTGACGTTAGCATTTGGGTTTATAGTCATTATCCTAGTAGCATATCAGATTAGCTACTCCCATGGGGCTATGTCGTTTGATCTGATGGAAATGTTTGATAGTGCATTTGGCTATAGCCTAGATGCATCATTATTCAACAGAGAAACAGGGCAGCTGTCTAGAGCCGCCGCCTTGGTCTTTTGGTGGGACAATAATGGATTAGACGATCTAATTCATTTCCTGTTCGGGTATGGCCCAGGCGCAAGCAATAAAAGTTCAGTCGCGGAAGGAGTGTTAACACAAAAATATGGCTGGACTATTAATACAACGACGGCTTCTCAAATACTATGGGATTTAGGCGCATTTGGGCTTTTATCTTATGTTGGAATAATATTGTTAGGCGCATGGCGCGCTTTTCAATTAGTAAAAACAGTAGCTAATAATTCATTTTCCAACATAGTACTCGATTCATCAGGGGTTGGATTAGTTATAATGTTAATTATGATTCCATACGGCTGCGAATTACTGAACTCGTCGGCATTGCAATTTTTGTTAACCTCAATGCTGGCTTACGTCGGTGTCTTCGACATGATTAAACAGAAAGATAAAAAGGTTTCTATTTTACTATGACAGATGGTCAAAATCATTATTCTTCCACTCGTGTAAAACGCAGCCTTTTGCATTTTGCCATCGGCAAAGTTGGCTCCGGGTTGGCAGGACTCGCCTTACTGGTTTTAGTGGTCAGGGTTTTGCCAAAGGGAGACTATGGAACTTATGTCACTTACATGGCCTTGTTCGAAATTATCCAATTGGTTAGTAATTTCGGGCTCTTTCCCATTGCTCAGCGCTATGTGACAGATTGCAGAATCAATGGCACCCAGAAGCAATTGATCCACTTGGTTTCATGGGCATGCTTAGGTCGTTTTGTCAGTTTATTGCTAGTTTGCGGGGGTTTATATATATTTTCCGAACCGCTGCTGGATTTTGTCGGAATACCCGGGACAAAGTCGTCATTCAACGTGTATTTATTGATCATGCTTACCGAGGGGGTTTCCCGTTACCTTGATATGATTTTTGAATCTCTGCTATTACAGGGGCTTGGACAGGCAAGTATCTTTTTCCGAAATATTTCTAAATTGTGTGCATTCGCCACCATGATGTGGTACTCAGGTGGACTGAACTTAGATACCCTAGTGTGGCTAGAGACGATGACAGCCACTGCGGGGCTTGGCTTGTCGCTATTATTTCTCGTAAAATATTTATGGTCGCACCGTACCATGGAGCAAACACAGGCCAAGCAGAAAAGATACGCACCATCTGGCAGACTCAAGTTTTCACTTCAATTTTACCTTGCGCAAGTAATTTCGCAGATTTATGGTGGTGACGCGATAAAATTAATTGTGACTCGGCTTTTCGGGGTCATGACTGCGGCTTCATTTGGGTTTGCCTACTCTATTAGCATGATCTTACAAAGATACCTGCCGACTTATCTGCTACTAGGAATGGTAAGGCCATTGTTTGTAGCCAAAATCTCCGGCGGATCTGATTTCTCTGAAATAATCAGGATGGCTAATCTCTTATTCAAGCTCAACACTTTTTGCCTGGCGCCTGTTGTTATATTTTTTATTCTTTATGGAACACAATTTTCTTTGTTAGTTTCCGGGGGGAAATATCCCGATGCAGGAGGTTTACTTATTTTTCTTTGTCTGTTATTGATAATACAAACACTGCATGTCATTCTGGGTTTAATGACGAATGCTACAGGGCAAGCAAGTTCGACTTTATTGGGAACAATAGCGGGCGTGATTGGTGTGGTTGTAGGGGTGGTTTTAGCCATCAATTATGGAATCTTCGGGTTAGTCGCTGGCTTGATTCTAAGTGAAATACTATGGTGCACAGTAGCATGGCTAATATTATCGTATTTTGGGTTCAGTTTCAGATTGGATTGGCTGGGTCTCTTTAAACCGATATTTGTAAGCATCTGCACTGTTGCACTTTTCGAGTGCGTACCAGTACACGCCGATAAATTTATTGATTTGCTATTAATGGGGGGAGCAGTTTTATTGTGCTATATTATATTATCGTATATAATAAAACCATTTAGAAGACATGAACGTGAAACAATCAACCGCTTTCTCCCTAAACCTATATTTGTGTGGTAGCATTCCATGGCAAGTTGCGAATATAGAGCATTATTATGGGAATGGTTTTTTTTCTACGCAGAATCAGTTTTTTTGAAAAAGCTAACTTTCAGTCCGCTGGTTGTTAGGAATTGCAAAGATTAGACGGATTATCATAATTATGCCCATCAGCTATGTGATCGAGCAGACGAATACCCCTCTAAACCACACGAAACACTGACTTGGTTTTACATAAGCATTGTCAGTATTACAAGAGGTTATTGAATGAAATATGCTTCATGCATTGATACTTTTTTAGAAGATCTCAGCGCTTACCGTGAAGGGTTGCTGGCCCAAGGGTTTTGGGCTTTGCAAATCTACCGATTTGGTCATGCAAGATATGTTTACTCATCAAAAATGATCCGCGTTCCTTGGGCAATCGCGCATAGAATACTGCTCAAGCTTTCTGAAATATTCTTTGGGATATTCATAGGACCCAAGGCATCGATTGGCAAACGTCTTTGCTTGGAGCATTTTGGTTGCATTATCATCCATGGTGAAACGGTGATCGGTGATGATTGCGTAGTGAGACAAGGCGTGACCATTGGGAACCGCCAGATCAAAAACCCTCTGGACGCCCCTATCATAGGCAATCGCGTCAACATAGGCGCCGGGGCCAAAATACTGGGCAAAATCGTGATAGGAGATGATGTCGATATAGGGGCAAATGCCGTTGTGCTTGACAATGTTCCTGCCGGACACATTGCTGTAGGTGTACCGGCAAGAATACTGAAGAAAAAATAATCTTTACTGAATTAAGGATATATATATATATGCGTCGATTTTATCTTGCAGGCCAAAATAATTTTGGCAACCGTGGTTGTGAAGCGTTAGTAAGATCCACCGTATCCCTGCTTGAATCAAGTTTTGATTCTATAGAAGTGCTCACGCCAGCCATCAGCAAAGAATTGGATCAAGCGCAATGGCCTGAGTCCTCGATCCACGGTTTAAAATTCATTCCAACATTCGAGCTTCCCAACCGCTTGCTGTGGTGGAACAGGCTTGCATCTAGGGTGCCTTGGGTGAAATCGTTAATACGTCCAAACTACGAGTTGGATCGGGATGTCAAATCGATCATTGAATCCTGCGACGGCGTGCTCATGACGGGCGGGGATGTAATATCTTTGGAATACGGCTTGGCATCCTTGTTCTGGTGGAGTATTTTGGCTGACAAAGCCGCTTCAATGCAAGTACCGGTGGTTTTATGGGCTGCATCAGTGGGGCCGTTTTCTAGTGATCCCGTCGTCGAGAATTACATGCGGGAACATTTGCGGCACTATTCGGCGATCACTGTCCGTGAAACAGAAAGCCTCGCCTACCTGCAAGGGCTCGGCATTGAGAATGTCACTTTGGTTGCCGATCCTGCATTTGTTTTAAAGCCTCAACCATTCGATGTATCTGGGATTCTGCCAGTTGAACTTGGCACAGGTATCTTGGGCTTTAATGTAAGCCCTTTAATAGCCAAATTCCGTGAATCTGACGAAGATGCCAAACAACTTGAGCAGGAAGTGAATAATTTCATACAGGATGTCTTGGAGAAGACATCACTGTCTGTATTGCTAGTACCCCATGTTGATCCCTTAGACGGGGCTGCGAAGAACAGCGACAGCGTCTATATGTCCAAGCTTCTGGCTCAGTTGGGTGGAGAGGGGGGCAGGCTCAAAATCGCACCGGCCACATTAAATGCCACGCAAATCAAATTCCTCTTAAGTCAGTGCCGCTATTTCATCGGAGCGCGCACCCATGCCACCATAGGCGCATTGTCAACCGGCGTACCGACCATTTCGATTGCCTATAGCGTCAAGGCCAAAGGATTGAATAAGGATTTGTTTGACCATACTCGTTACGTGCTGGAAACACCGGAAGTGTCTAGGCAAACGCTATGGGACTCCTTGGAGACCTTGCAGGCCGATGAAGATGCCATCAGAACACTGTTGGCAGAGCGTATCCCTTTATGGCGGGAACGAGCCAAAGGTTCCGTCGAGGTTTTGCAGAAAGTGTTAGCGGCTAAAGACAATGCAGCAGGGCGGTTTAAAAAATGAGTGTAAGCGTCATCATCAAGGCACTCAACGAACAGGCGCACATTGAGCGTTCCATCCGCTCTGCTTTAGCCGCAGTGGAAGGTCTCGGCGGCGAAGTCATTCTCGCCGACTCCCTTTCGACAGACGCCACTGTGGAAATCGCATCACAGTTTCCAGTCAAAATAGTTCAATTGCTCAATTCCGGAGATCGTTCCTGCGGCATCGGTGCGCAACTGGGTTACCAGCATTCAAGCGCTGAGTTTGTTTACATCCTTGATGGTGACATGGAACTTTCTGGCGATTTTCTCAAAGCGGCGATGGCTGTCATGCATGACGAGACCGATGTGGCCGGTGTAGGTGGGATTATCCAAGAGATGAACACCGAGAGCCTTGAATTCCAAGGCAGGGTACAGCGCACATCTGCCGACATGCAAGCGGGTGACGTGGATAGGCTCAACATGGGAGGATTATACAGGCGATCGGCGGTAGGGCAGGCTGGCGGTTATCTCACCAACCGCAATCTGCATGCCTGCGAGGAAGTCGAGCTGGCCATCCGACTTCGATCTAGGGGTTGGAGGTTAAAGCGGCTGCCCATTCCAGCCATAAAACATTACGGCCATACCCTGCCCGCCTATACATTATTGAATAAGCGGTGGCTGTCCGGCTATGTGCGCGGACCCGGTGAATTGGTCAGGGCGCTTTGGGGGGACAGCGGGCAGATGTCGCTGTTGCTCGACACCATGCGCGAACTGCGGCTGTATAGTCTGGTAGTAGTCTGGTGGGCGGCGCTTTTTGCCATTCCGTGGATATCCATCGCGCTGCCGTTAAAATTGAGTCTATTTGGCACAGTATTGCTGATGCCACTCATAGGGATGCTGGTTAAGAAGCGAAATGCATCAATGGCTTTATATTCCGTCACGGCATGGCAATATTTAACAGCGGGGTTGCTGGTCGGCTTATCCAAAAGCCAATCCGATCCTGCGGCTTTAATTGACAGTAGAGTAATTCCTTCGTCAACTTGAATTTTAAGTATGTTTATATTTTCTGGATTGCAATTCCAATAATTCGCTCAGTCTCTATTCTGAATATAGTATATCAAGATGAGTCGTAACAGAAATTTATGTTTGCTTTTTATCCATTTGTTTTTGACTGTTTTTGCAGTTTTTATATTTTATTTTGATACTTATGATAAATCTGTTTTAAAGTATTATATTCATGAAGATAATTTTTCAGAAAATATTACCGTGGCTTTATACTTTATATCATCCTTGGGTTTTTTATTATCATTTAAAATAAATAAACAATATAAACTTTATCTTTTTTTATCTTTTTTATGCCTGTTTATTTCTGGGGAGGAATTAAGTTGGGGGCAAAGGATTTTTAATATTCAAACTCCCGAAGTATTGAGCCAAGCAAACGTACAAAACGAGACTAATTTTCATAACCTGAAATATTTTTCAGGTGTGAATGACATAATATCATCAAGAACCATATTTAACGGGGTTCTGCTAACTTTTCTAGTTATTATTCCAATAGCCAATTTATTTAATTGTTGTAACAGGTTTTTTTTAGAATATAAAGTTCCGGTTTATCCGTTATATGGGTTAGGTATTTCTCTGTTAATATTGATTGTTAGAATATTTCAGAAATATGGCAATCATTCAGGATATTATTTAGATGAAGTGGTTGAGATGTCGGCATCTTTCGCCTTTTTGGTATATTCAATTTCAGAGCTTAAAATAAATACACATTAATACAGGTTGCCATGAGTAAAACAACTGACACTATAATCAGCGCATATAAAATGGAAATAAAAGTACTGCGTGCATATTTGCTAATATCATTTTCTATTATTGTGCTTACCTATTCCCAGTATTTTATGTTTAGTGACAAAATAATGGAGATGTTAGGGGTTGAAAATGGGGTTTATGAAAACTTGACCGCCGTATTTTTTTTTATTGCCTCTATATTTATGTTTCTTGTGTATATTTCAAATAAAAAGTTGCTTCTATTATTTTTATCAATATTATTTTTTGTTGGATGTGCTGAAGAGATAAATTGGGGGCAGAAAATTTTTTATTTTCATACACCAGAATTTATGAATAGCATAAATGTTCAGCATCAATTTAGTATTCATAACATTGAGATATTTAATGGTGAAAATTTTCGTCACGAAAAGAAATCTGGCTTATCTAGGCTATTAGAAATTGGCGTTCTATTCAAGATGTTTTGTATAGTATGGGGAGTTATTGTCCCAATAATGGCATTCCATGTGAGTTTCGCCTCTACGATTTTTAAAAAAATATGCTTGCCCATTCCCCCCGTTTCCATTGGTATGCTGTTCATAATCAATTGGGTATTTTTTAGAGTTATTCTTTCGTTTATGCTCCCACCCAATAAAAGCTTTCAATACTATGATACAATTATCGAACTGTTTGAGTATATATCGTCTTATATTATAATGGTGATTAGCTTATATTTTTATAAAAATAAAAATAATGACATTTTTATGGATATTAAAACAAATATTCATAAAATCAAATCTTTGTAGCCTATAATAAATTTACACTTCCGATCAGCAGAGATAGTCGATGGGTTCCATTGCCATTGTTGTTCCAGAACGATTGCCGATGCCGCCCGTTCAAGGTGGTGCCGTCGAACAATGGTGTGGACGAAGTATCCAAGCGGATGTCGCTCCCAAACAGCAAGTTGGCGGGTAATATCCGTGCAAGGGACAACCCAGGCACTAGGGATTGCTTTGATGGCGGCTCTATCTTGGTTTATTTTATCCGCTGAACTAAATCGCCCCGTGGTTTCAAAAATAAATCGCTAACTAAATTATCCCACCACTAGACTGCATATCTTTTTCTTAAAAACATAGAGATAGCCAAAAATTATGAATGAAAAAATTAAAATTTTTTTGGTAAGGCGATTTGGATGGTTTATCTAAGTCAGGAGATTTGTTCGTGCCAAGCTTCATCACTTACTTCCCACCAAAACAAGTTACTCTCTGTATGGCGAGGATTGTGAGATTGCTAAACTATTAGATGGTCTTGACCTGATTATATGAGTATAAATTCATTCTATACCGTTTTTTCTAACGAGTTAAATAGTATCTTTTATAATACTAATTTAGTTATTACGGGATAGCGAGTGAGTTGTTGAAAGTCGAGATTGAAATTAAAGAGGCATTGTTAATGACGTATCAAATAAATTTTTTCACCAATATTTTTCAAATATTTGATCGCCTCTAGTTATTAAACAAGTGACAGGGAATTTTTTTTAAAATCTTTTACCAAAGGTGTGCTGTTGAATTCCATTGCCATTGTTGTTCCAGAACTATTGCCAGTGCCACCCGTTCAAGGCGGCGCCGTTGAACATTGGGTGGACGAAGTCTCCAAGCGGATGGTCATCCCGAACCGCAAGCTGGCGGTAGTATCCCGTCCAGCGGGTGTGCCAGGGCACGAGGGTATTGAATACATCGGGATTCCTTGGACAGATGCTGAGCGTTTTTTCCACCGCATCAAAGATCGGGTGACTTGGAGGAACCCCTTACGTTATCCGGCCAAAATTCAGAATGTATTTTCTTACGCCCATCGGGTGGCGAAGGCAGTCCACCCATTTGATGTGGTGTATCTGCACAATGAACCCAACCTCCTGCTGTTTTTGGACAAACGTCCCGGACAGAGAATAGTGCTGCACATGCATAACGACCACCTTTCCATGCGCCTGTTCCGGCCATTCTACCGTCGCGCACTCGCCAAGGTGGACAAGGTGCTTTGCGTGAGTGACTACATCCGCCGACAGGCCGTAGCACATTTCCCTGAATATGCAGAGCGCTTCCAAGTGGTTTTCAATTCAACCGACCCCGCTGTGTTCAAGCCCTACGGCGACGAAGCCAAGAGCCAACTGGAAGGCATCGTGCGGATAAATCCAGACAAACGATACCTACTGTATGTGGGTCGGCTTACCCCGGTCAAGGGAGTGCATGTCTTGATCGAGGCATTCCGGGAGATACATCGTAAAATTCCAGAAACCCGCCTGATCATCACAGGCTCGTCCTTTTTTGGCGGTGCGGCGAAAACAGCCTACGAGCAGCAACTGGTGGAACTGGCCAAGCCAGTAAGTGATGCGATTGAATTTACGGGCTATTTGCCACATGATAAGTTAAAGTATCTCTATTCTGCGGTTGATATGGTGGTGTTTCCGCCGATTTGGCAAGAGCCATTCGGTTTAGTAATGCTTGAGGCCATGGCATCTGGAACCTGCCTAGTAAGTTCCGCAGTGGGCGGAATACCGGAAGTGCTGGAAGATCAAAAGAATGGCATCTTAGTGGAACCAAATAATGCAGATGCCTTGGCTAAAGCGGTTGTTAGTGCTTTGGCGAATCCGGCTGCCATGCGCCAGATGGAAGACTCGGCGCGGGAAAAAATCGCCACAGGCTATGCATGGGAACGCTTAGTTGCAGAAATCGAAAAAACACTTGGAAATACTTAAAAATGATTGCGATTGTTTACCCACAATTCTACGGTGTCGGCGGCATAGCACGCTATCTTGATTCCTTTCTTTCCAACCTCCCGCAGAACCATCCACCCATTTATCTAATCACAGGGGACGAGCATCGGACGGAGAGGTCTTATCCTGGGGTTGAGATTATCCACGTTCCTTTCAGTTCAAACCGGTTTAATTTGATACTGTGGACCCTAGAAGTCCGCAAAATTTTAATCCGCTTGCATGACGAAGGGCGCATAAAATGGATGAACTTGCATATACCCCCATTAATACCGGGCTTGCTTCTCCCGAAACATATCTCGTTAGTGCTGACGGCTCATACGACATATCTAGGCATGTCAGGGCGATTCTATGAAAAACGCCATTTTGAAAGCCAGTGGAACGGGCTATCGCTGAAGGTAAAGTCGTGGATGGAGCGACGGATATTCGCACAGTCGTCCAAAATAATTACTTTGACCGAGCAGGGAAGGCAAGAAGTGCTTGCTTATGGCTACAAGGGGCCAGTGTCGGTGATTCCAAACGGCGCGGATGTGGGCCTGTTCACCCCGGACGAGAACGCTAGCAAAGACATTGACGTGCTGTTTTGCGGGCGCATAGAATTTCGCAAGGGTAGCCGCGCCATGGTCGAGTTTTGCCATCGGCTGATTGACCAAAAGCCTGACATTAAAATCGGCATTGTGGGTTATGGCGAAGACGATGCATGGGTTGCCGAGTCATTGGCCCCCTTGTCGTCGAATGTGCTACTGACGGGGAAAGTGCCGTTTTCGGAAATGATCGGCTATTACAACCGTAGCCGCATCTATGTTTCCACCTCCTATTACGAAGGGCTTCCGGGAACCTGCTTGGAGGCAATGGCCATGCAATTGCCAACGGTGGTCTGGGACTTCTTGTTTTACCGAGGACTGGTTGTCGAAGGCATAACAGGATGCTTGGCGGCGCCCAATGATTATGAGACTTTGATCGCCAAAGTGCTGGCCTTGCTGGAAAACCAAGAAGCCGCCATTGCGATGGGCAAAAAAGGCAGAGAATTGCTGGAATCGGACTATAGCTGGGCCAAGCTTTCATGCAATGTTTTGGATGTATTTGCATGAGGGGAGCGTCTTTACCTAGCCTTCGGTGTATGGTCTCAAACACATGAGACCCGTTATAGATGTGTCGCAATGCAACAGAACCCATTTTTTTATCACCGCAGCACATTTCTTAATGTAATCTTAATCACCCACACAGGGTGATTCTCATGTTTGATACATATGATTATAAACTGAGAATTTATATACCAGAATTTAATAGTAAACTCCATACTGATAGTGTTTTTAATCACGCTAGGACATGATATAGTCGACAAAGGCTGCTTGACCCAGTGAAAGCAGCATCGGATGTGCGACGCCCCCTGCGAAAGCCGTAGGCACCGGATGCTTTATCCATGTCTCGCGGCTACATCGCAGGCATGGACAAAATATAAGGCGAATGACACGGCGTCGAGTCATTTGTGGTAGCCACGGGGCGCTCGTTCCGTGGCGAACGCAGGACGGCGCGGGCAGCCGAAGACATGGTAGTCTCCAATTTTTTCACTCCCGAAATCAGAGGGAACCCATTTCTGGTATCGCGAAAAATAGCGGCTCGCTTGATGAGTTTAAAATTTTATGTACAACGCTCAGACGGGGCATGACACACCAAGAGGAGGCGTATTAATAAGTAGAAAACAAAAATAAACAGGCATAATAGATATGTCTGTAACCTTATTTTTGACTGCTTACCATAATATTTATACCCGACTACTGAATAAGTGGATTCTATCTAAACTAACTCTGAGATGTTTTACCAATGAAATCCAATAATTTTTCTCTAATTTCAGTCATTTATAAAATGATGGCGATATTCTTCGCTTGGTTTTTATCTACACTTGGCTCAATCGAAAATGTATCAGCCAGTCCAATAGGGACTTTTCCTAGAATAGTCATGCCTACTGGATCAGAACGTAACTTAACCACACCAGAACAAGTCGCTCGTTATGATCTTATGCTAGATGTTTCTCTTTTTTGGAAACTTGGCGAAAAAAATCTGGCTTTAGTGCGCAAAATCAATCCAAGTTTTATTGGGCTTACTGTAGAAGGGTCTAGCTATATCCATGATACTAATGGAATGCTTCGTAGTCGTGCGTTTAAAGAAAGTTATCTGGTTCATTATGCCCCGCCTGACTTTTCCATACCTCCCTGTGATTCAAGCCTGAGAGTCACCTTTCCTAAAAACCCACGGGTTTTTATGTGGAATCAAGCAGATGCTGATGCGGTTCGGGCTCGCAGTGATTTCATAATTGAGCAATATACGCAAACAAAAAAATCATTTCCCAATAGGTATGATGGTATTTTTGTTGATGGGGCGCATGCAACGCCACCCCATTATATCTTTTTTAAAGGGGCCGCTTTCGACTTGGACTGTGATGGTGTGAAGGATACCAGCACTGATCAAGACTTAATAACTCAACTCTGGTATCCAAATTCTATAAACTTTCTACAGAATATTCGGGATGGCCTGCCGGATATTACACTGATAGCCAACGATATTCCGGTAACGACAAAGTTTTTGGATGAGGCTAAAAATATACTCAATGGTTACAACAGTGAATTGCAATTAGCTAGCTTTCTTGATGGCGATCCAATTGATTGGGCATCTCGAATATATAACCCATTAAAAAGCTGGAGCTATTTAGGGTTTTCACCGCCAACTTCAATATTGCTCGGCTTGGATTCCTACACAGTACAATTCACAACTCCAGAGGAGTTAGCAGTTAGCCAAAAAAACTATCGACGCATGCGATTTGGTTTGGCTACGGCATTGATGACCGGAAGCCATTATGTGTATACTGATAGAGAAAATTATATCTCCACCTGGTGGTACGATGAATATGACAATGCCGGCACTCAGACAACGGGATACCTAGGTCTCCCTGTTCGCGCATCTTATTTGATAGACACTAACTCCTTGACGACACCCGATCTTCTGCTTAATTCTAGCTTTGAGACACCCAATAGTGGTGGGGGTTGTACGATAGCACCAAACACAAACTTAGAAAATTGGTGCATGAATGATGCCTCGAAGAAGGCAGAATTTATTCAAGATTGCACTGACACTCCGGATGGTAGTTGGTTTGGTAGCTGCTCCCTTCAAGTTAAAACTAATGCGGTTGCACCATCGGCTTCGGGCGCACTTCAAGTATTGCAAACAGGTGTCCCGGTTCAGGGTGGTCACACCTATACCATTTCATTCTGGGCGAAGGCAGAACAACCCAGATCCATTTATCTGCAGATTACGGGCGACCCCTCGGTAAACTGGGCTGTCTTATCCGAAATAATTACAGCAGAGTTAACAACTGATTGGAAACGCTATTCTTTCACGATGCACGTTAACTCTATCGCGCCAGCGGATCCTAACCATATCAGTCTTAGGATAAAACTTGGATCTGACATCAGTACGGTATGGTTTGACGTAATAAGATTAAGGGAAGGTGAAATTGGGGTTTACAAACGTGAATTTGAAAACGGGGTTGCCTTAGTCAATACGACGGACTTTCAAAAAACCATAGATCTCGGTGGCACCTATTATCACATCCGGGGTAAACAAGACAAAATTGTCAACAATGGTGAGGCGACAAATACAGTCAATTTGGCACCTAAAGACGGGGTCATTCTGTTAAAGCATCCCACACCATAATTGATGATACAAAACCATTCTCTGCAGGCCGTTCCATGTTATAACATAGGGACGGCCTCGCTGCGTAACATCAGCGATTTACCCAACAACCAGTGTCAAATCTTAATTCACATTCGATCATAGGGTTGAGCCATGGCTGCTGATACCACCGAAACTCCAAACCCAGGCCGCTTATCACGCTTGCGTGTGATGATGCTGGGGCTTAGGGGATTTCCCGATGTCCAAGGCGGCGTGGAAACGCACGCCCAGCACCTTTCCTCGCACCTGAACGATCTGGGCTGTGATGTCAACATCATTGTACGCTCACCCTACCACCCCGACGAGAAGGGTATGGAATGGAAAGGCATACGCTTCCACCGCATCTGGGCACCCGTGTCGAAAAAACTGGAGGCCATCGTCCATACGTTTCTCGGCGTTTGCTATGCCGCAGTGAAGCGGCCCGATGTGCTGCACATACACGCCATTGGCCCGTCGCTGATGACCCCGCTAGCCCGGCTTTTGGGCCTAAAAGTGGTGGTCACCCATCACGGGCCGGACTATGACCGGCAAAAATGGGGGGGCGCTTCAAAATGGATACTGAAATTAGGTGAACGCCTAGGCATGTTTTTTGCTCATGAGCGCATTGTCATTTCACAAGTCATTCGAAACCTAGTGGAGCACAAATACGGCAAGGAATCCGTACTGATCCCCAATGGCGTGGTGTTGCCGGAATTGCCAGACACCATTGACGCACTGATCGATTTCGGGCTGGAAGCGGGCAAATACGTCCTGATCGTCAGCCGGTTGGTCCCGGAAAAGCGGCATTTGGATTTGATCCAAGCTTTCCAAAAAGCGGAGTTGCCCGGCTGGAAATTGGTGATGGTGGGTGACTCCGACCATCCTGACGAATACACCCGGAATGTATTGAAAGCCGCTAGGGAAAACCCGGATGTGGTTGCCACCGGTTTACAACGCGGGCAGTCCTTGCGAGAGTTGTACGCACATGCGGGCGTGTTCGTACTGCCATCCTCTCACGAAGGCTTGCCCATCGCATTGCTGGAAGCCCTAAGTTACGGTCTGCCAGTCATTGCCAGCGATATTCCGGCCAATTTGGAAATCAGGTTGCCTGATCATCATTACTTTAAATTGGGCGACATCGACATGCTTTCCCAGAAATTAAGCGAGTTTTCGGGCTTTACCCAATCCGATGACTATAGAAATGAACTTCGCGATTGGGTAAGCCACCGATACAACTGGAAGGATATAGCACGCAGTACTTTTCAGGTTTATCTGAATACTCAGAAAAATGTCGGCTAGGTGCTTTGAAAATCTTCTATGAATCGATAAATGAATATCTGGCCAATCCTCGCTTGCCTAGTATTAGTTAGCTTTCTTAGCCTTAATCCTTGGGTACTACCCGATCCCCAACAAGCCATTGGGATAGTCACGTGGGATCTGCTGGATCATGCCGCAGCTTACGCTATTCTAGCTTTTTTGATGTTGTCAGTGTGGATAAACCCGGCGCATAAACTTATCAGCACACTGTTGGTCGTCATGCTATCAAGCATATTCGGTTTTTTACTCGAACTTGGGCAATTCTGGCTAACCTCAGTACGGCATTTTTCTTTTTCAGATGCCTATGCCAATGTGTTTGGATCATGGGTCGGGGTGGCAGCGTTTTGGTGTTTCCGCATGATATCCCGCCGCTTTCGTAATGAATAGGAAGCTCCAGCGGGTAGCCCAAGCGTTTAACCTTGATGGATGCACAACCCCGCCCAGCTTTAGATGTGCCATCTGAAAGGGGGGGCAGCCCGAAATATCCCACATGCACCCTTGATTGCTGCTTTTCAACCTTCTATTGCGCACATGTATCACGGTTTTTGCTGTGGTAGGTACTGGATTGGTATTGCAGCCGTTGCGTAGGCTCCGATATTCAGTATTCTTCCTTGGTTGGTGATAATCCCGTAGTCGTTGACGGCGCCGGAAATCGCGGAGCCTTTGCCCGCTGCCGGGGAAGTGGCTCCAATGGCGAAATATCGTTTTGTCAATTTCCCCGGCCCTACATTGCCTGCAAGCACCAGCCTGGGATTTCCGATGATGTCACCCTTGCCTGAAGCATTCGCGGATGGGGGATGTGACCACATGTTATTGGACATATGCAATCCGTCGCGACTCGGGACATCGGCAAGGCTAAAGCCGGCTTTGCTTGCAAAGAAGATATTATTTTTGATGACGGATGCTTGGTTTTTGCTGCCAGTTCGGATATTCCCATCAATGACAGTGTTATTTGCAATCAGCGCGTTAAACAAGCCGCCGTCGGTGGGTATTGACCACGAGAATGCGCTTATATCCCCGTTCAACATCATGTTGTTGACTACAATGTTATTAGTGGAACGAGGTTTATCAGGCTGTTCGTCCGCCAACACTAGATTTGACGCAAAACGATCAGGAAAACGCGCACCAATATCGTTGATGATGCTATTTGGCGTATTATAAATCAAACTATTTTTTAGAATGACATTCCTTGCATCGGAAATATAAACATTTAGCGCCCAATTGTTGTAGACGGTGTTATTTTCCATAATAGTGCCATCCGCCTCATAGGTTGACAAACCTTCTCCCCAGTTTTCCGTCACCGTATTCCCTCGCAAAATAGCATGTTTGACAATACCCCCCGCCGTATTCGTATTGCGTGCGGCGCTGAGGCCGGAAGACCATCCATTCGTGCCACCCTTGCCAATCAGATAATTGTAATGATCCATGCACGACCAAGACACCGTGCTGTTTTCAACAGTGCTATAATCCCCCCTTGCCAATATCCCATTCTGCAACATATGATGCGCATTCACATTGCTAACGGTATTGTGGCTGCCCTCCACGAAAACGCCAACGCCGCCATTGCGTAATTCAAATTCTGAGAGTTTAATATATTCCCCAGCCAGAGAAAAAAATGCCTGCCACTGTTTTATATTCATGGAAGAACCATCTAATATGGGTAGCTCATTCGGATATGCTAATATTTTTACGGGGCTTATTGCCGTACCAATGTTATTTAATACGATCCCGCTTTGATTGTATATGCCACCGCGTACATATAAGGTATCGCAGGGAGCCATTTTTTTGGCCGCATTGTGTATGGAAAGCCAAGGCATATCTATGTCGCCCAGATTCGAGTCTTTGCCTGTTGTGGAAACATAATATGACTTACATTCTGCTCGTGCCGCGCTTGGGATGGCAAGAATCGATGCGATACCTGTCAAGAGGACTGTTGCAACCAGTAAATGCGGTTTTTTTACATTTACGGCGCTGTTGTCGATCGTGTTTGAATTTGCGTTTAACATACGGCTACCCATGCCCATCTCTTTCAAAAACTAAACCACATAATTGGATATTATCCACTATCGGCGATTCATGCGAAAACTTTTATTGGATACGTCGATACGTATGCTCTGAGGCGAGGCGGCGGTGTTCTACTGCCGATGCAGGGCTTTTCCTAAGCTTCGTAAATAGGAAAACCAGTGGCAGGACGTTCGATCTTGTCTAATCAAGACGGACGTAGAACCACTGGCTTTAAAGGTACCTTTGAAAAAGGACACCAACCTGACGCTTCCATGCTGTTACTCTTTCTAAGCGCTATTTGACTACTAGTGCGGGCACGTATTGGAATGGCGCTACTTGCGTTGCATACGAACCGATGTTGACTGAAGCGCCTACGCTGCTAATCGCATAGTCATCGGTAATGCCGCTAACGTAAGCGCCTTTGCCTATCGCCGGGGAAGTAGGTGCAACAGCGAAATATCCTTTTGCCAATTCACCCGAGTTCGTACTGCCAGTACGCACGACTTGAGGATCGCCAACCACATCACCCACACCCGATGCATTACTAGGAGTGGCGGGCCACCAAACATTACTCGACAGACTCAATCCGGTGCGACTCGGGACAGTGGCAAGGCTAAAGCCGGCTTTGCTTGTAAAGAAGATATTATTTTTGATGACGGATCCTAGGTTTTTGCTGCCAGTTCGGATATTGCCATCAATGACAGTGTTATTTGCAATCACTGCGTTATACAAGCCGCCGTCGGTGGGTATTGACCACGAGAATGCGCTTATATCCCCGTTCAATATCATGTTGTTGACTACAATGTTATTAGTGGAACGAGGCTTATCAGGCCGTTCGTCCGCCAACACTAGATTTGACGCAAAACGATCAGGAAAACGCGCACCAATTTCGTCGATTTTGCTATTCGGCGTATTATAAATCATATTATTTCTTAGGATGACATTCCTTGCATCGGAAATATAAACATTTAGCGCCCAATTGTTGTAGACGATGTTGTCTTCCATAATAATGCCATCCGCCTCGTAAGCTGACAGTCCTTCGCCCCAGTTTTCTGTCACTGTATTCCTCCGCAGAATGGCATGCTGGGTGATACCGTCCACCGTATCGCGCGCCGCACTGAGACCAGAAGCCCACCCATCCAAGCCATTTGGTTGACCGGTTAGATAATAATAATGGTTCATGCAGGACCAAGATACCTTACTGTCTTCAACTATGCTATAGTCGCCTTTTGCTAGTATTCCGTTGTTTATGGTATGGTGAACATTAAACTTGCTAACGGTATTGTGATGGCCGGCCACATTAACGCCAGTACCGCCATTGCGCACTTCAAAACCTGAAATTTTGATATATTGACCATCCAAGTTGATAAATGAGACCCATTGGCCTATATTCATTCCAGAACCATCAAGAATAGGCAATTCACCTGGATATGCCAATATTTTGACAGGCTGGCTTTCAGTACCATTGTTGATTAAAGTTATCGCAGTTTGTTTATATATTCCACCACGCACATACAATGTATCGCAGGGAGCCAGCTTTTTTGCTGCATTGTGAATCGACAGAAAAGGACTGTTGATAGTGCCTAAATTCCAGTCTTTTCCAGTGGTTGAAACATAATATGTTGCACATGCAGCTTGCGCTGAACTAGGTATTGCAAGAATCGATGCGATACTTGCAAAAAGAACGCTCGCAGCCAGTAATCTTGATTTACTTTCATTGATGGCGGTTTGGCGGTTCGTATTTGAATTTACGTTAAACATATAGCTACCCTTCCTCTGACTTTCGTCAATAATAATGTTTTGATATTTGTCTGTTCTAATTCATTGTGGACTTAATCAATGAATCACTTGAACTTGTTAAACATATAGCGAATTTTATGCCAGATTTATTGCTATACTCCAAACCATAAGACAGTGCGAACCAAACCACTAGCGCTTTAATTAAAGCATGCGCATTCAATCTATATATATTATATTTATCAATAACATATATTTTTCTATCAAGGCTCTATGAGTTGCTTAAGCTTTACATTGGGCGGCACAAAAGGCTGACTTACCAACTCAACAATCAATAGCGACACGTTTCCCGGTCGCGTGATGAATGCTTTTATTGGTCGCGAATAGCCGATTTCACAGCAAGTGGGCGACAATAATATATTCAATAGAATCAATTATATATAATATATAGGTATACTATACTAAAGGCTGTCGTTGCTTGCTCACGACAATTTTCCCGATTTATTGATGGATGGATATAGCGGCGGCGACCTCAGCACGATTACACAAGCAAGCTGTAGAGCGGATACAATATACAAACTCTATAATAATCAAAGTTTCCCCCCAATTTGGGGCCAACATTTTTTTTTCGTCCGGTTAAGACCCTCCCATCGCCAAGGAGCAAGCCATAATGAACGGGACATCCTGGCGTTGGCCGGCCCCAGCCTTGAGGACCGCCGAGAACTCTTCGACTTCATCGTCGAAGAGTTGGCCCTGCGTGAGCATTTGGACTCCGCCCGAATCCGCCCCGTCCGCGCCGCCCGCCTCACCCTGCAAGGCATCGAACTCATGCACATGATCAAGAAAGGCCAGATGGTGGCTGGCGAAAGCCAAGGTTTGTCTGCCGCAGGACAATTCTATTCATTGGCCGCCTAAAAGCCTGTAAGGGCGGCCAAACTGCGGTCGAAGG
>CAIWDB010000428.1 GCA_903911305.1 uncultured Methylococcaceae bacterium | reverse complement strand
TTGCGCGGGGCTAGGCAGTTGATGCCGGGGGAGCTATCCGGTGGCATGGCCCGCCGGGTGGCACTGGCCCGAGCCATCGTGCTGGACCCCATGATGATTATGTATGATGAGCCTTTCACCGGACAGGACCCAATTTCCATGGGTGTGTTGGTGAAGCTAATCCACAATTTGAACCATGGTTTGGGCTTGACCAGCGTGGTGGTCTCCCATGATGTCAGGGAGACGGTTGCCATCGCCGATTATGTCTATCTCATATCAGAAGGCAAAGTCGTTGCCCAAGGGACAGCCGATGAGATCGAAGAAACCGCGTCGCCTTGGATACGCCAGTTTATGCATGGGGAAGCCGATGGTCCCGTGCCGTTTCATTTCCCTGCCCCGGATTATGCCGAGGACTTGTTAGGAACCGGCAAACCGCCATGGCAACGAGAGAGTTATGGAGCATAAGATGCTCGAATTTATTCAAAGGATAGGCCGACACACCTTGGATCGCTTGGAAAAACTGGGCCGGGCGAATTTGTTCATGCTGCATGTGCTGACCGGATTCCCAGATATTTTCCTCAGATTTAGACTGCTGGTTGCGCAGATTTATTCGGTGGGGGTGTTGAGCATCCTCATCATCAGCGTTTCCGGTCTGTTCGTTGGCATGGTGCTCAGTTTGCAGGGTTATAACGTGCTGTCTGACTTTGGAGCCGAGCAAACCTTGGGTGTCATGGTGGCAGCTTCGCTGGTGCGGGAATTGGGTCCGGTGGTCACCGCGTTGTTGTTCGCCGGTCGGGCGGGTTCTGCGTTGACGGCTGAAATCGGCCTGATGAAGGCAACCGAGCAATTGTCAGGGATGGAAATGATGGCGGTGGACCCGTTGCGACGGATCATCTCGCCCCGCTTTTTCGCCGGAGTCATTTCCATGCCCTTGTTGGCCGCGCTGTTCAGCATGGTCGGTATCATCGGTGGGTATTTCGTCGGCGTGGATTTGCTAGGCGTGGACGAAGGGGCTTTCTGGTCGCAAATGCGGGCAAAGATTGATTTTAATGACGACATCATCAATGGTGTCATCAAGAGTATAGTGTTTGGCGTGATCGTGACATGGATTGCCGTGTTTGAAGGATATGACGCGCTACCAACTTCCGAGGGGGTTGGCAGGGCAACGACACGCTCCGTAGTCTATTCAGCCTTGGCCGTATTGGCCTCGGATTTCGTGTTGACCGCAATCATGTATGGGGACAATTAATTAATGCAGCAATCTAAGGTTTTGGAGACATGGGTCGGCCTGTTTGTCGCCTTGGGAATGGTCAGCTTGTTCTTTTTGGCTATGAAGGTTAGCAACTTGGCTGATTTGCAAGTCAAGGACGATAGTTACAAGCTGTTGGCTCGCTTCCAGAATGTCGGAAGTTTAAGGGTTCGCGCCCCGGTATCCATGGCGGGGGTTCGGATTGGCCGGGTCAGTTCAATCCATTTTGACAATAAAACCTACGAAGCCGTGGTCGAGATGCATATCGAACCGCAATACAACACTATACCCACGGATACTACTGCCAACATTCTGACCGCAGGCTTGCTTGGCGAACAATATATCGGCTTAAGCGCGGGCGGATCGGAAGATTATTTCAAAAATGGGGATGAAATCGAATTAAGCCAGTCGGCCTTGGTGTTGGAAGAAATCATCAGCCGTTTCTTGTTCAACAAGGCGGAAAGTGGCTCGGAAAAGAAGGATTCCGCCCCAGCTAACTCTTCCGCCGTGGAACCGTCTGAGCCTGAACCGTCACGGGCCGTCATAGCCCCGGAAAAACCCAAACCTCCCGTCAAAACCGAAGAAAAATCCACCATTGGCAAGCAAAAATCGGTTACTTTGCCTAAGGCGGAAAAGGCTGAACCAGAATCTGAGCGGAAATCCAAATCGGCTCAGGCAAAACCACACAAAGAGGCTGCATCTGGGCAAAAGCCTAAAGACGCCACCTCCACAAAATCTGAAAAGGAACGGGATGCCGATCACAAGACTAAACCAGTGGCAAGATAATGGGAACGCCAATATTTTTAATGCTAAAACCATTGTCTATGAAAAAATCGAAATTCTTGTTTGAAATTAACCAGGAACAGCCCGGTCGATTCAAACTCGAAGGCGAATTGAGTTTTGTGTCGGTCATTGCGGCAATGAAGAAAACATCTGACTTTTTCGCCACACCCACACAGAAAATGGTTTTCGATCTGGCTGGAATAACCAAGGCTGACAGCGCGGGGCTGGCCTTGTTGCTAGAATGGCTTCGGTTGGCAAGCCAAACTGGAGTGGACCTGCATTACGTCAACCTCCCAAGCCAATTGCTGGCCATGGCTCATGTGGCTGGGGTTGATGACATTCTCATCATTGATTAAACCCAAGAGCTAGGGTCAACATGACTCGGCTATTAACCATTAGAGTATTCATATATGGATAAATTGCTTATCACTGGCGGCAACCCCCTGTTTGGGGAATTGCGCATGTCCGGGGCCAAAAACGCCGCGCTTCCCATTCTTGCAGCAACCTTGTTGTCGGAAAAGCCGGTTTTGATCGGCAATGTGCCACATTTGCACGATATCACCACAACCATGGAATTGCTTGGGCGCATGGGTGTGCATTTGGTGATTGACGAAAAGCTGAATATCGAAGTGGATTCCAGTTCAATTCAGACGTTTTATGCACCTTACGAATTAGTGAAGACCATGCGAGCCTCCATACTGGTGCTTGGTCCCTTGGTGGCCCGTTTTGGCAAAGCCGAGGTGTCACTCCCCGGCGGTTGCGCCATCGGCACCCGGCCCGTCAATATCCACTTGGAAGGTTTGACTGCCATGGGTGCGGAGATTAGCGTCAGCAATGGCTATATCCACGCCACCGCCAAACGACTGAAAGGCTGTCGCTTGGTGTTGGACTTGGTGACCGTCACTGGCACAGAAAACTTAATGATGGCCGCCGCCCTCGCTGACGGTGTGACCGTCATCGAAAACGCCGCACGCGAACCGGAAGTAGTTGACTTGGCTGATTTCCTCAATGCGATGGGAGCCAAGATTTACGGTGCTGGCACTGATATTATGGAAATCGAAGGGGTCGAATCTCTATCGGGGGAAGGCTTGCATTATCAAATCTTGCCTGACCGCATCGAAACCGGCACTTATTTAGTCGCGGCAGCGATGACCGGAGGCAAAGTCAAGTTAAAGAATACCCGCCCGGATTTGCTGGACGCCGTACTTGAAAAGCTGCGCGAAGCGGGCGCGATCATTGAATGCGGCGATTCATGGATCGAATTGGATATGCAGGGTCGGCGACCCAAATCAGTTTCCATGCACACGGCCCCTTACCCGGCATTTCCGACCGATATGCAGGCCCAATTCACCGCAATGAACTCCATTGCAGAAGGTGTCGGCATCATCACCGAAACCGTTTTCGAGAACCGCTTCATGCACGTTCAGGAAATGCAGCGCATGGGGGCCAATATCAAATTGGAATCCAACACAGCCATCGTGCGTGGGGTGGAAAAATTGACGGGTGCGCCGGTCATGGCCACCGATTTGCGCGCCTCTGCAAGCTTGGTGTTGGCCGGTTTGGTGGCAGAGGGTCAAACGATTGTCGAAAGGATTTACCATATTGACCGTGGCTATGAGTGTATCGAGGAAAAACTTTCCCAACTCGGCGCGGAAATTCGCCGCATTCCCCAATGAGACAACCATGCTGACCATTGCCATTTCCAAAGGGAGAATCTACGAGGAAGCCATGCCATTGTTGGCCGTCGCCGATATTATACCGACGGTGGACCCGGAGAAGAGCCGGAAGCTGATTATCCCGACGAGTCGGGACGACGTGCAACTGCTGGTCATCAGGGCAACGGATGTGCCGACCTATGTGGAATACGGCGCAGCCGACCTTGGCATTGCAGGCAAGGATGTATTGGTTGAGTACGGAGCCGAGGGGCTTTACGAACCCTTGGATTTGAAGATAGCCAAATGCCGATTAATGACAGCCGCCCGCGTAGGGGCAAACCTTGCCTCTAATCGTATGCGGGTGGCAACCAAATACGTCAAAACCGCACAACGTTACTTTGCCAATAAAGGCTTACAGGTTGAGATAATCAAACTATATGGTTCCATGGAGTTGGCCCCTCTGGTAGGCTTGGCGGATTGTATTGTGGACTTGGTGGACACAGGTAATACCTTAAAGGCTAACGGGATGGAGCCTAGGGATTTGATCATGGATGTCAGTAGCCGCCTGATTGTCAACAAGGCTGCCATGAAGATGAAACATCAAGCTGTCGCCGAATTTATCCGGCAGTTGAGCCTTAAAGTTTCTTGCTCAGATAACGCAATGGGGTGAGGTTGACATGAAAGAATTTAAAATCACCAGACTTGACACGCAAGACAGCAACTTTTCTGCAAAACTAGACTATCAGTTATCGTGGGACGAAATTTCCGACGCGACAATTCATGATCGGGTCAGGGAAATAATCGCTAGGATTAGGAGCGAGGGCGATGTCGCATTGATCGAGTTTACGGAGCGATTCGACCATTACCGTGTGAATCAGGCGGCAGACTTGGAATTGAGCCGCAACGCCTTAAAAGCCGCTTGGGATAATTTGCCCAAACAGCAAGCAACGGCGCTTGAAACAGCCAGCACTCGCATCCGGGCTTATGCTGAACGCCAGAAATTAGAATCATGGCGTTATGTTGAAGCCGATGGGACGGTGCTAGGTCAGCAAATCACCCCATTAGACAGGGCCGGCGTTTATGTACCGGGGGGCAAGGCCGCCTACCCATCATCGGTACTGATGAACGTCATTCCGGCAAAAGTCGCGGGTGTTCCCGAAATTATCATGGTCGTGCCCACACCCAATGGTGAAGTCAACGAATTGGTATTGGCGGCGGCTTATCTGTCTGAGGTTGATCGAGTTTTCCGGGTTGGCGGCGCACAAGCTGTGGCAGCTTTGGCTTATGGCACTGCCACTATCCCCCGTGTGGACAAGATCGTCGGACCCGGCAATATCTATGTGGCGACAGCCAAAAAGCTGGTCTTCGGTCAATGCGGCATCGACATGATCGCCGGCCCATCGGAAATCTTGGTCATCAGTGACGGATTGACCAACCCCGATTGGATCGCCATGGATCTATTTTCCCAAGCTGAACATGACGAAGACGCTCAGGCTATTTTAATAAGCCCAGACCCAACTCATTTGGACGCTGTGGAAGCCAGCATAGCCAAACTATTGCCAGAAATGGAACGGAGAGACGTGATAAAAGCCTCATTGGGTAGCCGGGGCGCCATGATTCTAGTCAAAAATTTGCAGGAAGCGGCCGATGTTGCCAATCGTATTGCCCCCGAACACCTTGAGCTTTCTGTGAAAGAACCCGAAGACTTGGTCAAGTCTATTCGTAACGCCGGTGCCATCTTCATGGGCCGTTACACCGCAGAGGCACTGGGCGATTATTGCGCCGGTCCCAACCATGTGTTGCCGACCGCCTGCACAGCGCGTTTTTCATCCCCGCTAGGGGTTTATGACTTTCAAAAGCGTTCCAGCCTAATTTTTTGCTCAGAAGCGGGTTCAGATGAATTGGGCAAAACTGCTTCGGTGCTGGCGCGTGGCGAGGGTTTGACAGCGCACGCCCGTTCCGCAGAATTCAGAATAAAAACTTAAGCTTAAGGCCCATGCAACCTATTGAAGGTCTAGTCAATGCGCTATTGCGCCCAGAAATTCTTGCCTTATCCGCATACCATGTCCAAGATGCAACGGGGTTGATCAAGTTGGATGCAATGGAGAATCCTTATTCATGGCCTAAAGAGATGGTCGATGTATGGCTAGCACTTCTGCGCAATGCAGAAGTCAATCGCTATCCCGACCCTTCGGCAAATCGCTTAAGGGCCATGCTAAGAATTGCCAACAACATCCCGGCAGAAGCGGAACTGATGTTGGGCAATGGCTCTGACGAGTTAATCCAAATTATCCTCATGGGATTGAGCGGTGAAAACTCCGTGGTGTTAGCTCCACAGCCGACTTTTGTCATGTACCGCCAGATTGCCGTCAGTTTGGGTCTGCACTTTGTCGGGGTAAATCTGAATGAAGAAGATTTTTCCCTAGATATGGCGACCCTGCGGGCAGCCATTGATCAACATCAACCCAAGGTCATTTTTCTTGCCTATCCCAATAATCCAACGGGAAACGCCTTTGCTGAAGAAGATATGGTCGAGATTCTGCGCATCGCGCCGGGCATAGTGGTAGTGGATGAAGCCTATGCGCCATTCGCTGATGCCAGTTTTATGCAAAAGGCGCTAGATTTCCCAAACCTATTGGTCATGCGAACCTTATCCAAGTTGGGCTTGGCCGGGTTGCGGCTGGGGTTTCTAGTAGGGCATCCGGCATGGATAACCCAGTTGGACAAACTACGACTACCCTACAACATCAATGTATTGACACAGCATACGGCAGAGTTTGCCCTGTCGAGGCAATTGGTTCTCGACGCTCAGGTTCAATGCATCCGCCGTGACCGTGAATGGTTGGCAACCCAATTGGCGACGCTTCCCGTGAAGCTTTTCCCCAGCCAAGCCAACTTTTTATGCTTCAAGTTGCAGGGGAACAATGCCTCGGAAGTCTTTGAAAGCTTAAAACGATCCGGAGTACTAATAAAAAATTTAAGTTCAGCGGGGGGTCTATTGCACAATTGTTTACGAGTAACAATAGGAACACCCGATGAAAATCAGCGGTTTATAACCGAACTTACAAAGGTGTTACGTCATTAAATTAAATTGTCTATATAATAGCGGTTGATTTTTGGAAGATGCCGGATTGTTTCGGCGCAAGGATGTCCATACAATATCAACATACCGTTCACAAGAAAATAACAACGCGAACAACCATCATGGTTTGTAAAGGGGAATACCAAATGAGTGAAAATGGCGTGGATACTAGCAAGCGCTGGTTCCTGACCAAAACGGCGTCGGTGGTTGGTGCTACGGGTGCGGTTTTAGCCGCTTTCCCGTTCATATCCTCCATGCAGCCAAGCGAAAAGGCACAAGCTGCCGGAGCCCCGGTGGAAGTTGACATATCCAAACTGGAGACGGGCCAAATGATCCGTGTCATGTGGCGTGGAAAACCCGTCTGGATCGTACAACGAACAAAAGAATCACTTGACTCGTTGGCAAAACTGGAACCAAAACTCCGCGACCCTAAGTCGGAAGAATCAGAACAGCCGGAACCGGCAAAAAATGAATATCGTTCCTATAAGCCTGAAATACTAGTCGCCTTGGGCGTTTGTACGCACCTTGGCTGCGCACCGACCTATCGCCCTGAAGTCGCACCTGCCGATTTAGGCCCGGAGTGGCTTGGTGGCTTCTTTTGCCCCTGCCATGGATCTAGTTTCGACCTTGCGGGCCGCGTATATAAAGGCGTACCCGCACCTCGAAATCTGGATATTCCCCCCCACCAGTATCTCAACGATACACGGTTGCTTATAGGAGAGAATGCCTAATGGCCACATCGGACAAAGATAAATCGACTGAGAAAGACAACTCCATCTTAGGGTGGATTGACGAACGTTTTCCACTCAGTTCATTCGTGAGCGAGCATTTAGTCAAATATTACGCGCCTAAGAACTTCAATTTTCTATATTTCTTTGGTTCATTGGCCCTAGTGGTACTGGTCATGCAGATTCTGACTGGGATCTTCCTGACCATGAACTACAAGCCTGATGCCAAGCTGGCTTTCGACTCAGTCGAATACATCATGCGTGATGTAAGCTGGGGATGGCTGATCCGTTATATGCATTCCACAGGCGCTTCGGCGTTTTTCATTGTCATCTACCTACACATGTTCCGTGCTTTGTTCTACGGATCTTACAAAAAGCCGCGTGAACTGCTCTGGCTATTTGGCATGGTGATTTACGTGTTGTTGATGGCCGAGGCTTTCATGGGATATTTGTTGCCTTGGGGCCAAATGTCCTTTTGGGGTGCGCAAGTCATCATTTCATTGTTTAGCGCCATCCCGGTAGTGGGTGAGGATTTAGCCCTGCTCATTCGAGGCGATTATGTGATAGCAGATGCGACATTGAACCGATTCTTCGCTTTTCACGTCATTGCCGTACCCTTGGCGCTGGCTGGTTTGGTCGTGTTGCACCTGACCGCTTTACACACAACCGGGTCCAATAATCCAGATGGCATAGAAATCAAGAAAAACAAAGATGAAAACGGCATACCCAAAGACGGCATTCCTTTTCATCCTTATTATACAGTTAAGGATTTATTTGGGCTTTGCATATTCTTAATCGTGTTTGCCTTGATTATGTTCTACTGGCCTGAATTCGGCGGGTATTTCCTAGAAGCTCCAAATTTTGAAGCCGCCGATCCAATGCGCACACCCGAGCATATTGCCCCTGTTTGGTATTTCACGCCGTTTTATTCCATATTGCGGGCCGTTCCTGACAAACTCGGCGGCGTGATTGCAATGGGTAGTTCCATCGTGGTGCTGTTTATCTTACCTTGGCTAGATAGAGGCGAAGTTAAGTCCATACGTTACCGTAGTGGCATTTTCAAAATTGCTTTGTTGCTCTTCGTCATTAGTTTCATTGTGTTGGGCATACTTGGGACAAGACCTGCCACTCCCACTGCCACACTATTCGCAAGACTGTTTTCGGCGATATATTTCCTCTTTTTCCTAACGCTTCCGTTCTATTCCACCCGGGAAAAGACCAAACCAGTGCCGGAAAGGCTTACCCACGGGATCATTCCTTTGGAAGAGCGTATAGGCTGGCATTGGGACATGGTACGCCGTTTCTTGGCTTGGGTGACTTCCTTTGAAGCTTATCGCCGCCTAATGGGGGTTGTTGTAGGCTATGTGGAAAAAGCCGATGGCTATGTGGAAGCACTCATAAAGAAATACTCCAAATGACACCCATGAAAACCATTATCGCGCTTGTATTTTTTACCCTTTCCTTCGGGGCGCAGGCTGTTGAAGGCTCTTTTCCTTTGCAAAAGGCGGATG
>CAIWDB010000427.1 GCA_903911305.1 uncultured Methylococcaceae bacterium | reverse complement strand
TCCCAATCCAAGGTTTCCAAATAGTCACGGATAATTTGCTTGTCGAAACTCGGCGGGCTAATACCTATCTGATATTCATCCACAGGCCAGAATCTTGATGAATCCGGGGTCAACACCTCGTCAATCAGGTACAATTCACCTTTATCATCCAAGCCAAACTCAAACTTGGTGTCAGCGATGATGATGCCCCGTTGCAAAGCATACTCTGCCGCTTCCCGATAAATGCGCAGGCTGACATCGCGAACCTGTTCCGCTATGGACTGGCCGAGCAGTTCAACGGCTTGGGCAAAGTTTATATTTTCGTCATGGGTCCCCAGTTCCGCCTTGGTGGAGGGGGTGAACACCGGTTCCGGCAATTGTTGCGCCATTTGTAGGCCAACTGGCAGAGAAATTCCGCACACTGCCCCGTTCTTTTGGTAATCTTTCCAGCCTGAACCGGTCAAATAGCCACGCACCACAGCTTCCACCGGCAGGGAGCGCAACTTCCGCACGACAATGGCCCTTCCTTGCAATAAGGCGCATTCTTCGGGATTATTGATGACATCCTCAAGTTTTAGGCCGGATAGATGGTTCGGAATGATATGCTGCATCTTTTGGAACCAGAAATTGGAGACAGATGTCAGCACTATCCCCTTGCCGGGAATCGGCTCGGGCAAAATAACGTCAAATGCGGAAAGACGGTCAGTGGTGACGATGAGCATATGCGATTCGTCAATGTCATAAATATCGCGCACCTTGCCACGCGCCCTCAACGGAAGGCTGGTCAAGGTGGTTTCATAAACTGTTGTTGGAGCGTTCATGGTTGGTTTCGTGGTTGTTTTTGATGATAATCGGGCAAAGATGTAATTTTGTCATGCTTGATGGCAGACGTGTAATAAATCAGCGACAAATTTTATGAGTTGGGTAGGCAAGTTTATCGGCGGAACATTTGGGTTCCTGATGGGTGGACCATTAGGCGCAGTGTTTGGCGCGGCTGTCGGGCATCAGTTTGACCAAGGCCAAACCGCAAACAACCCGTTCCGAACAGAGGTGAATTCTGCGGAACAATACCAAGCCCAAATGGCTTTTTTCACCGCCGTCTTTTCGGTGATGGGGTATCTCGCCAAGAGTGACGGAAGGGTGAACGAGGCAGAGATTGAATTCACCCGCCATGTCATGACCCGGTTGCAATTGAACGAAGACATGAAGAAAACCGCCATGCGCTTGTTCAACGAAGGCAAACACGCCGATTTTCCGCTTGACAATGTGTTGCAACAGTTCCGCTCAGAATGTCAAAACCGATTGCATCTACTGCGCTTTTTTGTGGAACTCCAGCTTGAGCTTGCCCTCGCAGACGGTCTGCTTCATCCGGCGGAAGAACGGCTCTTATTGCGAATTTGCGAGCGCTTGCATTTTTCCCGTTTTGAACTCCATGCCTTGAAAACCGTGCTAGAAGCACAATTACGCATGGGGGGCTGGCAACATCAGCATAGTCGCGGGCGTGTCCAAAGCCAGCAACGGGAACCCACGTTGGAAGAATCTTACGCCATCTTAGGGGTAAACGCTTCGGCAAGCGATCAGGACATTCGACGCGCTTATCGTCGTTTGTTGAGTCGCCATCACCCGGACAAACTGGCAGCGGAAGGGGTCCCGGAAGACACCTTGCAAAAAGCTAATGAAAAAACCCATGAAATTCGCAAAGCTTGGGAGTCCGTCCGCAAAGCCCGGAGTTTATGATGTAATTGTTTAATTTATGAAAATTCAAGGAGAACACCTTAAAAAAAACTGTCCTATAGTTATAATATATGTTCTATACAGCCGATTTATTTTCGGTAACTATTTTTATCATTAATCATATTTAATTTATTGAGGATAATTTAATGCCTTCTTTCGACATAATTTCTGAAGTCAATTTGCACGAATCCGCCAATGCTGTCGATCAAGCCAACCGCGAAGTGAACACTCGCTTCGACTTTAAGGGCTCGGGCGCAAAGTTTGAACTGGCCGAGTCGATCATCACCTTAACTGCCGAAAGCGATTTTCAGCTCCAACAAATGATGGATATCCTACATATCAAACTGGCTAAACGCGAAGTAGACATAGCCAGCCTCAAAACCGATGAACCTCAAATTGCCGGCAAGCAGGCAAAACAAACGGTGACTTTAATTCAAGGCATCGATTCCACTCTCGCCAAAAAAATCGTCAAACTCATTAAAGATAAAAAATTGAAGGTGCAAGCTGCCATCCAAGGCGAAAAGGTTCGTGTGACTGGCAAAAAGCGCGATGATCTTCAAGAATGCATTCAGACACTTAGAGAAACCGAATTGGAACAACCTTTGCAGTTTGACAACTTCAGAGATTGACGCGGTTGCGCATTATTTACTGAGGCTTTGAATATTAGAACAGGAGTGGCGGGAGGTTTCTTTGTTTGTCGCAACTAAGCTTTTTTCTTAACACCTAATATTCTGTAATTTTATAAATGCCTCTTAATCTAAGATTAGGCATGTTTTAATATTTTTTTATACATACTATATATATTGAGAATTAAATGTCATTTCATAAATCAAAGTTAACGCGCATAGGCGTATTCTATGATGGTAACTATTTTTTTCATGTCAGCAATTACTACCAATACCAACATGCACGCAAAGCGAGAATCAGTATTGACGGGCTGCATGAATTCATCAGGCACCAAGTTGCCGAAGCGGAAGGCGAAGATGTCAAATATTGTCAGATTGTGGATGCCCATTACTTTAGGGGCCGCCCACGCGCTCAGGAAGCCGAGGCAAGGGGCTTGTTGTTACGCGAAAGGCAATTCGACGACATCCTGATGCGGGAAGGGGTGATCACCCATTATTTGCCATTAGGCCCAGACGGCGAGAAGGGCATTGATGTGTGGCTTGCCTTGGAGACCTATGAACTGGCGATTTACAAACGCTTCGATGTCATTGTCCTGATTGCCTGCGATGGCGACTTTCTTCCCTTGGTACGCAAGCTGAATGCCCTAGGTGCAAGGGTCATGTTGCTCGGATGGGGGTTTTCGTATATCGACCAAAGCGGAAAAGACCGGGAGACACGCACCGCTCAAGTGCTATTGGAAGAAGTCACCTATCCCGTGCTGATGCATCAAATCATTGATGACCGCTCGCGCAAGGGGGATCAAAGGATTGACCAACTCTTTGTGCCCCATAAAGAATCCGGACCCTATCAAAAGCCAATGGAGATGAAGAAAACCCAGTCGATTGCGCCGACCAGCGTACCCGTTAACAGCGTTGCCTTGAATGACAAAACGATCACCGATTTGTCGGCGAACGGCTTAGGGCTGAATGGAGTACCTGAACTGGTCTTAACCGACAACGAACCGCCCAACCATGGAAACACGTCCGAAGAACCACTCGTCAATGACGGGAACACTGAGGATAACCTGATCGATCTTACTCCTGTTTCCGATAAGCCAAGCTCTGAGGATTTACCCGTTAATGATAATACGGATGTGATTGACCCAGCTTCAAATGAAGAAACGCCTCCTGATTTTCTGAAAAACGATCTGACGGTCATTGAATTGACGGCCAATGATGTGACGACAGGGGAATTGCCGGTGATTGAAATGACCAACAGCATTTTGCCGGTTGACAGCCTGCCAGTCATTGGCTTGGACACTGGCGGGGTTACCACTAACAATACTTTGCAGGGAAAGATACAGGCTTTAAGGGAAGGTTTCGGCTTTATCACGCCTAGCGATGGCACTGCAAACTTATTCTTTTTCCACGCCTCGGTGATAAATGCCGACTTTAACGAGTTGCGTGTGGGCGACGATGTCAGCTATAAGATCGGGCACAATGACAAAGGCGTTTGTGCCGTTGACGTTGAAATTGTGGCGTAGGTATTATCTGATCCTGTTCTTTACAGGCATCATTTTATCAATACATGACACTTCATCCGCAGAAACAAAATTGACACTCAGCCAAACCGGGCAAAGCCCGGTTTCACTGACTCCGTTTCTTGAGATCATGGAAGACCCCAGCGCCATGTTAACCCTGTCGGACATTCTAACACCCGCACTTATCCCAATCATTGTCTTCTTTGCCATCGCCATGATTCATGCCGTGTCGATGCAACATGGGTCGGTTTATACGGTGTCTCCAAACGGCAGCGTAGTGCCTATTTTTTTTGTACTGGCTTATGTCATTCTGTTTTTTGCCGGGCTAATTACCCAATTGGTAAGCATTGGCAATTGGTGGGTGTCTGGGTTGAATGTGACGGGCGGTGCCAATTCCGGCTTTGGAATTTCCGGCGCAAGCTACAATGGCGCTTCGTCGAAAGGGCTGATTTTTACGGCAGACCAGACCGGGCAGGTCATTGATACCATCGGCTTAAGGCTGATTGGCGTTAGCCCCTCCTTCAACCAATCCTCTACATTAAATTTAACGATAGCCAGTGTGAATCAAGGCACGAACGCCTTAACCGGCGTACTGGCGACCGATAATGTGAGTTACACCAGCCCACCCGCTAGTGATTTTGCTACCTCGGTAGAATACACATTTGGGCCATCTTTTCTGAACAACATTGCCCAACTCAACCTCACTTCTGGCACCAAATACGCCATGATTGTATGGGGTGCAAAATGATAGGCTGGAAAAGCCCCCAATCGGGCTTTTCCAGCAAATATTGTCGGAAGCGATCACCGCTCGGACTTATTCCTGCCTGTCTTTAATCTTCGCTGGCCTTGGTTTTGATGATTTTCCCATTGGCATCTAAATGGATTTCCAGTTCTTTGTCACCGTCTTTAATCTCAACTTCGTAACCACTGACCGAACCGTCGGGCTTTAACGTTTTTTCCGCTTCCGTCACGGTTGCTTTCGGATGGGCTTTTTTGATGGCATCGGTCACGGCGGGCGGGAGCGCGTCGGGCTGGATAGTCTCCTCAATTTCAAGCAAAGCGCCGACGGCCGAATAGGTCACTTCACGCTCAACCCCCTGATCCTTGAATTCGATTTCAAACTTGGAAACTTAAGCCAGCCTTAAAGCTAACTGTCACTTGATTTGCCCGTTATTTTTGCCTCTTCCCAAAGCGCATCAAGTTCTGCTGCCGTTGCTTCGGTCATTGTACGATGCCGGGCTTTCAAGCGTTGCTCGACATAACCGAAACGATGGGTGAATTTGCGGGTACTCGCCCGTAAAGCAGACTCGGCATCCACCCCAAGGTGACGGGAAAGATTGACCACGGCAAATAGCAGGTCGCCGACTTCATCTGCAATAGCCGCTTGGTCGCCCTGCTCATGGGCCTCGCGGATTTCTGCCAATTCTTCCTCGACCTTGGCGTACACGGGCTTGGCATCTTCCCAGTCGAAACCAAAACGGGAAGCGCGTTTTTGCAGCTTCTGCGCATGCATCAAGGCGGGCAAGCTAGCTGGAATGCCAGATAAAGCCCCTTCAGTTTGCTGACCGCCTTTTGCTTTTTTTTCCTCCAATTTGGAGTTTTCCCAAAAATGCAGCCTTGCCCCGTCGTTTTCAAATTCCATGTCGGCAAACACATGAGGATGTCGCCGGACTAGTTTTTCGCAAATGGCGTGGGCCACGTCTTCAAAATCAAACAGCGTCCGCTCTTCCGCCAACCGGGCATGAAAGGCGACTTGCAATAACAGGTCGCCCAGTTCTTCCCGAAGGTCATGAAAATCCTCCCGGTCCACCGCGTCCGCCACCTCATAAGCCTCCTCCAACGTATAGGGAATCAAGCTGGCGAAATCTTGCTTTTGATCCCACGGGCAACCATTTTCAGGATCACGCAGTCTCGCCATGATGTCGAGCAGGCGGCGGGTGTTTTCCATGGATTAAAATCCGTGACCGAAGTTTTCCCGATAGCGCACTTTGAATTCATTCAGGGTAAAGCCATGATTTTGTGTGCCGGCGGTTTCGACTTTGATCGCACCGAGCAAGGAGGCTATGCGTCCAGTGGTTGCCCAATCCAGCCCCTCTGCCAAACCATACAGCAAACCCGCCCGGTAGGCATCCCCACAACCCGTAGGGTCTGACACTAACTTGGGGGTGGCAGACGGAATTTCCAGAATGCCGCCCTCGGTATATATCAAAGAGCCATCGCCGCCTTTGGTCACAATCAACGCCTTCACTTTAGCGGCCAGTTGATCGGGCGATAGGCCAGTTCGCTCCTCCATCAATTTCGCCTCATAGTCGTTCAGCGTCACCCAGTCGGCCAATTCCACGAATTCCAATAGTTCTTCACCGTTGTACATCGGCATGCCTTGACCCGGATCAAATATAAACGGAATGCCTAGGGCGTGGAATTGCCGGGCATGTTGAACCATGCCGTCCTTGCCGTCCGGGGAAACGATGCCAAGCTTGATGCCACGGTCAGACGGGACTTGGTTCAAATGAGAGAACGACATGGATCCCGGGTGGAAGGCCGTTATTTGGTTGTCGTCCATGTCGGTGGTGATATAAGCTTGGGCAGTGAAGCTGTCTTCCAGTACACGGATGTACTCATGTGATAGCCCACAATAGGCCAGCCATTGTGAATAATGTTGGAAATCTTTTCCCACCGTCGCCATGATGAGTGGTTCGCCGCCCAGTAATTTAAGATTATAGGCAATGTTGCCGGCGCAGCCGCCGTATTCACGGCGCAAATCAGGCACTAGGAATGAAACATTCAGGATATGCACCTGTTCAGGCAGGATATGATGTTTGAAGCGGTCATGGAAGACCATGATGGTGTCATATGCCATGGAACCGCAGATTAAAACGCTCATTGTAGAATTTTCCTATAGGTCGGAATGATGAAGTTATTTAGATTCAGTTGAAGTGATGTATTGGTCGGTAGTGAGTAACTTATCCAGTTCTGAAACATCGCTGGCCTTAACCCGAAACAGCCAATGGGTGTAACTGTCTTGGTTCACCCGTTCAGGGGAATCCGACAAGGCATCATTGGCTTCCTCGATTACCCCGGACACAGGGCTGTAAATGTCGGAAGCGGCCTTGACTGACTCGACCACTGCACAGGATTCCCCCGCTTTGACCACACGGCCTACGGCAGGGAGTTCTATGAAGACGACATCGCCCAGTTGAGCTTGTGCAAAATCGCTAATACCGACCCGGACCAAGCCATCTTGTTCCAATTGTGCCCATTCATGGGTGGATGCATATTTTAAATCGTTTGGGATGTTGCTCATTGCGCTACCTCGTTTACATAAATGGGATAATTGTAACCAAAGTAAGTGAAAAATGAGTCAAGGTAAAGAGAAAGACCAAGTGAAAATTCTGACTAAACGCTTTTGCCGCAGAGTTAGAGTATTTGAATGGGTGTTATGCGATTGT
Organism: uncultured Methylococcaceae bacterium; assembly: GCA_903911305.1. Lineage (GTDB taxonomy): Bacteria > Pseudomonadota > Gammaproteobacteria > Methylococcales > Methylococcaceae > Methylumidiphilus. The sequence continues at coordinate 4,730 of CAIWDB010000427.1, read as the reverse complement.
TTTACATGACATATGATTCCCTATTCTTATGTGCATGGCGGAATGAGTCATAGACTCACAACTATCGCATCCGTGTTTAACATCAAAAAGGGGGTTGGCAAATACCAACCCCCTAAATCCAGCCTGACTAATGTTCCCTCAGTCAGCCTTTATAGCCCCAAATCTTGTAAGAACCGATTAGTCCACCCCCAAACCGGTACACTGGGGACCGAACTGCAAGTGGGCGAGGCGCTGGACTGGCTGCACGGGGTGTCGCGGTCCACTGACCAGAAGTGTACGCCCGCCAGTTGATTGTTGACTGCCCATGCGACCATAGTATCGGTGTCGGCTAGGGAGAATAACTCGTCGCTTACGTCATTCACGCCTAGCATTGGGGTCATCTCGATCCGGCTATAAGGCACGCCAAACTTGGCATTGAGGTTCTTAGCCGCTTGGATGGCGGTTTGGCCCATGTTGCAGCGACCATTCGCCACCACGCAAACGCCAGAGTTGGCGGAACCGTAGTCCATCACCATCAGGTTGATGGTGTAATTAGCCAACGGGTGCTTTTTCAAGGACCGGATCACATTGTAACCTGTCACGTTAAGGTCGCCGTAGGGTGAGGTTATGGAGCCGCCATTACTGCTGCCTAGGGTGGCGATGGTGAAACTAAAGCGGAGATTCGGGTAATCTGCCTCGACCGTCGCCAGTTGCTGCACTAGGCTGTCGATCTCCGCCGCGCTCTGCCCGGCTTCTATGTCGAAATCCACGCCGACTAGGTTTGTCGAGGCATAGCGGTTGATGAAAGTTCTCATGCCTACCGGGGTGGAGCAATGGAAGGCACCGGCCGCGCCGCCCGTGGAAATGACGTAATTCTTGTTGGCATCCACGAAAGCTTTCACATTGGCTGCGGCCAAGGCATCCGGTGCGATGCCCGCCCAGTTTTCTTTGCCACATTCACCTGTGGCGAAGGCCCATGTCACCGCCGGCACTTTGCTTGGGAGAACCGAGAGTAAGGGTCGCAGGGTTCCGCCGACCGAGGTGGACATGACATAGGTATTCCAGTTCATGGAAGTCCCTACGTCTTTGTAAGGGCTGTATAGGAAGCTACCAGTCAATGTCCCAGTCGGAAGCCCACCAGTATTGTCTATGGGCGTAGTGCCGCCGCCAGTTGTCCCGCCAGCGGAACCTCCGGTCGAGTTTGATCCGCCAGAACCGACCGAACTGGCATAGGCCACCGACACCAAACTGTCTAAACTGGCTGCTTTCCTCAGATTGTCCAGCGATCCGCCGTTAAAGCCACTGCTGACAGAATCGCCTGCTGCCACTGATGCCGTCCAACTCATAGGACTTAAAGTCACTGTCCCGTCGTTGGCAAACGCAGCTTGCAGATTCCACGGGCCACTTTTAAATACATCCTTTGCCGTGGCTAGGTCAGGAAACTTGATCTTAACCTGCCAACCACCGCCAGCGGGTAAGCTGGTATTGGAAAGGTTCTTGATAGTCACATTGCCGCCATAGCCGCCAACCCAAGAACTATCCACGGCGAATAGCACTTCCTTGGCAGAGTTCGTGGTGACCGTACCAGAACCGGTGGACGTGCCACCCGTATTCGTTGAAGTCCCACCCGTGGCACTGCCGCCCGATCCTGTCGGGGTAGACGAACCTCCGGCTTTAAGACCTGCTAAAGTCGTTTTGGAGTCTGACGAACTCATAACCGTTGCCACACAAGGTTGGTCGTTGAAGGTGCAAGCTTCCAGCGCGAAAGCCGTGCTGAGAAAGCCGTTAGCATTGAAACCGACGCTGATAACCGAATTGGCAGCGACATTGCCGCCCCACGGGGGTGCAATGACGGTAAAGGTATGAGTGGCTGAATCATAGGTCGCGGTGGCATTCCAAAATGATGACACCGTTGCCTGTTGGCCCAGTTCGGCTGAACGGAAGGTTAATTTCCAACCGCCTTGCGCTGCACTGGGCACCCAGATGTCCAACGCACCCGTGTAACCCGCCCACGCATCGGAAGCGGTTCCCCAACTTGATGCGGCACTGACAATCACTCGGGTCACAGGCGCGGGCAGGGTGGAGGACTGCACCGAGTCTATGCCTAATGACAATAAGCTAAATGTTATCACTGCAAATGTTTTGCTTTTCATGACTATGTTTCCTCTGCGTCAAAATCAATAAATGAGCGATACAAACATTGGAAGAACTCGGAAATCAGGCATCCACAGTTCCAATGTGTGTAGAAATGTCTCTGTGCTTCCCGCTCGATTAATACTTTAGTCATTTTTTATATATAATCAAATTTATAGTAAATAATTTTAATATTCACATCATGAATCTTAGAGGCATCGACCTGAATCTGCTGACGATTTTCGAGGCAGTCTACGAAGAGCGCAGTCAAGTCCGGGCCGCACAACGGCTAGGCATGACCCAACCGGCTATCAGCAATGCCTTGAGTCGGCTCCGCTACTTGGCCGGGGGGGACCGTTTGTTCCAAGGTAGGGCCAAGGGCTTGGTGACGACCAGTAAGGCAGACGACTGGTATGAAGGCGTTCATGCCGCGCTTGATGTCATCCGGGGGCAATTGGCTGACCATGATGCCTTTGAACCAGCCGCCAGCCACAGAACCTTCTCGGTCAACATTAGCTTCGGCAGCGGCTCGTTGGTTGGTCTGCGACTGTTTCGCCGATTCCGCGAGGCAGCGCCCAACATCCGCCTAGTGATTAGGGACATCGACCCCGGAGATGAAATCACCCGGTTATTGCGAACACATCGGCTAGACTTGGCGCTGCATCATGCCAGGCTCAACGACACGCTGTTGGAACAGACCAACTTCATCCGTTTCCAGCCGGTTCTGATTGCCCGTCAAAACCATCCTCGCATTGATTCCGCACTCAACAGTGCTGAGCATTTGTTAGAAGAAGAGTTTGTGATTGTCCACGATGACAGTAAAGGCTTGGCCCAAAACGCAGCCATGCGCCCAATTATTGATATGTTCCGGCATCGCGTGATGCTGGAAGTCCCCACTGTCATCATGTTGCCACTGGTCGTGTCACAGACTGACCTGCTCGCTTTGACATCTAGGCAAATGGCGGAGCAGATTGCCCCGCTCTTCGGTGTACGTTGCTACGAGCTTCCCATCCCCGTACCGGTAGTGGAAACATATCTGATTTGGCATCCCTCCCGCAAGAACGATCCGGCGCATCGCTGGCTACGCCAGCAATGCATTGCGATAGCCGAAGAACTGAATCCACCCGATGACACACCGTAATGCCTTCACAAAAGAATATTTCTGAAAAGCGACATCCACCTCGTATCGCTGGATGTTAGAAGACCCTGCCAACCCTGGACATTGAGTGGGTTCAACCAACACCATTACCGTCGCATCGCCAACCTATTATTTTCAGCAGACGGCAACCGTGCCTGTACTCGTAGCCGTGGTGCAATTGCCACCTCCACCGCCTATTCCAGCACCTGTTCCACAATATGGCGATGCGACATGGATGAAGGTCTATAAAACCGAATTGGCGCGTGAAGTCGCTTTGGTTGAACTGGTTGAAGGCAATGCGGTTGTCCCTCAGGGAGCGACTCAAGTTGAAACCGATTGGCAGTTGATGCAACCCAGCCCCCCAGCGGATGGCAAACGTCGCCAACGCGGCAAACTGGTCAACCAAGGCTCACCCAAAAGTAACTCAAGAGCAGTGGTGCGTCGTTATGAAACCTATGCTTACACAGGCACTTACGACCCCATCACTCATGAAGCCGTGTGTGCCGACGGTACGTGCAGCGCCCCACTCGAAGGCGAACTCGGTGAACTGATTTCGGCTCAAATGGCCGCAGTCAATATTGCCATCCCCTCATTGACCATTGCCAAAGTCGGCGGAGGCAGCGTCTCGTCTTCCGATAGAATTATCAGTTGCGGCAGCAAATGCACCTCGCCCTATGCACTCGGCACTGTCGTTACCCTGACCGCAAAAGCCGATAGCAAAAGCACCTTTGGCGGTTGGACCGGGGGATGCACGGGTGCAAGCACAAGCTGTAATATGACCATTAATTCGGTTAAGTTCCGTTGTTGAGGCCGTTCAAAGTCGAAGATGATTGGCAGATAAGCCAAGCTGCGTAGATGGTCAGCCACCGCTTGCAACACTTCCAAACCGCCACCGCCAAAACGGCCAAGAATCAGCACACAACGCTGTGTCGTGGTGTTGAAAAACCCCCGTAACTTTTGGTGATTGAGCAGCACATAAATAAATTGCGCCACCTCCAAGAGGTTGAACCCTTCCAATGGGGCGCTTCGCAGAAAGGGAACGATGTCGGGGTTTGCTGTTCGCCAAGCATTCCAGACATCCTTGCCCTGCTTTATCACTAAAGTTTCGTGGCTCATTTACCCCATGAATTTCCGTGCAAAGCCGCGAGTTACTTGGCCTCCAGCCGCAGAGTCCGGGGGTCAAGTTGCAGGGCTTGCACAAAGAAGCCTTGCACGTGCGCTTCAATCGTCTCCATGACCAGCGTGGCCGCATCCCCCAGCAGGGTTTTCAATTCGTCCAGCGCACCCGATATCAACGCCCTAAACACTTGCCACAACTGGGCGGCAAAACCGATTTGGACGGCATTCCCCGATATCCTTCGGCATCGCAGAACACATGCAGCGACTCCCTCGCAAACAGGGCGATGGAGCCCGCCTTCAGCCAGACCCACAACACCAGCGAAAACGCCAGCCGGGGGATCGGCGTCCCCGAGCGCTTGCC
>CAIWDB010000426.1 GCA_903911305.1 uncultured Methylococcaceae bacterium | reverse complement strand
GCAGCCAGGCTGTTCCGAAGCCTGGCCTACGCCTCAACCGCTGATAGCGAAAATCAGGCCAGAGGCTTACCCCGTCGAGTCATTGCCACAAATCATCGGGGAAGCCATTCAAGAAGTCCAAGGCTTTGTTAAAGCCCCGCTACCATTGGTCGCCAGCTCTGCGATGGGGGCATTGTCGTTGGCTATCCAAGCCCATGCGAACGTGGCCAGGGCGGAAATGCTAAATGGGCCTACAAGCCTTTTCCTGCTTGCAATAGCTGAATCTGGCGAAAGAAAAACGACGACTGATAGTTTTTTTACGCAAGCGATTAAAGCTTATGAGTTCGCTCAAGCTGAATCGGCCATGCCAGCCTTAGCGCTTTACAATGCCGAAATTGCTTCTTGGAATGCGAAGCGAGAAGGTTTGCTTGCAGCCATTAAGCAGAAATCAAAAGAGGGCAAGGATGCCAGTGCTGAGGATGGCAATTTACAGGCAATTGAGCAAGAAAAGCCGGAAATGCCGCTAACCCCAAGAATCATTCTTGGAGATGAAACACCGGAAAACCTTGCCTGGAGTTTGGCTAAGCTTTGGCCCAGTTCCGGTGTCATTTCTTCTGAGGCTGGCACAGTGCTTGGCTCACATGCAATGGGGAAGGATTCGATGGTCAGAAATTTGTCATTGCTCAACGTCCTTTGGGACGGGGGGTCTTTATCCATCGGCCGAAAAACAACCGAGTCATTCACCGTTCGGGATGCCCGCCTAACCCTTGGGTTGCAAATTCAGGAAGCGACCCTGCGGAGTTTTTTCGACAATTCCAAAGGCTTGGCACGGGGAACCGGATTCTTGGCGAGGTTCCTGGTCTCTTGGCCAGAATCGACGCAGGGAACCCGGTTGTTCAGTGAGCCACCCAAGAACATGCCGAAATTGGCGGCGTTCAGTCGAAGGATAACTGAAATTCTAACCCATCCGCACAAACTCAAATCACGGTGTGGCGTGGAACCGGTCATGCTTCAATTATGCAAAGATGCAAAGGAAGAATGGGTGGGGTTTCACGATGCGCTTGAGGTTCAATTATTGGATGGTGAAGACTTGTGCGACGTGCGCGACGTGGCCAGCAAAACCGCTGACAATGCTGCCCGACTCGCGGCATTGTTCGAAGTTTTTGAGCATGGACTAGAAAGCAAAGAGATAAGCGTCGATTCTTTCATGTCGGGCGCGCATATCGCAGCATGGCACTTGAGCGAATCAAGGCGGTTTTTCGGTGAACTGGCTTGCCCTCAAGAAATCGTTGATGCGATAAAGCTCTATGCGTGGCTCATAAAACACGCCATCGAACATCCAGGAGGAATACCAAAAAACCTAGTCAGGCAGAAAGGGCCAAACCCGCTCAGGAACAAGGCAAGGCTCGATGCCGCGATTGAATTTCTGCAAGAAAATGAACGGTTAAGGCTTTTCAAAGAAGCAGGGTCCGTCAAAATCGAGGTCAACCCGGCGTTACGGAGTGAGCCATGAAACTGGCCGAAATGCTGAAGAAAAAATCATTCAGGCCGGTTGCTACCGATATTCCTGCTATTTCCGCTACTGCGAGCGGTCATGGCAGGGAACCTGTAGCAGAAATAGCTGTAATAGCAGTAGCAACTGCCCAGAGTGAAAAAACCGAACATTCTGGAGAGGTTGATTTAACAGATCGAAACCATGGCATTGCTACAGCTAAAACGGCTGTTTTTGCTACAGCCAGCGACATCCAGCCTAAATCAAGCGTCGTAAAGTCAGCCAAAACAGCATGTGGGCAAGTGCGCTGCATTGATTGCCAACATGCCGAACCAACCGGCCACGCCGCACTGATCGATTGCTCTGCAAAGGTTCAAGCCCCGGGGAATTGCGGGCCGTATCAGTGGTGGATGACGGACAGGCATCTTTGCGATAAGTTTGAATGCAACATGGGCGCATGACCGGCATTCCTCCTTCCATCTTGGAGGGGGGATAAACTTCGGTTTGCTTGCATTAACCAAAATCGGCCATTTTTTACCATGCTGTTTTTTGTTGGCAAAGCAATCAAAAACCCCCAGGATTTTTTTCAGACGCTTACACTGTGCTTACATGAAAAAAGGCTTGCCGATTTACCATCATGCAAGCCTCTGTTTTTTATGGTGGGCCATCAGGGATTTGAACCCCGGACCAAGGGATTATGAGTTCCCCACTTACGGGATAACCATTTGTTTTTATTAACATGTCGGCGTCCGTTGCAAATGCCGCAATGCAGTACCAAGCATAACACCGCAGAACCGAGTCCCGCAAAATTCACGCATAGACTACTAGTCTGGAGTCTTCCTGCAACTTCACTGGATGGCAACCACCGGCACAACCTGCGCCACCTGTGCAGCTTGAAAACCAGCGGGGTTGCGGTCTTCTAAAGCCGTGGCCCTCCCGGAAACCGCCGAAAAGTAGCTGCTGGCGGGAACAAAACCCCAAAAGGGTGCAAAATCAGAAAAACTCCGATACCTCGCCAAAAGGGTATTTTTTAACTCATGTTTCCGTCAAAAAAGTAGTTTTTCGAGATACCCAATTATACAATTTCGACTTTTTCAACAATCTGCCAGATTTCAAGCACGAAATATATCTACCTTGGTTTCCAGACATTTCCGTAAACTCAGGTCGTTCGCTCCAATTTCAAACCAGCTAACAGGTTTTTGAAAAAAATCTAAGCCACGACCGATTTTAATTATCCAACCATTATCGATCTTGATTTCTCGGTCATGAATGTTTGAATTTAGCTTTACGTTGAGTTCTACATCAAGTTCCAGTAGGCTTTGCTTCAACTCATCTAGCTTTTCCGCAATGTCAGCCAGTTGGGTTTTATCATCGTAGCCAGTGATAAGGCTAATCTTTCTAATCGTTCCAACTTTTAGAACGGTTTCGCAGAACCGTACAAAATTTTGAATCTGGTGTTGCAATCGAATATAAGGGTCTTCAATTACTATGGATTTTGCGTCTTGCAAATACGGCCCTATGATAGACTCATAGCTGTAACCCGTGTCACCATAGAGTATAGTGAAATGCTGTTCTTTCAGTGTTTCAATGGGTATTTCAGGATTTTGTAATTCTGGTTTAGAAGCTTGTAGAGTAGAGACCGTTTCTCCGTCATTAGAGCAAACACTGTTGTTAGCCTGTGAATTTATGGTTTCTGCCGCTCGTTGGTTTTCGGATTCGTTCAATCGCCTTCTAGCCGGGTGTTGGGTAGCTGCCGCATCTTTTGATTCCGGGCAATACACAACAATTTCATCCCCATTTTCCTTGAAATAAGAAAGATTAATGAGAGCAAACTCGTCATCGGGCTTTCTCTTGTTCATTTGCTCTTTGACACGTCTACGGCACTCTACTGCGTAACTGGCGTACTCTTCAAATTCAGTATCTGTGGAAAGGCCGTCTGGGTGGAGGATTTTCAAAAATGCACAAACCGTTTTCTTGATCCCCTTTTCATCGCGCCCTTCAATAGACTTGCCTAGACGGATTCGCTTACTGACCTCTTCGTAACGGTTGGTATGCTTAAACTGATAATGAAAGGCTTCGGCCAAATAATCCGTAATGAACCCATAGCGGCCCGTAAGAAACTCACTGCTATTTTTCGGCATTTCCCATCCTGGAATATAGGCAGCGAAGCGATCCATTACGGCCAGATCGAGTTCGGGCGGCAGAGGTTGAAAAAGGTCGTACTCGGTCGAGTTGACGACCTGGCGCACTGAAAGATCAATGTTCCCGACAAAACTCAAACTAGCATCAGCGATAACCTCCGCACCCCGTGAGAACCGGCCATTAGCCATAAAGTCTTTCATGATTTGGATGGTGTCTGGATCGCGTACTTTGATCCCGCCGACCTCATCGAATGCGACAGTATCCCAATAGCCAACCAAGCCAACTTTGCGTCGGGCATTGTTGTAGAACAACGTTGCCTTGGTTGCCTGACCGCCAGAGATAAGCGTTGCATAGGGCGAAAATTCGCTGAAAAAGTAGGATTTTCCCGTACCACGCGGACCCAGTTCAATATAGTTGTAATTTGATTCGACCAAGGGGGCAAGACGCGCTATGAAGTGCATCTTGACACGCTGAGTCAGTTTGGAGGGTTCAAGACCGACAGACCGCATAATGACATCAAGCCATTCATCGCGGGTGTAGGCTTTACGCCCATCTGCGTAGCGTTCAAAATCGAATTTTGATAGCTGGATAGGTCTCATGTCTTCAATGTAAAACGCATAGTCATCCTCTTCTATATCGTTATGGGATAGCGTAACCTCTGCCCAAATTCCCCCTTCCAACAGACGGTCATTGTCGCGGTAAAACTTTTCACCTATCGCGATGCGCTGCGAGTTAAAATTTTCCAACGATGCCCAATGGCGTTTTTCTTTCTCAACATAACGAACATGAACCTTGTCAATGAATCGATGCTTACCTTTAAGTGCAACCTTTGACTGTGCTGCGTTTGCCTCGTCAGGTCGGACATAGTTTTCTTGTAAGGTTGCCAATACAGCGTCCATACCGGCATCAATTTCATTTTGGTCGTCGCTCGCACAGAATCGAGCCAGCAAGAATTCCAGTACGAATGTTGGTACGTTGGTGCCTTTCTTGATTCGGTGTAAAAGGTCTTTGCGAACAACTTTTCCAGCAAAAGTTGTATTAAGTTTTTGATCGAGATAGTCAAGATCACTCATATCGTATAATCCGTCTCAAGATTGAGAGTGCTATAAGGTGCCAATGTCGTCGGGTTCAATGCCTTGACGGTAAATTTTCCCTCGAAATCAGGGTCCATTCTTAGCGCAATTTGCTTTCGTTGGCCTAACATCAGCGTGATCGTTCGTGTGGCGGGATTGACTTCAACGCCTGGGCGTGGCTCGCCCACTACATTACCCTTGCTGTCTTGTGCTTCCAATAAAATTTCAAGGCTGGTTTCTTGGGCAAATAAATCTTCGTTTGTTTGAGCCAAGCCCACATCGACTACAGGAATGTGAGTCGTGATGAATTTTGAGCCGTTTTTGTAGAACAAATCAACAAGGAGTTTTGAACTTACGGGTTTGTGAGCAGCTTCAAGACGGGCAATTAAAATCGGAACCACTGCTTCCGCCAGTGAAGCACCGCCGTGAAAATACAAGTGTCCAGCGCGATAAGGAGCCATACTTCTGGGGAGTGCCGTCTGCGTAAAGTCTCCATGAATACCCAATTTTTCGCTGCTGACCACTAGGTTGTGGGTATCTGATACGCCATTGCCAAGCATCATGCGGTCATGGGCATTAACCAACCATTTTCCTTGGGGTTTGACACAGACATCACCCGCCTCAGCGTGTGCGTTCAGGAAAAAACCATGGTCTGTGACAATGATGGCTTCTCTGAAGCCCATGCTTCGTAGTTTGTGCAATGCAACCCGAATCAGTTTTAGTGTCCCAGGAATAAGGCCAAGTGTAGTTTCAGGATTGCTTTCAAGCTGGCTATCGATTTCAGTTGAACGTAGAACCAGCAAATCGACAGTCTCGGCGATTTTAGGTTTGCCTCGTGCAAAGTTAGCCAGCGTCGTTTCATCAAAACGGTCACCGAAATTTCTTTTGAAAACGTCCATGCGTTGGCTGACGTTGCCTACGGGGATACCCGAAAGCTTGGGAACCAAAATATCTCCTTCCAAACACAGCGTAAGGTTCATTCGCGCACTTGGCAACAAACTAGCCATGCCGACAGGGGTGATGGATGGCAATTGGGCATAGGCCGCATGGAGTTCCACTTGACCGTCTTCTGCCAGCATTCTCTCCAATGCCACGCCTAACTCGTAGCGCAGCGCATCCACCATCAGATAAGCGATTTTTCGTCCTTTTTCTTTAAGCCGATCAGACACCCACTGCTCGAATGCATCGACATTTGCCATGCGCCCAGTCGGTGGCCAGCCACTCGTCTCAAGGTGCTTGATAAATACACCTTGAACCTTTTCAGCAAGACTCCGATAACGACCACGAGCCTGTTGAATCACATCCCCCATCAACCCATAGGGATCAATGAAATCGCCAACCGCTTGCTCAAATTCTCGCTGTAAGCGGTCGGCCTCTCTGAGGCTGCGAATATAAAAATCCAGCAACTCGGCTTGTGACCTGGAATAATCAGGCAGTTGACGCTCCAAATCGTCGCAAGATTCAATTAGGCTGAGGGCGGAACGCACCAGTTCCCACTGAGCTTGGCTTTCGCCCTTTCCACGCCAAACAGAGTTTTTATGACGGGCCAATACATTTCGAGTGCTATCCGTGTCACCGGAAGCAATGCCTTTTATCGCCGTTTTTAGGAAAGTCCGCTCTTCAAAGGGGAAGGTGTCTCTTTCGCCGAGATCATCAATGCCTACACATAAATCCGGCAAATTCAATGCAGATTCGTTAATTTCCGCACGTTCAATGTAGCTAGAACGGAAATTAGGATTGTTTCGTATAACATCGCAGACATCTTCGATGATGGGTCTGGCTTCCAATGGTGCATGGGGTACACCCTTTAATATTTCCGGCAATTCGCAGGGCAAATCAAATACGAATTCACTGAACAACACATATCGCCACAGTTCATCCGCCAAAGATGTCCAAGTTTTGCCACGAGTTTTGACCGTCATGTTCAGCGTTACCCGCAAAAAATCCCTAGCCTCCAAAATCCAAGCTTCCTGATTCTTGAGTTTCTCCAGTTGGAGAGCAGAAGGCATCAGCAGCGTAGTCAATATTTCCCTTGCAGATTCAACCTTCAAGGTTGCTCGTAACTGAGGCCAGTTCAAACCGCCGCCAATGGCATCAATCACGGCAAATGCCGGTCCAGTGGGTGTTTCAGAGAACACGCGACGGATTTCGGTCATGTGGTCGGGTTTGGCTCGCAAACAAATTTGTTCGTAGTCATCGCCAGCACCGTCAGGAAAAACAGCCCCGCAAGCAGCATAAAGTGCAAAAGGGTCGCGCTGTTTCTGCTCGTCGGTTGCTGACCGCTTTGATGGAATATAAATTAAAACCCCTTCGAACAATGCATTCGGTTGGCCTACCTCCCTCAATGCAAACAATGCTGCCTCGCGGCTTTCAATGCTGCTTTCTGATGCATCCACAACACGCACTTTATCGGTAACCAAATCAAAGCATTGCTCACGGTAGCGTTTGTCTGCGTCGTAGACGACTAGGCAACCTGACTGTTTCAATCGGGGACGTAACACGATTTCTTTGATGAATTCAGCGATGTTCATGACTTAAATCCATTCCAGTGCAGCAAACACAATCAACTTTTCCAGCATCAGCCTCGCCTCCGGGTGGAGGTTCTTGGTGCGCCATGATTCACAAGCGGGTCGCCCAAACCAAAATGCCCCTCCATCCATAAATGCCCCAATGAAGCACCAGCCTTGATAAAATCAGGAACACCTTGGATGTCACAAGCCCGCACTGCTTGGGTGAAACCCTGTTCGTCACGGTATAAAACACGAACTTCTTCAGCCTTCATCGCGTTTAGAAAAAAAGGTGAATGGCTGGTAATCAGCAATTGGGAATGCTCGGATGCCGCACGGCATTCCTCAGCCAGTTCGGGTAGCAGACGAGGATGCAGGAAATTTTCCGGCTCTTCAATCCCAATAAATCGAGGGGGTTCCGGATCATATAACACTACGAGGTAAGCCAGCATTTTCAATGTGCCATCGGATGCGAACTTGGATAACACTGGCTGTTCGAAAGGCGCATCTTTGATTTGCAACAACAGTCGGCCATCGGGCATGGGGTCGGCTTCGACCCGTTCAAGACGGGGAATTCGTTGTCTAAGCACATCAAAGATTTGTTCCAAACGTTCAGGATGCTGTTCTTTCAGGTACTGGATCACATTCGGCAGATTTTCACCGCTTTTGCTCAGTCTATTTTGTGGACCTGCTTCTGGTTGATCACGGGTCTTATCAATGGAGAGATAAGAGACATACCAGTCGGTAATGAACTCCCGCAGAGCTGCCACACGGGGATGCTCCGCCAACTGGCCTAGCGTATTCACCGCAATCAGGTCGAGTGAGCGCAATGTGGTATCCTTGCGCTGATCTT
>CAIWDB010000425.1 GCA_903911305.1 uncultured Methylococcaceae bacterium | reverse complement strand
TGCAAATCCTCCTCGGTATCCACTCCGGCCTCGGGTGCGCTGTCCACCGGCATGACTAAAATCTTTTCACCCATCCATAATATCCGCAGTTGCTCCAAAGATTCGATGGCTTCCAGTTCGGAAGCTGGCCATGACACATAGCGATGCAAAAAACCGACAGAATAAGCGTATACACCGATATGGCGCAGCCAAGGATATTGGCTTGGCAATTCAGCATCGGGCGCATCGAACGATGCCCGATGCCACGGAATCGGCGACCGGCTGAAATACAAAGCGTGACTGTCTCGATCTAGCACCACTTTCACCGCATTAGGGTTGAATATTTCCGCACGGTCAACAATAGGCGTGGCAAGGGTGGCGACTTCGGCGACATCCTGTTTTGCCAATAATCGGGCCAAGCGTCGTTTTAAGTCGGGCGGGATGAATGGCTCATCACCTTGCAAATTGACCACAATGGTTTCATTCGACCATCCCATTTTATCGGCTGCCTCCCTGATTCGCTCCGTGCCGCTATGATGGTCCGGGCTAGTCATCACCGCTCTGACCGGCAAATCGGCCACGGCTTCGGCGATGCGCTCGTCGTCAGTCGCCAGTACGACTTCACTGGCCCCCGATTCCAGCCCCCTTTCACAAACATGATAGATCATCGGACGACCGGCAATGTCCAGCAAGGGCTTGCCGGGAAGTCGAGTGGAGGCGTGGCGGGCAGGTATGACGATTTTAAAATCGACCATCAATCCACCAAGGCAGTTTGTTGCTTGGCGAGTTCGTCATATTCTTCCAAGCTGATCTTGCGGGCTTCATTTTCCAACATCACGGGAATGTCGTCGCGAATGGGGAATGCCAGCCGGTCGGCTTTGCAAATCAATTCCAGTGCTTCTTTCTTATAAATCAGATCGCTCTTGCACACCGGGCAAACCAAGATTTCAAGCAGTTTTTTGTCCATGATGTTTAACCTTCAGTTTTTGTAATAAAGCCTCGCCGAATGCGGGAGGCATTTCCCCCTGCAATGGCACAGTCCAAAATCGTTGATTGGCAAAGCCACGGCATTTAACCGCGTCTTTTTCAGTCATTAAAATAGTGGCATTCTCGCCAAAGTCTAGGTCTTCGGTAGTGAATGCGTGGTGATCGGGAAAAGCCCGTTCCTCAAAACTCAAACCCATTTGCTTAAGCCCGGTAAAGAATCGCCCCGGATTGCCGATGCCGGCCACGGCATACAATGGTTGTATGCCAATCAATTCAGACAGTCGCCTAGTCAGGGTTTGGTCAGTCAAGTTGACCGCCTCCTCGCTCAGGGTCAAGGTGAGCGGGTATTCATTGGCTAAAGCAACTCCTCGACAGACAACCAAGTCAATCTCGGCCAAGCGGTTCACCGGTTCACGCAAAGGCCCGGCCGGCAGGCATTGTCCATTGCCAAAACGACGCTCGCCATCCACCACGGCGATTTCCACATCCCTAGCCAAGGCATAATGCTGCAATCCGTCATCGGCGATGAGGATGTCGCAATCGGTGTTCGCCAATAGCGCCCGCGCTGCTTCGGCGCGGCGAGGAAACACATAGACCGGGCAAGCCGTTCGCTTGGCAATCAACACGGGTTCATCGCCCACCTCAAGCGGGTCGCTGGTTGAAAAAACCGCCACCGGCTTGTCATGCTTGCGCCCCCCGTAACCCCGACTGACAATCCCGGGCTTATAGCCAGCACGGGTAAGAAAATCTGCCAGCCAGATCGTCAATGGAGTCTTGCCCGTACCTCCGACGGTGAGATTGCCAACCACAATCACTGGAACCGACAGGTGTTCGGATTGCTTCCATTGTTTACGATAGGCCAAGCGCCGGATGGCAACGACAACCCGAAACATAGCGGACAGCGGAACCAAAGCCATGGGAGGCTTCGCTTCATACCACTGTCGTTGCAACCAATCGCTTAGATTCATGATCTCGCGCCTGGCATCATTCCTTAGCCTTGATGGCAAACGTGACATGCACAAAACCAAGTTGACCAGCGGCATCCAAGGCACTCACGACGGCTTGGTGCCGGGTGGATTTGTCAGCTTCGATGGTCACTAGAGGGTCTTTGTTGCCTGCCGCAGCGTCCAGCAAGGCTTGCTTGATCGAATCCACATCGTTATTCAAAACATTATGACCGTTGACAATATAGTGCCCGTCGGCATCTATGACCACATCAATGCCCTTGTCTTTGTCTTGATCATGATTGCTGGCTTCCGGCAAATGGATATGCAGCGCAGCCTCATGGCTAAACGTTGTGGTCAGCACAAGGAAAATCAGCAACACGATAAGTACGTCAATCAGCGGAATCAGGTTCAGTTCTGGCTTGCTTTTGCTGCGGGGTCGGAAATTCATGCCGCCATTCCTCTATTCTTCCCGCTCGCCATGCAATCGTTCTATCAGTAGCAAAGACTCCTCTTCCAAGCGCAAGGCTATTTCATCCACCCGGCTCTCGAAATAGCGATGGAACATCAAACTGGGAATCGCAATCGCCAATCCAGATGCGGTGGTGATTAAGATTTCGGATATGCCGCCGGCCAGATGCATTGGGTTGGCTATGCCGCCACTGACGGAAAAAGTGGAAAATACTTTGATCATCCCCAGTACGCTACCCAACAAACCCAAATAAGGCGAGATGGCTGCAATCGTTCCGAGCGTATTCAGATAGCGTCCCAATTGATGAATGGCCGCCCGGCCCGCCTGCTCAATGCTTTCTTTCATGATCTCCCTGCCATGTGGATAATTCAAAATGCCCGCCGCCAACACTGCCCCAAGCGGGGAGCTATCCTTTAATTGTCTGATATGGGTTGGATCGAGTTGGTTTTTGCGAAATAAGTTCCACACTTGAACAGTCAATTGTCGAGGCATGACTTTTTCCTTGCGCAAAGACCAAAACTTTTCGCCGATGATCGCCGTTGCGGCAATTGAACAAGCGATGATAGGCCACATGACCAATCCTCCGGCAAAGATTATTTCAAACACGCTGGCACACCCTCAAATGTAATACTCGAATAATGACGGCATTTTAACTCATGCAAGCGTTTAGGAGATGAAAAGCATGGATAATTCGCAAATTTAGGTTACTAACTGATATTACACACGGACGTGACAGTTGCTTGTTTTCTAGCGAAATGGGAGCGTCAAAACTTGCCTCGGCTGTCAAAGCAAGCCCTTCGGCTTCGCTCAGGACAGGCTTTGACGCTCCAATCCTAAGTCGCTGCGTCACATCAGTCACTAATCACACAACACACTGTTCACCTGCTTCCCTTTGAGATTAAGCCTAGCTTAGGCTATTTTCTTTTTTTATTTACCGTCTAACCTCTAAATCAAAGCCATGACCACATCCAACTACCGTATCGAAAAAGATAGCATGGGCGAACTGCAAGTGCCTGCCAACGCCCTGTATGCCGCCCAAACCCAACGTGCCGTCGAGAATTTCCCAGTATCAGGCATCCCATTACCCGGCGCATTCATTCGCGCAGTCGCTTTAGTCAAGCAAAGCGCCGCCAAGGTCAACATGGGCTTAGGTTTATTGGATGAGACCATTGGTGTTGCCATCGTCGATGCGGCCCAGGATATTGTTGACGGTGTCTATCTTGAGCATTTCCCGATAGACGTTTTCCAAACGGGTTCCGGGACCAGCACCAATATGAATGCCAACGAGGTCATTGCCACCTTGGCCTCCCAGCGATGCGGGAAACTGGTTAGTGCCAACGACCATGTCAATATGAGCCAAAGCAGCAATGACACCATTCCGTCCGCGATTCATGTCAGTGCCGCCTTAGCCACCAATGAAGACTTGATCCCGGCGTTGGAACATCTGCAAGCCACGATAGCTTACAAGGCCCGTGCGTTGGAGGATGTCGTCAAAACAGGCCGAACCCATTTGATGGATGCCATGCCCATTCGCATGAGTCAAGAACTCGACGGTTGGGCGCAACAAATCGGTTATGGCGTGGAACGCCTTCGTGCCAGCCTGCCCCGAATTTACCGGCTGGCACAGGGCGGCACGGCAGTGGGAACCGGTATCAATGCCCACCCGGAATTTGCCACCCAAATCGCCGATGTCCTGTCCGAGGCAACCGGCCTGCCTTTCAAACCCAATGCCTCGTTTTTTGAAAGCCTGAGTTGCCAAGATGCGGCGGTTGAGCTATCCGGCCAGTTGAAGACGATTGCCGTCAGCCTAATGAAAATAGCCAATGACTTGCGCTGGATGAATTCCGGCCCGCTGGCCGGCTTGGGCGAGATCGAACTGCCCGCCTTGCAACCCGGTTCCAGCATCATGCCAGGCAAAGTCAATCCGGTCATCCCGGAAGCCGCCTGCATGGTTGCCGCCCAAGTCATCGGCAATGACACAACCATCACGTTGGCCGGTCAATCCGGCATTTTCCAACTCAATGTCATGCTACCCGTGATAGCCTACAATTTGCTACAAAGCATTGAACTATTGGCGAATGTTTCGCGCTTGCTGGCTGACAAGTCGATCGCGGGCTTTACCGTGTGCGAGGACAATCTGAATCGTGCCTTGGCGTTGAACCCGATCTTGGTTACCGCATTGAACCCCATCATCGGATATGCCAAAGCGGCCGAGATTGCCAAGAACGCTTATAAAACAAAACGCCCCGTAGTGGATATGGCGATGGAAATGACCGGCATGTCCAAGGCAGAATTGGAGCGGTTGTTAGATCCAGCCAAGTTGACTGAGGGCGGGATTCAGGAGTAACTACAGAACATACTTTTAGGGTCGTCGCTTTCAGGGTACCTTGATCGTTACCAGTATGACCGGTTATGTGCTTGATCGCGGGGAAAATAAAATAAGGCCGAAAAATTCGGCCTTATTTGTTTTCGTGATCTTGGGGAATCAAGATTGGGGGCAGGTTTGTAAGCCGGCATTCATTCTCTGCTGGATCACGCGATGGATAGACTATTTTTTACGACGCTTGGTTACCAATAAAGCAACGGCACCAATTCCGAACAGGCCTAGCACATCCGGTTCGGGTATTTGAGCGGCGAAAGCAGGTGCAGACAGCAATAATAAGACAACAACACTCATTAATGAACGCATAGAAAACCCCTGTAATTTGTTGGGTTAAAGTGTTGCAGTAAGGTAAAATACCTTACCGACAGTCAATCATATCTGACTTTTCATTTTCCAGTCAAGCCACAATCAGAAACGACTTTTTGGGATTGCATAGCCTTATGCCACGACTTCGTACTTCGCAAGTGGTTGCATACGGTTTGCGATCATGCTTCCAATAAAAAGGCCGACTTGCGTCGGCCTTTTTGGTTCCAAAAGAAATGGAATGATTAGAGCAAAGGAATGATCAACAACGCGACGATATTGATGATCTTAATCATCGGGTTGATGGCAGGTCCGGCGGTGTCTTTGTAGGGGTCGCCTACGGTGTCACCGGTCACGGCGGCTTTGTGGGCTTCCGAACCCTTGCCACCGTAATTGCCGTCTTCGATGTATTTCTTGGCATTGTCCCATGCGCCGCCGCCAGTGGTCATGGAGATTGCCACGAACAAGCCGGTGATGATGGAACCAATCAATACACCACCCAAAGCTTCTTTGCCCAACACCAAACCAACTACGAGAGGCACGGCGATAGGCAACAGCGAGGGGAGTAGCATTTCGCGGATGGCAGATTTAGTCAGCATGTCCACGGCCTTGGAATAATCGGGCTTGGCGGTGTAGTCCATGATGCCGGGGATTTCCCGGAATTGACGGCGAACTTCCTCTACGATGCCACCGGCAGCGCGGCCTACGGCTTCCATCGCCAATGCACCAAACAGGTAAGGGATCAAACCGCCGATGAACAGGCCAATAATCACCATGTGGTTGGACAGGTCGAACTTCACGTCGCCGCCCAAGTTGTTGGTGTAGTCGGCAAACAACACCAGTGCAGCCAACCCGGCGGAACCAATCGCATAACCCTTGGTGACGGCTTTGGTGGTGTTGCCCACTGCGTCCAGCGGGTCGGTGATTTCGCGGATTTCGCGCGGCATCTCAGCCATTTCGGCAATGCCACCCGCGTTGTCGGTGATGGGACCGTAAGCGTCCAAAGCCACGATCATGCCGGTCATGGACAGCATGGAGGTTGCGGCAATGGCGATGCCATATAAACCCGCCAGCCAAAACGCACCCAAGATACTGGCGCAGACGGCTAACACTGGCAGCGCAGTGGATTTCATCGACAAGCCTAAGCCAGCAATGATGTTGGTGCCGTGACCGCTGGTGGATGCTTTGGCTAAAGCACGCACGGGTTTGAATTCAGTGGCGGTGTAGTATTCGGTGATGACGACCATTAGCGCGGTCAGAATCAGGCCGATCAAGGATGAAAAGTAAATGGCATGAGCCGATACTTGCACACCGCTCAGGAAAACGCCGTTTCTGAACATGAACAATGTAATCGGATAGAACGCAATGGCAGCCAGACCACCCGACACGATCACGCCTTTGTACAAAGCGGTCATGATCTTTTTGCCGGGGGTGATTTTGACGTAGAACGTACCGATGATGGAAGTGATGATGGAAACGCCGCCTAACACCAACGGATAGACGATAGGCAGGTCCGCGCCCATGGTCAGGATGCCGCCTAGCAACATGGTGGCCACCAAGGTCACGGCGTAGGTTTCGAACAAGTCAGCCGCCATGCCGGCGCAATCGCCCACGTTGTCGCCCACGTTGTCGGCAATAACGGCAGGGTTGCGGGGGTCGTCCTCAGGAATGCCGGCTTCGACCTTGCCCACCAAGTCAGCGCCTACGTCAGCGCCCTTGGTGAAAATGCCGCCGCCTAGACGGGCGAAGATGGAAATCAACGATCCACCGAAAGCCAGGCCGACGAGTGCATGAAGCGGTTCGGCAACGCCCAATGCCTTTAGAATGGTGTAATAACCCGCAACGCCGATTAGCCCTAGGCCCACCACCAACATGCCGGTGATGGCTCCGCCACGGAATGCCACGGCGAAGGCTGCGTCCATGCCTTTGTAAGCGGCTTGCGCGGTGCGGCAGTTGGCGCGGACGGAGATGTTCATGCCGATGAAGCCAGTCGCACCGGACAATATCGCGCCGATGAAGAAGCCCCAAGCGACTGCCCAACTGAGCAAGAAGCCAATGGCGAAAAACAACACCACGCCGACGATGGCGATGGTTTTGTATTGGCGGTTCAAATACGCTTTGGCACCTTGCTGGATGGCCGAGGCGATTTCGATCATGCGCTCATTGCCAGGGTCTTGGGCATTGATCCAAGCAATGGAATGAATGCCGTAAACCAAGGCCGCGACGGCAGAGGCGAAGGCAAAACCGACCCCCCAACTAACCGCGTAGCCGATGAAGAGGGATATGAGCAACCCTGCAAGGGTGACTCGTTTGATTCTGGGGTCTTCCATGATAATCTTGGCGCACTCCTGCGCACAGGCGACGGGTGAAGCTGTCATAATGCTGGATTCTCTTTAATTTAATAATGGATGGGATGGGAAACGATGGTGACTAAACCTAGCCTATTAATAGGCATCCGTTTAGCTATAAATGAACGGATTCTTCTTGGAGTCATATAAGATTGGAAAGCATTGATGTAGAGACAGTAAACCATAAATTATTCATGGCATTAATTGAATTCCAAGCTGATGCAGACTGTAGCCTTACCTCCACCAGACTGTTCGCGAAAGATTATCCGTCTAATCATAGGGCATCAAAAAAATATTTCTGGAACTGCTAACATAGAACAAACGCCCTGTTAGCACAAGGCATAACTACTAAATTGAACATTAACCATTAGCAACTGTCGTAAACTTATTTTGCCGCTGACAAAGCGTGCCTTTGATGTTCCATCAAATCTTTGATGCCTTTCTCGGCTAACACGAGCATGGCATCCAGTTCATCCCGCCGGAAAGCGTGGCCTTCCGCAGTGCCTTGCAATTCCACAAACGCTGAAGCTTCATTCATCACGACATTCATGTCGGTCTCGGCATCGCTGTCTTCCTTGTAATCCAAGTCCAGCACGGGGACACCTTTGAAAATCCCCACTGAAACCGATGCGATTTGCCCATGCAACGGGTCGGATTTGATTTTGCGCGTCTTCAACAAATGTTTCACGGCAAGTGCAACCGCGACGTAACCCCCGGTCACAGAGGCGGTTCGTGTGCCGCCGTCGGCTTGGATGACATCACAATCAATTGTCAGGGTTCTTTCGCCTAGCGCTTCCAAATTCAATGCGGCCCGGAGTGACCGGCCAATCAGTCGTTGAATTTCCAAGGTCCTGCCGCCTTGCTTGCCACGCGATGCTTCACGGCCCATACGGTCATGGGTGGAACGCGGCAACATGCCATATTCGGCGGTAAGCCAGCCGGACCCCTTGCCCTTCAGGAATGGCGGAACACGCTCTTCTATGCTGGCCGTGCAAATCACACGGGTGTCACCAAACTCGACCAAAACCGAGCCTTCCGCATGTTTGGTGTAGTTGCAGGTTAAAATGATATTACGAAGTTCGTCAGGTTTGCGTCCGCTGGGTCTCATGGGCCTTGGCTCGAAAATTGTTTAGAGTGGCAGTATACCTGAATTCCCGGGTTTTCGTGGCATTTGTCCACATCCGGCTTATCCATAACGATTCATTCAAAATCAGGCTCCCGATAGGAATCGCAGTAAAAAGTCGCTGCTAAAATGGTAAACTTTGCCATCAACATTAGCATTCGACGAGGTTTAGCAAACAATCATGGCAGGCCATAGCAAATGGGCTAACATCCAGCACCGCAAAGGCGCACAAGACGCCAAGCGGGGCCAACTGTTCACCAAATTCATCCGTGAAATCACCGTCTCGGCTCGCATGGGCGGCGGGGATCCATCCAATAATGCACGTTTACGCGCCGTCATGGACAAGGCATTGACGGCGAACATGACCAAGGACACCATCGAACGCGCCATTAAGAAAGGCATTGGTGCGGCGGAAGGAGACAATTACGAAGAAGTGCGCTACGAGGGCTATGGACCCGGCGGCATCGCCGTTTTGGTCGATTGCCTCACCGACAATCGCAACCGTACCGTTGGCGAGGTTCGCCACGCATTCAGCAAGGCCGGTGGCAATCTAGGCACGGATGGCTCGGTGGCGTATTTGTTCGCGAAAGCCGGCATCATCAGCTTTCCCACTGGCGCGGACGAAGATGCCGTCATGGAAGCCGCGCTAGAGGCCGGGGCAGATGATGTCATCGGTAACGACGATGGCTCGGTGGATGTCATCACCTCGCAAGAAAACTTTGAGTCAGTCAAATCGGCGCTGTCCGGTGCTGGACTGAACCCTGAAAATGCCGAAGTGACGATGCGGGCCGGCACCAGCACATCGTTAGGGCAGGAAGACGCGGAAAAACTGATTCGCTTGATTGAACGCTTGGAAGCCTTGGACGATGTGCAAAACGTCTATTCCAATGCCGACATCAGCGAGGACATCCTTGAGAAAATCGCTTGACCCGCATACTGGGCATTGACCCCGGCTCCCGTTCCACCGGCTATGGCCTGATTGATACCCGTCCCAATGGGCCAAGCTTGGTGGCTTGCGGCTGCATACGCACCGAGTCGGATGCGTTCCCGTACCGGCTCAAACAAATCTACGATGGGATTATCGACATCGTCCATCAATATAAGCCCGACGAATTGGCGATTGAGCAGGTGTTCATGCACAAAAATGCCGACTCCGCACTGAAACTGGGTCAAGCGCGGGGGGCTGCGATTTGTGCGGTGCTAGTGGCGGGCTTGCCAGTGCATGAATATGCCGCCCGCCAAGTCAAGCAAGCCATCGTCGGCAAAGGTGGCGCGGACAAGACTCAGGTGCAACATATGGTCAAAATTCTGCTAAACCTTTCCGGCACACTGCAAGCCGATGCCGG
>CAIWDB010000424.1 GCA_903911305.1 uncultured Methylococcaceae bacterium | reverse complement strand
CCGTCCAATATTGAACGCGCTGGCGTTGTCCTGGGGCGGTCTTGGACGGTGCGACCAGCTTGCGGGCAAAGTCGAGAATTTCATCAAAAAAAGCCGCGTAGCTAGGCGACAGGTCGTATGACCATTCAAAAGCCTCCCGCTCCGGGAATGGCGTGTCTTCATCCAGCCATTTTTCCACATCGGCGCGTTTCCGCTGCACGAAACGCTTGGCCAGTTCCCGGCGTTGATTCTGGCTAGAATTGGGCAAGTCCCATGCCTCAAAGTCGGGATCAATCAAGCCTAGCAACGATTGAAACTCTTCGGGCTTGCCGCTGTGGGGTGTCGCCGTCAACAAGATGAGTTGTTGGTTGGGGGTTCGGGCAATGCGGTTGAGCAAGTGATAGCGTTGCTGCTGGCTATTCGATGCGCCCGTCGGTCTAGCGCAAGTGTGGGCCTCATCGACAATCACCAGTTCAGGGCATTGTTCTATGAAGACATCGCAACGGGCATCCGATTTGATGTAATCGATACTGATCACCTGATAAGGGTAATAGTCGTAGACGCTGGTATCGCCTTGGATTTGCCGATCCAGCCGGGCTTGGGTATTGGAGCGGATAATCACGGCTTCAATATCCAGCTTGTCGCGGATTTCCGCTTGCCATTGCTCACATAAATGCGGCAAACAAACCACGGCGAAGCGCTTGATCTTGCGACGCTCCAATAATTCTTTGACGATCAACAGGGCTTCAATAGTCTTGCCGACACCGACATCATCAGCCACTAATAGCCGCACGGATTCTTGCCGCAGTGCCATGATTAACGGCACCATTTGATAGGATCGCGGGCGGAATGACAGTTTGGCCAGGCAGCGAAAAGGGCCGGCACCATTGCGAAACGCCAACCGCGCTGAATCATAAAGCAATCGGGCCGTCGCAATGTCGCCTAAATCGTTAGGGGACGGCGGAGGGAAACTGGCATCGGTAGGCTGATCACCTTTTATCGCCAACGGCAAGTAAATGCCCGTCGTTTCGTCATCACTGCCGCCGAGCGGTTTGACGATCAGCAACTCTTTATTATCAGACGGTAAAACGATCCAATCGCGACCGCGTAAGGATACCAATTTGCCGGGCTGAAATTGAAGTGCTGCGCTCATCGTACCTTCTTGAAAATATCGGGTCTGGCGGCAATGATGCTTGCCAGATTGTCTTTGTAGTAATACACCCAGACTTCTTGGCCCAAGGCAAAGATGGCTTGGCGTTTGGCTTCGTCGTCGGCTTTGACTGCCGGGTCGTCATGGGGCGTACCGTCGCAAAACACCCAAAAATCTTTGTGGTAATAAAAATCCGGCCTGACATAAAGACCCTCCACGGTTTTCTGTGCGGCATCCGGCAAACGCAGGCCGTTATTGTACAAATAATCGATGAACTTGCTTTCCGTCGATGAGGTTGGATCAATGTTTTTAAGCAAATTTTGATATTGCCCATCGTAATCATTGAAATCCTTATTGGTTTGAATTTCGATGGTGCAAATGTGCAATTTATTCAACGCATCGACAATCAAATGGCGGTCGATAATCTTGTGGTCACGTTGGTTGTAGTAACTCAGCAAGTCGTCGTAACTGGCGGGGCCTTTATAGGATTCGTCGTCAAACCGGCAGACGGCTATGGCTTGCCCGATCACTTGGTGAAAGATGTCGATGTTTTCGACGAACTGGGACAGGATGCCAAGACTGCCTTCCGCCGCCTCGTAAAGCAAAATGTTGGGCGAAGCCGAGTCGCCTACCGTGATGACCCCGATTTCATTGGATTCAACTTGGAAGACATTTTCAATGGCGCGTTTCAATGCGTACTGCAAGGTGATCACGCCTTCCGATTTCAATCCTAACGGCTGGGTTGGCTCGATGTATAGCGCATCCGCCAGATTCGATGTCCATAACTTGACCCGTTTGTACTCTTCCCTGAGATTGGCATCCTCTTCAGGCATTGAACTGGCCCAATCACCGGAAATCATGCCGACCGGAAAACCTTCGGTTTGTTGCGCCCGCCACTGGTGATTGACATGCACCAGTCTGGCGGCGGGGATATACCGCAAATTCAGCAAGCCTTGCCCGTGGGTTTTAATGACGGCCTTGCGAATGCGATCCTGATTGCCGCCATCCACTGAAAAGTAGGTTTGAACGCGAAACCCCATGGAAACCCGCTCTTCTTCTTCGCAGGAAATGCGATCCCGCTCTTCGGCGCGTGATTCCGACATTTCAAGCAAGTAGCTAAGGTGTAGGCAATTGGCGTTGTCCCCCAAGTTTTCACCGGAAAATGGGCAAATTTCCAAGTCTTTTTGCTCGCCTGTCAAAAAATAACCTGATTTAATACTGACTTTAGCCTCTGATAGGGCTGAATCGGCATCCTGAACAATCAACTGGGATACCCTGTATTTTCGGCCATTGTGATAAATGACATTGAGCGGAGCAAATTCCCGCAAGGCTATGGCTCGCGGACGGGAGATGAACTCACCCGATGAATTGTTTGTCGGCAGGAAAATCCGTAACGGCAGACGGGTGAAGTTATAGCCGGGGAGGAACCCCTCGGAAGCCAGATAGCGGTAGGGGTAGAACTCGGACAACTCCGTTGAACGCCCGCCTAGGTTGTTACGCAACAAATCCAATTGGCGGGTTGCCTGGTCAAGGTTTCGCTTGTGCTTTTTATATTCATCACTGCTTAAGCTGAGTGTCCCGCTGTCGATGGTTTGGGTAGCCCTCGTCAATATGGTACGGGCTGAACGATAAAGCCTGCGCCAACGATTGAGCGATTGGTCGAGGTTTTCGGCCAAATTCCCCAAGCTTTGGTCTAGCCATTGGTCGCTGTACCAATTGGATGCGCCATTCTCCAAGTCACTCGAAAAATCGTGGGTGGCGCGGGTAAAGCTGGCCTTGATGTCTTGGAATAGGCTGGCAGGGATTTTAAGCCCGTTGATAACGGCAGGGGACAGCGGCATTTTATCGTTATCATCCTCGACAAAACCCATCACAGAGGGTTTTGTCCCACCCATTTCCACCAAACAGGGCAGTCCGATTTCGGATATTGCCAATGCATTAAGGTGGGTCAGCAATAATTCCTTGTTGCACAGATCAAGACGGGGGGCCTGTACCGCACCAGCCACCAAGTCTGATTGTTGCTGAAAATAATGCCGGTCATGCGGCGAATAGTTGGAGCAATAAGTAAAGATAAGCGCCCCTTGACCACTTCGGCCTGCACGGCCTGAACGCTGGGCATAGTTGGCGGGGTTGGGCGGGGCATTGCGCAGGTGGACGACGCTTAAACCGCCAATATCGATGCCCAATTCCATGGTGGGTGAGCAAAACAGGGCGCTGATCTTGCCTTGCCTGAACAAGTCTTCGCGCTCAATGCGGGTCTCGGTGCCTAACTGGCCGGTATGGTCCTCCCCCCGCAACCGTTTCCCTTGCGAGAAATTTTGGCAATACATGTCCCGGAAAAACTCGTTGGGTTTGGCAAGCTGGTCTTTGTAGGATCGCCGCTTAATCGCGTCAACTTTTACCGTTTGGCCGTCGCCGAGTGTCCACACGATCTTCTCGATTTTGAGGCGGTAGATTTTAACGTCCTCGTTTTGATCGCTTCGGGCCAACTGGGGACGAAGATAATCGGCATCTTCCAGTTTGGCCATGAGTTGGGTGATCAAAATCTGGTAGTTTTCACCCCTTAAACTCATGTCAGGACAACGTTGTTTGGCATACAGCTTGATGAACTTGCCCAAAGAACTGGCCGGGCCAAGGCTCTTGGAAGAAATCCGTGCCGTCTTGCTTAACGTCGCGGTACGGATATGAAACGGCTCCCTCAACTCCTCATTCCGGTCCAAAGTCCACGGGGCTTTAAGCATTTCACGAAACTGCTTTTCATGCTCCTTAAGTTTGGCTTGGGTCAGGTAGTTCTCGCTATGAATCGCGAATTCAAGCCTGAAAAAATCCAAAATGTTGGTCAGGAACTCTTTACGTTCCAAAGCCGTTAGTTCATTTAACAAAGGGACATCAAGCCATGCCGCATCGGTTGACGCAACCTCACCCATGTCCAAATACTCAATCGTCAACAGTCCACATTGCTCAAGGTTGGGTAGCACAATGCGCCAACTGCGGCGGAGGTCGGCAATAGCCTGATAGGATAAATAAGCCTTTAAACACTCTTCATATTGGCGTTTGACATTGGCAAAGGAAGGCTCGTCATTACGGTTGGCGTATTCCGTAAATGGCAATCCAAGCGCATTAAAAATGGCTTCGCCCAGTGTGGTGTAAGTGAGTGTCTGACTGGGTGAGTCCTTTAATGCCTTATAGATGCTTGCCCGCAACCTCACGACTTGCACAAAATCGTTGAAATGTCCGGCTTGCAATGCGGCATCTTGGCGATTGTCCGTAAAACTCAGCAGTTTTTGGTCTTGGTCCTGATAACCTGCTTCCTTCAGTTGGTTGAGTATCGAAAACGCCGTGATGGTGGTTGATGTGCTGCGCCCTTCGCTGCCGAGTTTGGTCAGCTTGGTGCCTTCATTGGTTTTGGTGTCGTAAAACGCGCCCGCCGTTGGATCGAACAGCAAAGGGGCTTTCATAAACCAGCCCCACCATTTCAACGGTTCGGTTTCCGAACATTTTCCGAACTCGTCAAAATACAGCCTGACCGGAAAAAATGGTTTTTTGTCTTTATTCGGCCCGCGCCTTGATTTAAGTAGCCAAGCATCAGGCAGAAACTCTAGGTCGTCTGTCGGATTCCATAGGTCTTCACCGATGATGAGGTAGCCATCGGTGGTCTCGGAATCTTCATCTTCAGTCTTGTCACGGAATTCCCTGGGTTCCAACTGATTGCCATTACGGGATACACAGATAAAGGCATGTCCACTGGCCCGACTGAATAGGTTTGGGAATATGGGCTTTTTCTGATCCTCGTCCTTTTTGTAAATCCCAGGCTCCAAGGTGATGTAACGATTTTCATCTTGGTCAAGT
>CAIWDB010000423.1 GCA_903911305.1 uncultured Methylococcaceae bacterium | reverse complement strand
TGACATATCCACTTGTTCGTTGAAGATTCCGTTTTCACTTTCTGTGATGACTGTTCCAAACCAGCCAAACAGCATGGTCACGATGATACCCAAGCCTACTACCATCATGGTTGAGCCGTAACTGGCCCCATTTAAATAGTTTGCAAAACCCGCCAACAGTATAAACAGCCCTATCGAGCCATAAATCGGCCATTTGGCCTTGTGCGGTATGTAATATGCTTCATTGGAAGTGTTTGCCATGAGATTCCCCAGTTAATTCTTAATGGTTTGTGATTTCTCGGTTATGTCAAAAAATGTGTACGATAGTGTCATTTCTTTAGTGTCCGCCTGTACCGCCGGGTCAATGACGAATCGAACAGGCATTTTGCGTTCCTTGTGCGGTTCAAATTCCTGTTCGGTAAAGCAAAAACATTCGGCCTTTTTTAGGAAGGATGATAGCCACGCCGGCGAGATACTCGGCACTGCCCGTCCAACCAATTTCTTGTCAGAGGTATTCTCTGCGTAGAAATTAACCGTGTAATATTGCCCCGGATTGACCTTAAGTTTGCTCGTTTCAGCACGAAACCGTAAAGGCATCTGTCCGTTTACCACGGTGACAAACTCCACGGCGATTTCCCTTGAGGCATCAACCTTTAGGGCTTGCTCAACACTCGCTTCCTTCACCCGCCCACTTATGCCGAAAAAGCTACACACTGCATCGTAATAAGGGGCGATGGCAAACCCGAAACCGAACATCAACACAGCAATGGCTACAATTCGCCACACCAGCCGGGCATTGGCTTTTTGCAACTCTTTATTTTCCACTACAACGGATGCCTATTTTGACAGAACTACTTTCATAATCGAGAAAATGTAAAGCGATATAGCAAACAAGGCTATGATCGCGGCTAAAATAATGTTTTTTTTTCGCGTGTCCATTTTTTCATGCCGTCAATCCCGCTCTTTTGAAGAGCGGGATTGGCTTGGGATTTCAGTGCAAATCCGAAATTATTTCTTTTTCCGGGGCTACCGTCCAGCTATGGTACGGAGGAGGCGATGACAAATGCCATTCCAGCCCGTGAGCTTCCGCACCTTCCCAAACTTCGCTAGTGGCCTTTTCACCGCCTTGAATGGCTTTGTAAATGACGTAGGCGAAAATCAATTGGGAGAAACCGAATACAAACGCACCGACACTGGACATTGCATTGAATTCGGCAAATTGAACGGCATAATCGGGAATGCGGCGGGGCATACCAGCCAAACCCACAAAATGTTGCGGGAAGAAACAGATGTTCACGGAAATCGTCGTCAGCCAGAAATGCAATTGGCCTAAACGTTCATCATACATATGACCCGTCCACTTGGGTAGCCAATAGTATGTCGCGGCAAACAATGCAAATACCGCACCGGGCACTAACACATAGTGAAAATGGGCTACGATGAAATACGTGTCATGGTATTGCAAATCGGCCGGCGAGATGGACATCATCAAGCCAGTGAATCCGCCCATTGTGAATAGAACCACAAAGGCAATGGCAAACAACATCGGGGTTTCAAAGGTCATTGCCCCTTTCCACATGGTCGCCAACCAGTTGAACACTTTCACGCCTGTAGGCACTGCAATCAACATAGTGGCATAGGTGAAGTAGAGTTCACCGGCCAAGGGCATGCCCACGGTGTATTGGTGATGCGCCCATACAATGAAGGACAACAAACCGATGGCGGAAGTCGCATAAACCATTGAGGCATAACCAAACAGCGGCTTGCGCGAAAAAGTCGGGATGATGGAAGAAATGATACCAAAGGACGGTAAGATCAAAATGTAAACTTCCGGGTGACCAAAAAACCAGAACAAATGCTGGTAAAGCACCGGGTCACCGCCGCCAGCCGCATTGAAAAAGCTGGTGCCGAAGAACTTATCGGTCAACAGCATCGTCACAGCACCGGCAAACACAGGCATGACCGCAATCAGTAAAAATGCCGTAATCACCCACGTCCATACAAACAGCGGCAACTTCATCATGGTCATGCCGGGCGCGCGCATATTGAACACGGTGACAATGATGTTGATAGCCGCCATGATGGAGGACATACCCAACATATGCACCGTGAACACTGTAAAGGGAAGCGCATTACCGGTCTGCAACACTAATGGCGGGTAAAGCGTCCAACCCGCCGCCGCTGCACCGCCATCCATGAACAATGTGCTGGCCAGCATCACAAACGAGAACGGCAGAAGCCAGAAGCTCCAGTTATTCATGCGTGGCAGCGCCATGTCTGGAGCGCCGATCATCATCGGAATCATCCAGTTGGCCAAACCGGCAAATGCGGGCATCACCGCGCCAAAAACCATGATCAACGCATGCAGCGTGGTCATTTGGTTGAAGAAATGCGGATCTACATATTGCAAACCCGGTTCAAAAAGCTCCGCGCGTATAACCAGCGCCATCGCGCCGCCGACGAAGAACATGATAAGACCGGTAATCAGGTAGAGAGTACCGATGTCTTTGTGGTTGGTAGTCGTCACCCACCGCATAAACCCCTTGGCGGGGCCATGATCGTGATGATCATGGGCGTGGGCATCGTCGTGAGTTGCTACTGACATTGTCATTTACCTCAAATTCTCGAAAATTATTTGTACGCCTGGATGTCGGCTGGTTGAATCGAATCACCCTTGTTATTGTCAAAACCATTTCGCTGATAGGTCACCACAGCAGCGGTCTCGACATCATTCAATTGGTCTTTGAATGCGGGCATGGCCGCTTTGCCGTGTAACACCATTTTCACATGGTCAGCGATAGGGCCGGTTGCGACTTTACTCCCCTTAATGGCTGGGAACGTACCCGCCATGCCTTCACCATTAGGCATATGGCAAGCCGCGCAGTTGGCCGCATAAACTTCCTTGCCTTTGGCATTCAACTCTTCAAGCGTCAAGGATTTGCTTATATCCGGCTTGTTGGCTTCTTTTTTACCCAACTGCTCAGCCACCCATTGCTTGTATTCTGCCTCTGACTTCACCACGACGACGATAGGCATGAATCCATGATCCCTGCCGCACAATTCAGCACACTGCCCACGATAGATGCCGGGTTGCTCGACCTTAATCCAACCATCGGTGACAAAACCGGGGATTGCATCCTTCTTCCAGCCAAACTCAGGCACCCACCAAGCATGCAACACATCAGCCGCAGTCAGCAGAATGCGGATTTTTTTGTTTGCCGGAATGACTAGGGGATTGTCAACGTTCAACAAATAATGATCAACCGTTGACGGATCAATTTTGGAACCCAGTTGACGTGCCTCGTTGCTCTTGGCATCAAGCGAACTAAAGAAATCAATACCCTTGCCTAAACCGTCTGTCAGGTATTCATATCGCCACTTCCATTGATAGCCCGTGACCTTGATGGACATCTCCGATTCACTGGTATCGTAAACCTTCATCATAACCTTGGTGGCAGGCACAGCCATCGCGATCAAGATCACAAAAGGGATGATAGTCCAGACAACTTCCAACACCGTATTTTCATGAAACTTAGCGGGTTCAACACCCTTGGATTTTCTGTGGTGGATGAGTGAATAGATCAATATGCCATAGACAAGAACCCCGATGGCCACACAGATCCATAGGATCGTCATGTGCAAGTCATGTATGTCATGGCTGTCAGGAGTGACGCCTGCCGGCAAGTTCAGCGCACCCCACCCCACGCCAGTGCCAGTGCCTGTTTCGGCATATGCAACTCCCCAGATCACCGACCAGAAACTGGTCAGCAGTTGTAATGTTTTCTTCACGGAGCCCTCTCTTCAATTACTTAAAAAAAAATCTTTTAGTTTTAAAATCGCCCTCATCCCAACAGGACTTTCAACTCCCTAGCTAAAGCCTGCCGCTCGGACTCCACCAAAAACCGGCCTATTTCCACTTCTTTTCCATGCAACTTTAAAGCCAACCGACTAGGCCGACCTTGAATCGGTGACTGCATCCAGTCGAGCATGACCCAAGCCCGCTGAAATTGGTATGTTTGTTCCGGGCGATATCGCCCTTTTTCCACTTGCACCAAGGAATCGGTGATGATGATCACCTCACGCTGCTGGCTTTGCTTAAGGCTTAAATGAAGGCAATAAGCCAACAACAGCCATTCCAAGCCAGAAAATGGCAATACCAACCAAGCCCCGACCAGAAAGCAAAAAAAACCCACTGCCCCCATCACCAGGCCACAAAAAGCCAGCAATGCCAATGCCTGCCTTCGACTAAGCGAGCCATTGGGTCTTAATATGATGGTTTTTTCACCTTTATCCGCATCATGTTCAGACTCAACCATGATGTTCACCCCCATCTTAACGATGCTACAACTTAAGTCTTACCGCACAAGCTACCATAAACACGGCGCAAAATGTACCAGCGGAATGCTCTAGGAAGCTAGCTACGGTTCCGCTGACAACGATCTGAACTTACTGGGATGGGGAAATTTAACTTATACGGGCATCGTAAGCAAGATTTCTTAGTGAAATACCCTGAAAAAAACCTTTTCATCAAAGCGAACCTGCTTCAATTCTTCCAAATCAGTGCAATGGGGAATCACGCCCAGGCATGGAAAAGTCAGCCCAGATTCCAAGGTTTGGATATTTTCTTGAAGGCTGAGAAAGTCCGCATCAATACAATTGGCGATCCATCCTTTAATTGAAACGCCCGACCGGATCATAGCGTCATGGGTCATAAACGCATGGTTTAAGCAGCCCAATCTCATTCCGACCACCAATATGACAGGCAGTTTGAGCGCACAAGCCAAATGCGACACCCTTTCTTTATTGTTTAGAGGAACCTCCCAACCACCCACGCCCTCGACC
>CAIWDB010000422.1 GCA_903911305.1 uncultured Methylococcaceae bacterium | reverse complement strand
CTCGCATGATTTTTATGCGAAAGGCCGCACCGGGGATTTTCTTTCCCGCATCACCAATGACGTCAACCAGATCCAGGGTGCGGTTACGGATGTGATCACGGACCTCGTGAAACAGCCTCTGGTTATCCTACCAAAAAGTTAACTTTTTCATCAACTCTCCGATTGCAATGGGAAGAAACCCAAAAAAAACATGTGATCCTCTACCCCGAAGGAATCGTTGAGTTGAATGTGCCTTCCACTGAAATTTTAAAATTGTGCGACGGGGCACATAATGCGGAAGAAATATTGGCTGAGTTGGAAGCAAAGTTCAACCAGACCGGTTTGAAAAATGACATATTTAGCTTCCTAGAGGTCGCAATTGAAAATGGCTGGGTCAGTTAACCAAACCATCACCTCCCCCCGTTGGCTGCTGGCTGAACTGACTTACAGTTGCCCGTTGCAATGCCCGTATTGTGCCAATCCGATAGACTTTGCCAGCATCAAAAACGAACTTGGCACTGACGACTGGCTGAGGGTGCTCAGTGAAGCAAGGGCTATGGGTGCGGTGCAATTGGGCTTTTCAGGGGGTGAGCCGCTTACCCGTCAAGATTTGCCCATCTTGGTCAAACACGCCCGACAACTCGGCTATTTCAGCAATTTGATCACGTCCGGTTACGGCATGACGGAAGCCAAAATTGTCGAATTGAAGGAAGCCGGTCTCGACCACATTCAGGTCAGCATCCAATCCCCGGAAAAAACGCTTAACGACGAACTGGCCGGCACTGAATCCTTTGAACACAAGAAGGAAGTTGCCCACTTGGTGAAAAAGCACGGATATCCGATGGTTCTATGCGTCGTCGTACACCGAAAAAACATCCACCAAATTCGGGAAATCTTGGACATGGCAACGGAACTGGGCGCAGACTACTTGGAAGTGGCGAACACTCAATATTATGGTTGGGCGCATTTGAACCGAGACCAACTGTTGCCTACCAAAGAACAATTCGAGGAAGCGGAAGCGATCACCCAAGCTTACAAGGAAACCGTCAAAGGGAAGATGAAGATTTATTACGTCATCCCCGACTTTTACGAAGACCGTCCGAAAGCCTGCATGAACGGTTGGGGAACCACCTTCCTCACTATCGCACCCGACGGCACTGCCCTGCCCTGCCATTCCGCACGTGAACTGCCGGGGCTTGTGTGCCCCAACGTCAAAGACATGAGCGTTTACGACATTTGGCATCACTCCGAAGCCTTCAACCATTTCCGAGGCTACGAGTGGATGAAAGAACCCTGCCGGTCCTGCCCGGAGAAGGCCAAGGACTTTGGCGGTTGCCATTGCCAAGCTTACTTGTTGACTGGGGACATGCATAACACCGATCCGGCTTGCAGCCTGTCACCTGACCGAGAGAGAGTATACGAAGCCATTTTCAAGGCGAGGAATGATTCTGAATTGGGGAATGTCAAGCCCTTGATTTTCCGTAATCCCAAAAACTCCAAGGCATTGGCTTAAATTCATTGACACCATTGATCGTTCCCACGCTCCGGCACCACGCCATTAAGTTAGGGGTTGGGTAACTCGTAATTCCGGCAAGGATGCCGGAATCCATCGTCCATAGATGGCAAACGATGAGTCACGACGGAGCTACCATTACGCGCATTGCACCGCTACAAAAATCCATTGACAACATCACGAACATCCTGTATTTATTCGCCCATTCATTAAAAATAGAGGATACGTACATGAAAATTTTGAGTTCGATCTTGTGTTCTTTGGCTTTTTTGGCAACGGCAAACACCTGTCAGGCCAGTTTTATCACCAATGTTAGCCAAGTCGGTAGTAATGTCGTCGCCACCGGTTCAGGGTCCTTAAACCTTGCTGGCTTAACTAAGTACATAGGATCAACTGGTGGTAATGGTATTATTAATTCGAATCAGAATATAATCGTCCTAGGCTCCCCACCTTTTGTGTCAATCGATTTATATGAGGGGAGTTTGGCTGGGCCTAGCTCTTTTGGCAGTGTTGACTCCTACTTAAATAGCAGTTCTGGCTCTACCAATATAATTGGTATAGTCCGTTTAGAAGCAATTCAAGTTCCATTCGGTTATGTGTTTGGGACATCAATAACGGGTGATGCGACTTGGAATAATCAAACCTTCAGCAGCCTTGGCCTGAATGTAGGGACATATACATGGACGTGGGGCAGCGGGGGAAATGCCGATTCTTTCGTTTTGAACATTGTAAGTAGTAGCGTACCGGAACCCGGCACACTATCGTTGTGTCTGGTTGCCGCACTGGCTCATTTCGGTGTACGCAAATGGAAGCAAAAGAATTCAGATCAGTTCTCCTAAGTCAATCAGCTAAACTGATTTAAAACCGTTCGCCCTGAGCGAAGTAAGCCCCGCGCACGGGGCAAGGCGTTACCAAGAAACAGCCGTGCTTTTCGCTGTTTGACGAATTTTTGGTGGTCGGTAACTTCATGATTTTACTGCCACAAAAAGGCTGTTTCTTGAGAGCTTGTCGAAGGGCGAACAGGCTCCGACAAGTTCAGCTTGAACGGATTCAAATGAGTTTTTACAGAGTGCTTAAATCAGTGTCGTGAAGCCATGAACGACGTACCAGCAATCATCCCCCATCTATCCCACGAGGAATATCTTGACTTGGAAGAGGCAAGCCCGGTCAAGCATGAATATGTCGCCGGTCAAATCTATGCGATGACTGGAACCAGTGACAGTCATAATTTCATCTGCTTAAATATAGCCAGCTTCCTCCGTAACCAACTAAAAGGCACGCCTTGCCGGGTGTTCATGGCGGATGTCAAAGCCAAGCTGGTACAGGCCGATGCGTTTTATTACCCGGATGTGATGGTGTCGTGCGAACCCTCGCCCAATCGCTATTACCGCCAACAGCCGAGCTTGATCGTCGAAGTATTGTCAGAATCCACCGCCAAGTATGACAGCGGTGAAAAACGACTCAAATACCAAAACTTGGAAAGCCTGCAAGAGTATGTTTTGGTTTCCCAAGAATGCATGGATGTGCGGGTATGGCGGCGGGACGAATCTGGCTGGTCGGCATCCATTTACACCGACGGCATGGTTATACCCTTCAATTCGGTTGGCCTGGAAATTCCCATCGAACTGATTTATGAGGACATTTGGACGTAGTTACCACGGAGCATCAAAAAACCTTTGATGCTCCCCGTTTTGACATCCTTGCGATATTTCTGCCTTTCATCAACACCCACTAAGCTTTGGAATAACAACATGACATTCAAATCCTTTAGAGCAACCGTTTGGATCGCATTCGCAACCGTTACTTTAGGTATTGCATTAACGCAGCAAGCCGATGCCTGCTCCCGAATCCTGTGGAATGACAATGATCTTGTGGTCGTCGTCAGC
Organism: uncultured Methylococcaceae bacterium; assembly: GCA_903911305.1. Classification (GTDB taxonomy): domain Bacteria; phylum Pseudomonadota; class Gammaproteobacteria; order Methylococcales; family Methylococcaceae; genus Methylumidiphilus. Next base: position 8,376 of record CAIWDB010000422.1, on the reverse strand, counting down.
AGAACCATGGATTGGCCGGAATCGACCGAACCAGTATTGACTGTCTTTCCCCGTGGCATCCAGCGTCATGGTGGGATGTTGGGACACGAAGAGATTATCAAAGAAAATCCTCACAAATGGACATCGAAGTACGGCAGTTTGGTCACTACGATTTACGGCATCGGCACAGCCGACGGGTTTAACGAGAAAGGCTTGGCGGCCCACATGCTGTTTCTCAACGCTGCCGACTTTGGATCACGCGACCCAAGCAAACCGGGAATACACGCAGGGCTTTGGGCACAATATCTATTGGACAATGCAGCGACCGTCACGGAAGCATTGGCTTTGATGGATAATGTGCAATTGATCATGGCCGAGGCCAGAGGCACCAAAACGACCGTCCACCTTGCCATTGAGGATGCCAGCGGGGACTCCGCCATCATTGAATATGTGAATGGCAAGCCATTGATCCATCATGGTCGTGAATTCAAAGTGATGACTAACGACCCGACCTATGACGAACAACTTATATTACTGAAAAACCAAGACTTCTCAAAGCCTAGCAGCACCATGCCTTTACCCGGGAATGTCAACCCTAGGGATCGGTTTCAGCGGGCCTCTTATTTTTTGGCAATGCTGCCACCCGAACCAAAATCTGAACGCGAAGCGGTATCCGGCGTACTGGCAATTGCCCGCAATGTCTCGGTGCCATTTGGCGCGCCGTACAAAGGGTTTGGCATTTATAACACTGAATACCGTACCGTGGTGGATCTGACCAACAAACGCTATTTCTTTGAATTGACGACCAGTCCCAACGTCATCTGGGCGGAATTGGAAAAATTCAATCTTAAACCCGGCGCCCCGGTGATGGTACTAAACCCAGACAATATATCGTTGTCAGGCGAAGTGTCGGGGAAATTTAAGAAGGCATCCAAGCCTCTATTTTAATTTCGGAAGCCTTCAACTTCATTCTAACTTGTGACAAACTACGGGCTTGAGGAGAGCCTAAAACCATGAGCACAAGTCTATTCAGTATTTTCGCCATCCTAGCCTATCTCGCAGCCAGTGCCGCGTTAGTCCATTCCTTGCAAACTGATTACATCGCCACGACAAAAAATCCGTGGCTTCGGTTTAGAATCCTAGGATTGGGTTGGCTGGCCGCCTTGCTCCACGGAGCCAGCCTGTCCGACATGTGTGACCGGGCAGGCACTGTGAATTTCAGCTTTCTGAGCGTGTCATCCTTGGCTGGCTTGAGCATTGTCACGATTTTGCTGCTGGCAGCCTTCACCAAGCCGGTGGACAAACTTGGCGTGATCATTTTTCCATTGAATGCGGCAATCATTTTTTTGAAGGTGGTTGTCCCGGAAGAGGCGCATGCGCTAAAAGTTCATTCTTGGCAAATGGACATGCATATCCTAGTGTCCATGCTGGCCTATAGCTTCCTCAACATGGCCGCCTTGCAAGCCTTGTTGCTGGCTTTGCAAGACTGGCATCTAAGGAGCCATCATGCTAAGGGTTTGATACGTTCCTTGCCCCCACTGCAAACTATGGAAAAATTATTGTTCCAACTAATGGGTGCAGGCTTTGTCCTCCTCAGCTTTTCATTATTGACTGGATTTTTATTCGTACAAAATCTTTTTGCCCAGCATTTGGTCCATAAGACGGTGCTATCCATTTTTGCTTGGCTGGTTTTTGGGGTATTACTGTTGGGGCGCGTTCGCCAAGGCTGGCGCGGACAAATCGCGATACGCTGGACCTTAGGTGGTTTTACGTCCTTGATGTTGGGTTATTTCGGTAGCAAGATGGTGTTGGAATGGATATTGAACCGGCATTGAGTACCGGCAATTCGTCAATGTGGGCAATTGAGAAACACACCCGGCATTCAAACTTTCATACGGTTGGCATTCAAACTCAAAAAACGGTCTAGTTGATTGGCAAATGCTTGGCGGTCAGCTTGGCTGAAACTTGACGGCCCGCCGGTATCGACACCGGAACTTCTTAATTCCTCCATAAAATTCCTCATCGTCAAACGCTCACTGATGTTTTCTTGGCTATAAAGTTCGCCACGAGGATTCAAAGCAAATGCCTGCCTTTGAATAACGGCTGCTGCGAGCGGGATATCGGCAGTGATAACAAGGTCTCCAGAAGAAACCTGATGGGCAATCCAGTTGTCCGCTACATCAAAGCCGGAGCCAACGGTAACGCATTTGATATAAGGTGAAGGGGGGATTCGGACGGGTCTGTTGGCGACTAAGGTTAGACTAAGTTTGACTCTGGTTGCCGCACGAAACAATATTTCTTTGATTGGATTTGGACACGCATCGGCATCTACCCAGATTTGCATAAGTTCCGATCCTGAAAAATCTTGTTACACGAAGCAGCTAACAACACTGTTGTTCTTATTATGTTGTTGTAAACCCTAAGCTTCGTGCAACAAGATATTTAGCTATCTACTCCTCCAGGCGGCAAGTATTATTTTTTTTTACTTCCTATAGGTATCACACAAGTGATACCCAGACCGCCTACTTTATAACTCTTTTAAAAGAGTTATTTTTTATTTTGCATCTGTCTTTCCACTTCTGACTTGAGTTGCTGCTGAGCTTCGCCAGCACCACTAACTTCCATCTCTCTGGATTTCAACATCAGAACCAGAACGATCGTGGCAATGATCAGACCAGCTATGTACAACCAGAAATTATCTTTTTCTTGTTCCATTTTGAGCTACCTCTTAAATTAAAAAGTTAAAAAACAACGCCTGTTAAAGACGTAAGCAAAAGGATTTGGCTGTGCTTAACAACACTGCCTACCCTGCAAGAGCGAGGCTCAAAACCCACAACTCTAGCGAGTGGTTTACATTTTAAATTCGTGAACAAAGCATTTCAATACATTTCATTAAATTTTTTGATATAGATCAATTTAATTTGCTTATGAGTGTGTTCCATCGGCCCTAAAAAATGCATCAAAAATCAAAGAAATCTAGCATAAACCTCCATCACTAGATGATAATTTATATATTTATTATTGGCTTGAAAATACGCGCGTGACATTTTCGCAACTATCTGATTCAGCCTATGGGGTTCGGATTGAACTGATTAAAAAAATTTCACGAAACCGGCTGTTTTCTCAGAATCTGGCGATTATTGGCCACACAAATTTCAAACCGATTAGCATTAACACCGATGCAAGCATAGGCCGCAAGATAGATTCAGGGATTTTGGCGCTCAAATGGCTGCCCACCCAAATGCCCGGCAGCGAACCTACCAAAAGGCTACCCAGCAGGACAAAATCGACATTGCCCATGTATAAATGGCCCAAACCTGCAACGGTTGTCAGTGGTATGGCGTGTGCGAGGTCAGTACCGACAATCTTTAGCGTAGGAAGCCGAGGATACAGAAAAAACAAGGCAACTGTACCAAGCGCACCCGCACCCACGGACGATAGAGTGACCAGTATCCCCAAACCTAAGCCGACCAAAATCGTGGTCGGGCCTTGCAAGTGGTGAAAGCGTCCCGGTTGATGCGACTCGGTTTCAAAACCGGCCTTTTTCAGCCTATTGCGGAAAAACAAGGCTAACGAGGTTAGAATAAGCGCCACGCCAAGTGAATGGCTCATCACTGTGGCAAGTTCCTTTTGGGGTATATCGAAAAATTTCAATATGAAAATAACCGCAAGGGCACCCGGCAAACTGCCCGCGCACAACAAACCGACAATTTTCCATTCCACAGAACCATGGCTGTTGTGATGAACTGCAACCCCTCCGCTTTTTGTAATGGCGGCAAACAGCAAATCAGTGCCCACAGCCGTTGTTGGGGCAAATCCAAACAAAAAAACCAATAGCGGGGTCATCAGCGAGCCACCACCCACACCGGTAAGCCCTACCAACACACCGACCGAAAGGCCAGATACAATGTATGCGAGATCCATAAACTTCCTTAGAATTTGGGAAATGAGTAAAACGAAGAATTATAACGGAATGAAGCATCCGCAATAACAGATAATGAGCGTCCCACATTTCCCGCTAGCCCGAATCACCAATCTAACAATGGAGAGGGTGCCTAGACGGGGAATCTTGACCCTATTAAGAATTTCAATTATTGAAGAGGATAAATATGTTTACAGCCATTTTGTTGATCGCGGGGATAGCTCTACTCGTTGCAGGGGCCGAATCCTTGGTCAGGGGGGCTTCCAAACTGGCAGCCTCATTGGGCATCCCACCCTTGGTAGTGGGTTTGACCATAGTGGCCTTTGGCACTAGCTCGCCTGAATTGGCGGTAAGCACCCATGCCGCCTATACGGGCGAGTCCGACATTGCCATTGGGAATGTGGTGGGCAGCAATATTTTCAACATACTGTTCATTTTGGGACTGTCCGCTATGATCGCCCCATTGGCTGTCGCTCAGCAATTGATCCGTATGGATATGCCGATTATGATCGGCGCATCCCTGTTGTTGCCACTATTGGGTTTGGACGGCAAGATCAGTCGGTTTGACGGATTACTATTATTTTTGATGATCGTTGCTTATACCGTTTTTCTAATCCGCCAAAGCCGCAAAGAAAGCAAAGCAATCCAAGAAGAATATGAACGTGAATATGGCGTAGGAGAGGAAGAAAAAACGCCTCGGGCTTGGAAAATTGATCTAGCCTATGTCGCGGGTGGAGTCATTATGTTGGTACTGGGGTCCCGTTGGCTAGTCGATGGAGCCGTGCGCATCGCCCTTGATTTGGGCGTCAGCGAATTGATGATCGGCCTGACCATCATCGCCGTCGGCACCTCGCTGCCCGAAGTTGCCACGTCAGTCATTGCCAGTCTGCGCGGCGAACGCGACATTGCCGTGGGCAATGTGGTGGGCAGCAATATATTCAACATCCTCGCGGTAATCGGCTTAACGGGATTAGTGGCGCCTGACGGTATCCCCGTTTCCATTGATGCCCTTCGATTTGACGTTCCCATTATGATCATGGTTGCCTTGGCCTGCGCACCCGTATTCATGACCGGGTTTACCATCCAGCGATGGGAAGGCTTTCTGTTCCTAGCCTATTACTTAGCCTACTTGGCGCACCAAATACTTGCGGGCATGGGTAATACGGCAGCACCTGCCTTAGATGGATTCGTATTATCGTTGATGCTCCCGCTTACCGCCATGGCGGTGTTGATTTTCCACAAACAAAGCCCCACCAAACTCAACAAACCGTAATATTTATTCTTTGGGAGTTCATGTGCTGCTATTCCTAATCAAGCTCGGATTGACCACGGGCATCATATTGGCATCCTCTGAAATAGCAAAACGCTTCCCCACGCTTGGGGCATTTGTTGTGACATTGCCCTTGGTATCCATGCTCTCAATGACTTGGCTGTATTGGGACACTAAGGATGCAACCAAAGCCAGCGACTATGCCCGTGACATATTTTATCTAGTGCCACTCTCCCTGCTTTTTTTTGTACCTTTTGTATTTGAGCAACGCACTCACTGGCCCTATTGGTTAAATTTCTTAATGGGTTTTTTGAGCATGGGGCTGGCATTTGGCTTGTTTGCACTATGGCGTAGGTAGCCTAATAGCCCCGTCAAATCACCTTGGAAAACCGAAGCTTGTCATCAGCCACATTATTTAGATATTTATCGAAAACCATGCATATGTTTCGAATCAACAACCGCCCTGCGGGCAATACTATAATCCCTGTATCATCCATACTTAATAAACCGTCTTGCTGCATTCCAGTCAATTCTTCACGTTCGACAACGAAATAGCCCCAAAATTCGAACCCGTGCCGGGTTTTAAAATCCTCTGTTTTCAATTCAAAATGGCAAATCAGTTGATTAATCACCTCGCGCCGCAATACATCATCATCCGTTAATTCAATACCACGGAATACCGCCAAATCGCCGGCTTCAATGCGCGATTGGTATTGCTCCAAATCACGTTCGTTCTGGCTGTAACTGCTGCCTACTCGCCCAATCGCACTGACCCCCAACCCTACAATATCGCATTCGCCGTGGGTGGCGTAACCTTGGAAATTCCGCGATAACTTGCCTTTGCGCTGCGCAATCGCCAATTCGTCATCCGGTTTGGCAAAATGATCCATGCCGATGTAGATATAGCCCGCATCCGTTAATTTTTCGATGGCGTGGTGCAATATCCTTAGCTTTTCTTCCGGCAAGGGCAAGGTGTTTTCGTCAATCTGACGCTGCGTCTTGAACAAGTGGGGTAGATGCGCGTAATTGAAGACTGAAATGCGCTCCGGGCTGGCATCAATGACTCTATTCAGTGTGGTGTCAAAACTAGCGACAGACTGGTGAGGCAATCCATAAATAAGATCCAGACTAATGGACAAAAACCCGGACTTACGGGCTGCGGCGATGATCCCCAAAGTCTGCTCCTCGGATTGTATCCGGTTGACCGCCCGCTGCACGGTTTCATCAAAATCTTGAACGCCTAGGCTAATCCGATTGAAACCCAACTCGCGCAAGAACACAATCCGCCCTGCATCGACTGTGCGGGGGTCAATCTCAATGGAATATTCACCTTCGTCATTATCGAGCAACGAAAAATGGCGGCGAGCTTGATCCATCAAACGCCCCATCTGCTGCTGATTGAGGAATGTTGGCGTACCCCCACCCCAGTGTAGTTGTTCCACCTTTCGGCTAGTTTCAAACAACCTACCCTGCCGTTCGATTTCAAGGCATAAGCTATCGAGATAGCGCAGGGTATGCGCTTGGTTTTTTGTCACCACCTTGTTGCAAGCGCAATAAAAGCATACTGTTGCGCAAAAGGGTATGTGAAAATAAAGTGATAGCGGGGCGGGTTTGGCTGCCTCGTTGGTTCGACGGGCGTGTTCAAGGTATTGCGCAACCCCAAAGCGGTCGGTGAATTGCACGGCAGTGGGATAAGATGTGTAACGCGGCCCTTGCCGGTCATAGCGTCGGATTAATTCGCGGTCGAAGACCAAAGTTTGTTGTGTCATGTTTAGTTGTCCTAGCGACTAAGCGCAAGCGTTCCCGTTCAGTGGATTTACCCCGGTAATTCAGGGAATGATGTTTTCCAATAGATACCTTTTGTCGGATATTTTATAGCAAGTGCAGGGTTTGCGTTGAATGATCACGCTTTGATTGTTGCTAAAGGTTTGTTTCTAGGGCGTTACACATTTGACACGTCCAAGTTAAAAGACTGGCTTGGGTTTCTTTTTTTACGTTTGACACAATGCATTTTCAGTGATAAAACCAGTAAAACTACTTTTCTTAGTCTCTAGCCTTTCTCGTCCCCACCATCCCTTTGGACACGACACGAAAAACGTAGAAGAATCGTAGCAAGTAACACCGCCAGCGGTCAGGCTGGTCATATTTAAGGAACATTTCATGAAATTGCCTTTTGCTCCCCTCAATCTTTCATGTCCCGTTTGCATTCGGCTTTCTGTTGGCTTTATGCTTGGGTTTGGCGGGATGTGAATTGCCCCCGTCGGTGTCTGGGTACACTTCCGCACCGACCGCCAACCCTGATGCATGCCTGATGCTGCAATGCCTTAATTAGTGAGTCTCCCATGAACCAACCCGCACTCGCCCAAACCCGACTTTCCCATGAGGAGTATTTGGAAATGGAAATCACCAGCCCTATCAAGCATGAATATGTCGCCGGTTTTATTTATGCAATGACCGGAACCACCGACATCCACAATTTCATCAGCCTGAATATCTCCACAATTCTGCGCACTCATCTAAAAGGCTCGCCTTGCCGGGTATTCATGGCCGATGTCAAAGCCAAACTGAACCAGTCCGATGCTTATTACTACCCGGATGTGATGGTCTCCTGCGAAAAATCCCCCAATCCCTATTACCGCGAAAAACCGAGTTTAATTGTCGAAGTATTGTCTTCCTCCACTGCCAAATTCGATACCGGGGATAAACGCCGCGATTACCAAGCTTTGCCGAGTTTGCAGGAATATATACTGGTTTCCACCGATTGTATGGACGTGCGGGTATGGCGGCGGGAAGAATCCGACTGGAATGTGACGATATACACCGACGGCATGACGATACCGTTGGCTTCGGTGGGGTTGGAGATTCCGATAGAGCAGATCTATGAAGAAGTTTGGGTTTAGGTTCATGAAGCTTGGCCTTGAAGTGCGGACGATTGAATTAGCCTGATGGCTGGCTCCCAAACTCAAGTTTAATATACTTTGGAGAAAACCCGTGTCAGTAAACAATTTAAAGTCACAAGCTCACGAATTGGTGGAAAATCTCCCTGCAAACGCCACTTGGGATGATTTGATGTATGAAATATATGTTCGCCAATCTATTGAGGCGGGTTTGCAGGACGCGGATGAGGGCAGGCTTCATTCGGTTGAAGAGGTTCGCGCTAGGTTCGGTTTGGACCCATGAAAGTCCGCTGGACAGACAAGGCTTT
>CAIWDB010000421.1 GCA_903911305.1 uncultured Methylococcaceae bacterium | reverse complement strand
GCGGCTGCGAAAACAGCGATGCCACCGGACCCGAACCCGCTCAAAGTGCCTGACTTGGCACCGGCGGACTCGGCGGGAGACTGACGCGCAACCGCAAAACTGCCATCGAATATTCTGGTCTGGGTTGGCAACCTAGACCAGAATCAGAACACACATCAGTGGTTGCCGTGTTTCATATCATCCAATGGAGTCACCCCAAGACCACTCGTACCCGGTGTACTTGCCCGTCGTCTTGCAAGCTGATGCCGTTACCGTTTAACTGGCGTTCACCGCCCAGTTCTATGATTGCAACCCCCTAGACACCAATACTGTACTGTTGAAATAAGCCGTCATTCCGGCATGGATCGCCGGACAAATCGGCAGGATAGCCGATTTGCACAGCTTTGCTGCCCGAAGGGTGAGGGACAAAGGGATTGTCCCTCATGCATCCAGATTGCATGGATGCCCTAAATCCGCGCCGTCCATGGAGCCTAGGTTCCGGCGCTCCCTGCCGGAACGACGGAGAAATCCTTAATTCAACAGCATTGTGTTGATCCCCCCCACGGCGGGAATTTGCCAGTCCGCCGATTTTAAAATTACCCACGGCCCAAAAAGCGGTACATTAATGCTGCATGTCGCACGTCTCGCCGGGGCAAAAAGCTATGATGTACAAATGACTCAGGCGACCCTAACATTGCAAGGTACAAGCAACATGCCACCCACTCGGCAACCAGAACCCATATTCTGCCGGAAGGACTAACCCCCGCCCAAACCTACTGGTTTCGCATCCGTGCCATCGGCAGCGGCGGCGAGGGTGTTTGGACTGATCCGGTCAGTGTGATTGTGACTTGAGGGTGTTTTTAGTGATAATGCAATCTAGGTTGCGGTGTGCTTGCCCTGAGCGTAGTCGAAGGGTTTGCGTACCGCACATCTTACCCTTAGGCATTAAGAGAAAGACTACTATGGGATACGCCGAACTGATTGAAAAACTCCAAGACTTACCGGCTGAAAAGCAAGCCGAAGTATACGATTTTGTCGAGTTTCTCGCCGACCGCTTCGGTAAAGCAAAGGATTCATCGTTTGCTACCGGCGAGTGGAGCGATGCCGAATTTGCCGAGTTCGCCATGGGTCAAGCCCTGCGTGGCATGGAAGACGAACCCGTTTTGTACACCCGTGACGGTCTCAAGGAACAGTGGCAATGAAGCAAGCGGGCCAAATCGACCTGACTCCATTTCCCTTTATCGAATTGATGGGTTTAAATCATGCGGCGCATTACGCTAATACGCTCGCGCCCTACAACTCTTATTTATGAGAATTTCAAATGCAAGAAGTCATCATGTCAGAACAATACCAAGTTGCCATACCCAAAGAAATCCTTGATTCCTTACATCTGAAAGTTGGACAAAAATTTGTGGTTGAAGTAAAAGGTGATTCCATTACGCTCATGCCTAAATCTTCCATTGAATCATTTCGAGGAATTTTAAAAGGGGCAAATACAGAAAATATTCGTGATCGTAGTGAAAGAATATGAGGATTATTGTTGATACTTGCGGTTGGATAGAATGGCTTACCGACGATAGCTTAGCAGATGATTTTTCTCCTTACTTGACTAATTTTAATGATCTCATCGTGCCAACATCAATCCAATACGAACTGCATAAATGGATTTGCCGAGAACGAGATAAGATATTGGCGATGGAAATAATTTCCCTGACTCAACAGGCCAATGTCATTGCATTAACGGAATCTCTAGCATTGCTCGCCTCTGAATTATCACAACAGTACAAACTGAGTTTTGCCGATGCGATCATTTATGCAACCGCCCAACAAGAAAAAGTCGAACTTGTAATTTCTGATGATCATTTTGAATATTTGCCAAATGTGTTATATTTTCCAAAAAAATGATAATCGGGTCATAATGGTGAAACCATTGTTGTTTCTCGCCGAATATTGCCGGGCAGCGAATTCATACGGCGGATAACTTCCCTGTATTCGCCTTACGGGTTGCATTCCATACATCAAGATTCCCTGTCCTTTCTATAAAGGTGGCATAACCTTTCCCTCAAGGCTTCATGACCTTTCCGTCAAGGTGACATGATCCTTCCTTCAAGATGCCATGGCCTTTCCGTCAAGTTGCCTTATCCTTTCTTTCAAGTTGACATCAACTTTCCCTCTATGTGCCATGACCCTTCCCTCAAGTTGACATGCACCTTCTCTCAGGTATCAACGACCTTTCCCTCAAGGTGACATGACCTTTCCCCTAATTTTTTAAAAAGCTCCCAAACTGGGTAATATTTACTTGTATTTTGTCAAAACATTGCCGACAATGACCTAAGATAATTAAGGTTTTATCCTACTAAAAAGCTATGCAATAACAATCGGAGAACCATCATGCAACCGAAACTTGTCATCGCATTTGATACGCTGAACGAGGCGGATTTTCAGGCCAAGGCCGGACATATCCTGTCCTCATTGACCAACAATCCAAACTTTCCAGAGCCTTG
>CAIWDB010000420.1 GCA_903911305.1 uncultured Methylococcaceae bacterium | reverse complement strand
GTGTAGAGTTCGGTGGGCATTGGCTTTCTGGTTGAGTAAATGAGGTTACACCCTCACTGCCATTAAGTTAGGGTTCGTAGTCCCGCCTTCAGGCGGCAAGCTGACCGGAAAGAACCGGCTAAAGCCGGAACTACGAACGGTTTTGGCAGTTGCAAAATCCTTAACTTGATGGCGGAGGATTACACTCTGGAAAGAAACTATCGCATCTGGAGTGCGGCGACTCGTTGTCGTACTCCACAATAATCGCTGAAACATATCGCTAATTAGCTGGGGTTCGCACCGCTTCAAAGCAAGCGCATCCGCGCCAACCGGGTGATTTCCATCTTGGCGCAGCGCAGCGAGCGTTCACGGCGCTTGCGTTCACTATTCTTATTCATGCGGGTTTGCAATTGTTCAAGTCGAATGATGAGTTTTTCCAACATGGCTTTTACCTCTTTAGTTGTAGTAACTTAAGGAAATAACTATTTTAATAGTCATTACCGACAAAAATTGTTCAGTCAAAATCCATCACCATCTGCCGCACCACACCGCAAACGGTGGCGCTTTCGCGGATTTCCATCAATGGATAGCGCGGGTTCAATGGTTTCAAATAACGTGTGCCGCCGTCGATGACCAGTTGCTTGAAAGTCGCCTGTTCGGCCTCATCCAAGCGCACCACGACATAGCTGCCTTGGCGCGGTTCCACTGCCGGATCGACGATGATGATGCTGCCATTGGGAAACACCGGCTCCATGCTATCCCCCTGCACCCGCAAGGCATAAGCGTTAGGCCCGACCCGGCAGGTGGCTGGAACCATTGCTTCGCCGTCACCCGGCGGGTAAGGGTCGGCCACATCGCGCCAACTGCCCGCCGCAACCCAAGAAATCAATGGCACATGACCGGTGATGGCGGGTCCATCGGCAACATTCTCCTCGTCTTGCGCTTCGCCCTTGCCCGTTGCCAGCCAACGTGGATTGACCCGCAACACCTCGGCCAGCCGGAACACTTCGGTGGTCGATTCCACCAAGGCGTTTTCCAGCTTGGAAATCAACTGCTGGCTCAAGCCCGACCGTTTCGCCAACTCGCGCTGACTGATGCGGGCTTGCTCTCTGGACTGTTTCAATCTTAATGCTAGGGACATGGGTTCGCTCGTTATTCTCCGTGAACCGGTTTGGCTTGGGGTGACTACTATGATAGTCAATTAAGCGGTGTTGTCAACAACAATTTGACGGATGCAGCAACTCTCATCAAGGATGTCCCAAATGCATTCAGTGCTAAGGACGGTAACTATAAGATGGCACCTGATTAGCAAGATTCTTCAGCTAAAGCCAAAACCCTCGTCATACCGGCATGGATGCCGGTATCCAGGCCATGGACGGTAGCTTGAAAAATGTACAAGCGCTTCATTTAGGCAATGTAGTGCGCCAAACATTGCCTTCCCTGGGCGCTGGATTTCGGCATCCATGCCGAAATGACGGCGTTTTATGTATTTCTACAACCCGAAAGCCTTTTCCGCATCGTCCAATTCTTGCTTGCGCCGTCCGTAGCCGTGTTCACGATCAGAAAGCCGCTCCCACGACAGGCAAGGGGTAGATCGGCATCCCCATGCCGACAGGGCTGGCGGCAAAGGGTTGCCGCCCTACTTTATCGCGAAAG
>CAIWDB010000419.1 GCA_903911305.1 uncultured Methylococcaceae bacterium | reverse complement strand
GCCGCCCATTCCTCCGCCGTGTAGCCGGCTTCTGGGCCTAGGTTAGCGAGGCGTTGGGTGATTTGTTTTGGCTTTAGGCCGGTTTGGGTGATTAGTTTCTGGTAGTTGCCCATGACTTTTCGCAGTCCGGGATGTTCGTGGCCAGTGGCACGGGTGAATTTCAGCAAAATCACCAAGCTCCTACGCATCAACGGCTCCGCTGCTGCCAAGCGGTTCGTAGCTTGCAGCAACTTGGCAAGGTTGTTGATGTCGATGGCGACATCGGGATGCTCCGGTCCGTAGCTTTTCTCGTCGATAGCCAGCGCCCTGCGCATCAGCGGCTCCGCCTCCGTCAGTCGGTGGGTGTCTTGCAGCAACAGGGCGAGGTTGTTGAGGTCGCGGGCGACAGAGGGATGCTCAGTCCCGTAACTCTTCTCGTCCATCGCCAAGGCCCTACGCATTAGCGGCTCCGCCTCCGCCAAACGATTCGTATCGTGCAGTAAACTGGCGAGGTTGTTGAGTTTTTTGGCGACCTTGGGATGCTCCGGCCCGTAGCTTTTCTCGTCGATTGCCAATGCCCTGCGCATCAGCGGCTCCGCCTCCCCCAAGCGGTCAGTGTATTCCAGCAATTGGGCGAGGTTGTTGAAGGCGGTGGCGACAGCGGGATGCTCCGGCCCGTAGCTTTTCTCGTCAATTACCAATGCCCTGCGCAGCAGCGGCTCCGCTTCTGCCAGTCGGTTTGTGTTTTGCAACAACTGGGCGAGGTTGTTGAGGCGGATGGCGACAGTGGGATGCTCAGCCCCGTAGCTTTTCTCGTCGATTACCAATGCCCTGCGCATCAGCGGCTCCGCCTCCGCCAAGCGGTTAGTGTCTTGCAGCAAAGTGGCGAGGTTGTTGAGGCGGACGGCGACATCGGGATGATTCGGCCCGAAGCTGTTCTCGTCGATTGCCAACGCCCTGCGCATCAGCGGCTCCGCATCCGCCAAGCGATTGGTGGCTTGCAGCAAAAGAGCGAGGTTGTTGAGGTTGATGGCGACATTGGGATGCTCAGGCCCAAAGCTCTTCTCGTCTATCGCTAACGCCCTGCGCATCAGCGGTTCCGCGTCGGCAAAGCGATTAGTAGCGTGCAGCAATAGGGCGAGGTTGCTGAGGGCTTTGGCGACAGTGGGATGTTCCGGCCCGTAGCTTTTCTCGGCTATCGCCAACGCCCTGCGCATCAGCGGCTCTACGTCTGCCAAGCGATTGGTGGCTTGCAGCAACTGGGCGAGGTTGTTGAGGGCGGTGGCGACATAGGGATGCTCAGGCCCGTAGCTTTTCTCGGAAATAGACAACGCCCTGCGCATCAGCGGCTCCGCGTCCGCTAGCCGATTCGTGTTATACAGCAACAAGGCGAGGTTGTTGAGTGCTATGGCGACCTTGGGATCATCTGCCCCATAACTTTTCTCGAAAATGACCAGCACCCTGCGCATTAGCGGCTCTGCTTCCACCAATCGGTTTGTGTTTTGCAACAACTGCGCAAGGTTGTTGATGCGGATGGCAACCTTGGGATGCTCCGGCCCGTAGCTTTTCTCGGCGATTGTCAGTGCCCTGCGCATCAGCGGCTCCGCCTCCGCCAAGCGGTTAGTGTCTTGCAGCAACAGTGCGAGGTTGTTGAGGTTGATGGCGACATTGGGATGCTCCGGCCCGTAGCGCTTCTCGTCTATCGCTAACGCCCTGCGCATCAGCGGTTCCGCTTCCGCCTGCCGATTCGTGGCATACAGCAATTGGGCGAGGTCGCTCATCGCAACCGCTTGGTCTTTTTCATCCACCGCCAAAGTAACGGCGGCGCGTAGATGCGTCTCGGCCTCGGCATAACGGGCTAATTCCCTCAATTGCGTACCCAACCGCGTCTGCGCCTCCCACCAGTGCGGCGCTTTGTCGGCGACGGACTGCAATCGCTGCAAAGCTTCGTCCCACTGTTGCCGTCCTTGCCGCAGTTCGGCCTCCAGCAGCAAGGACCGCAGGTTTTCTTGGCGCTTTTCCTGCACTGCCTCCTCTTGTTGGGCGTATTGGTCGTCATTGGCAAGTATCTTGGCGCGTTGGCTTTCCAAATATTTCAAGGCTTCATCACCACCCTGCAATTCCAATAGCTTGGTGGCATCCTTGAAAATCGGGTCGGGGGTTCCGGCGAAGCCTTGTTCGATGAGAGTCACAATATCATCGACCCGGTTGAAGGCCGCATCGCGGTTTTTTTCTAGTGCTAGGATGTCCTCGGATTTTTTACCGGCCTGAAACGCGGCGGTCTTTTCTGTCTGGAAACGTTGTTCGATTTCATCCCGCAGCCGGGTGGCAACGGCCTTGGCACTGAATTGATAGGCGACTTCATGTGCGGTCCTCGCGGGCAGCGTCCACCACGCCACGCCGCCCAACACCGCCAGCAACAGCACCGAAGCCAGCAGCCAAACCCGCCAGCGTTTCAGCCATTGCCAGAGTTTGGCTAAGGTCTCGGTTTGGCTGGCTTGGCTGTCTTCAATTCGCCCTAAGCTTTCGCTGTGTTGGCTTTGGGTGTCTTCTATCCGCTGCAAACCCGCCGTAATCAGCGCCATGAAATCGGTCTGCCGTTCCTCCACTGGCAAGGACGGCAAGGCCAGCAAGGGACCGAGTTCTTCGGCGGACACTTGGGGTTGGCGAGTTAGCAGTCGGTAGAGGCTGGCGTAGTCGGAACCGGCTTCGTCCAAGCCAAAGCTGCCTAACCTGAATTCGGTGAAATTCCGCAAGACTCTGGGAATATCGGCATCTATCGCACCGTCCAAAATGACCGGCACAGTGCGTGGGTTGCCCTTGGCATCATATAAATCGTTGTAGATCAGCGTCCCTTCCCAAAACACGCCCTTGCCGACATCGGCAGCGGCTTTGCCCTCGACCCGGCGGGTATATTCCGCCGTGCAGACGCACAAGATAAAGTCGGCATTTTCGGGCCGCATTTGCTCTTCGCACCAGCGCGGCCAGTGCAACAGTTCCTCTTGGTGGAATTGGTCAAGTTCGGCGGCTATGCCGTCACGGCGCAGTTGCTGGGCGAGTTCCAGCACTTGGTCGCAATGGCATTCGCTGTCGTGGCTGTAGCTGATGAAGACGCGGGGGGTGTCAGTGGGCATTGTTGTTGATTAAAGCGAAATAATCCGAGACTGCCAAAGCAAGCTTTGGTGCTCCGTTCGCGGGCATGGCCCGTTCCTACAATTCAATAATGCAACAAGGAATGGATAGGGTAAGGCGTAAGCTTCTCCCGCCCGTTCAAGAAATCCAGTTCGACGACGAAGGCCAAAGCGGCGACTTCCGCGCCTAGGCTTTCCACTAGTTCGCAACTGGCTTTGGCAGTTCCGCCGGTGGCAAGCAGGTCGTCAATGATGAGTACGCGGTCGCCCTTGCCCACCGCGTCCAAGTGGACTTCCAACGCGGCGGAGCCGTATTCCAAATCATAATCGACGGAACGGACTTGGTAAGGAAGTTTGCCGGGTTTGCGCAGTGGCACGAAGCCTAGGCCCAATTCACGAGCGACTAAAGCGCCAAAGATGAAACCCCGCGCTTCAACGCCAGCGACTGCGGTGATAGGTTCACCTAAAAAAGGATGCAGGAGTTGATGGACGGCCAGCGTTAACGAGGCGGGGTCGCGCAGTAGCGGCGTGATGTCTTTGAACACGATGCCCGGTTTAGGGAAGTCGGGAATATCGCGTATCTTAGACCTCAGCCGCTCCATCTTAGTGCTTGCCCCCGGCTTTGACTTGTTTAGCCGCCGGTTTTGCGTGGGGTT
This sequence comes from uncultured Methylococcaceae bacterium, assembly GCA_903911305.1. Lineage (GTDB taxonomy): Bacteria > Pseudomonadota > Gammaproteobacteria > Methylococcales > Methylococcaceae > Methylumidiphilus. Next base: position 26,320 of record CAIWDB010000419.1, on the reverse strand, counting down.
GACGATCAAGGAATGCTTGGATGGAGGTTGAGATGCCATTAACATCCAAACCGCAAGCACTCAGACATTCTTCGCGGCTACCTTGGGCGACGAAATGGTCAGGCAAGCCAAGGTTGAGCATAGGTGGCAAATGACCTTGTGCAATCAGGAATTCATTGACACCGGAACCCGCGCCGCCCATGACCACATTTTCCTCGACAGTGACGAGGTAATCATGGGTTTCGGCCAGTTTCAATATCAGTGCTTCGTCCAAAGGTTTGACGAATCGCATATTGACCACGGTGGCATCGAATTTTCCCCCCGCCTCCAAAGCTGGATCAACCATGCTGCCGAATGCCAGTATCGCAATGCCTTTGCCGGTGCGCTTGATTTCGCCCTTGCCTATCGGCAGTTCGACCATTTCTTCGACCAGATCAACCCCCGGTCCCTTGCCGCGTGGATAGCGCACGGAAGCCGGCCCGTTATATTTGAAGCCAGTGTATAGCATCTGGCGGCATTCGTTTTCATCGGCGGGGGCCATAATCACCAAATTGGGGACGCAACGCATATAGCTAAAATCGAAACTACCGGCATGGGTCGGGCCGTCCGGACCCACCAAGCCGCCACGGTCAATGGCAAACAACACATTCAGATTCTGTAACGCGACATCATGGATCAACTGGTCATAAGCCCGTTGCAAGAAAGTGGAATAAATCGCCACGACCGGGAGGTAGCCCTCGCAAGCCTGACCAGCGGCCACGGTCACTGCGTGTTGTTCGGCAATGCCCACGTCAAAATAGCGGGTAGGGTACTGTTCGGAGAACTTCACCAGGCCGGAACCTTCGCGCATGGCCGGGGTGATGCCCAGCAGCTTGGGTTCCAATGCCGCCATGTCGCACAGCCACTGGCTGAACACTTCGGTGTAGGATGGGCTGCCGGGTTTTGCCTTGGGCAGATGATCCTTGCTGGGGTCGAACACGCCCACGCCATGATAAGCCACTGGGTCGAGTTCCGCAGGCGCATAGCCCTTGCCTTTGCGGGTGACCACATGCAGGAAGCGCGGACCTTTGATGCCACGCAAATTCTTCAAGGTGCTGACCAACATTTTCATGTCGTGTCCGTCGATAGGCCCAATATAGTTGAAGCCCAATTCCTCAAACAAGGTGCCCGGTGCGACCATGCCTTTCAAATGCTCTTCGGCACGGCGGGCCAGTTGCCAAACACTCGGCATATTGCGATTGAGCAGTTGTTTGCTACCCTCGCGGACGCTTGAATAGAATTTGCTGGATAAAATCTTGGCGAGATAATTATTCAGTGCGCCGACATTCGGCGAGATGGACATTTCGTTATCGTTCAAGATGACTAACAGGTTTGCATCCAAAGCACCGGCATGATTCATGGCCTCGAAGGCCATGCCGCCGGTCAACCCGCCATCACCGATAATGGCGACCGCTTGGCGATTGCTGTTATTCTGGGAGGCAGCAATTGCCATACCCAACGCAGCACTAATGGAGGTGCTGGAATGGCCGACGCCAAAGGTGTCGTATTCGCTTTCATCCCTAGACGGAAAGGCGGAAACTCCGTCTTTTTTGCGTATGGTTGGCATTCCATCGCGCCGTCCGGTGATGATCTTATGAGGATAAGCTTGGTGTCCAACATCCCATACTAACTTATCGTCAGGGGTTTTGAAGACATAATGCAAAGCCACGGTCAGTTCGACCGTACCCAAACCCGCCGCCAGATGCCCGCCCGATTGGCTGACGCTGTCCAGCAGATAAGCCCTGATTTCCTCAGCTAATTTGGGTAGCTTGTCTTCAGGGAGTTTGCGAAGGTCGGCGGGGCTGTTGATTCCCTGCAATAAAGTGTAAGTATTGGGTTGGCTCATTAGATTCAGCATTCCGTAACGGGGATTCGACTATTACACCAAATCTTGGGGAAAGCCGAATATCTTGATTTATAAATTCTCATAAGGTCAATTATGAAACTCTGAAAGGATAGTTTCAAGAAAAGATTGACCATTACACGTTTGCATGGCATCAACTTTTCCGATTCACGATGAATGATGAGATTTCACGCAAATAATCGGCTTCTTCGCCAAAGCAGCTTAGGCTGTCGATGGCTTGTTCATGCAGGTCTGTAGCCTTGGCTTTAGCGCCAGCCAAACCTAGCAGTGCAGGGTAAGTGGGCTTGTTATTGTCCCGATCCTTGCCCTGGGTTTTGCCCAATGTTTGGGTGTCGCTCTCCTCATCCAATATGTCGTCCTGAATTTGAAAGGCAAGGCCAATGCATTTGGCATAATGGTCCAACTTGTCAGCGACAGCTTTGTCCAAATCCAGTTTTGCCAATGCCGCCAAGCGCACACTGGCACGGATCAACGCGCCCGTTTTGCGAATGTGCATAGCTTCCAAGCCAGGTAGGTCCAGAGATTTGCCGACCGAACCCAAGTCTATGGCTTGACCGCCCACCATGCCACAGGAACCGGAAGCGATGGCCAGTGCGTCAATCATTTTCATGCGATTTTCCGCCGGTACACGAATGCTAGGATCGCTGGCGAGCACTTGGAAGGCCAGCGTCTGCAATCCGTCACCGGCCAAAATGGCGAGGGCTTCGTCGAAAGCTTTATGGCAAGTCGGTTTGCCGCGACGCAAATCATCGTCGTCCATGGCGGGCAGATCGTCATGGATCAACGAATAGACATGGATAAATTCCACCGAGCAAGCCGGCCCGTCGAGTATGTCGGGTGGCAAACTCAAGGCATGACCGGTGGCATAGGTCAACAAAGGCCGCAGCCGTTTGCCCCCGCCCAAGGTGGAATAACGCATGGCTTGGTGTAAGCGTTCGGGAATCTTGGCGATGCCCGGCAACCTTGTGTCCAACGCTGCCTCGACGCGGGTCTGGCAGGCACTCATAAAATCTTTGAGGGAATGTTCAGGGTTCATCGTTAAAAGGCTGTAAAGTGGTTTTGCCGTTTTCATCCAAGAGAATCTGTACCTTTTGCTCAGCTTCCTTCAAGGATTTTTGACAGGTGCGAGTCAATTGCACACCGCGTTCGAACAACTTGAGCGACTCTTCCAAGCCTAAGTTGCCCAGCTCCATGCGCTCCACCAGTTGCTCCAATTCAGCGAGTGACTCCTCGAAAGGGACAGTTTTTTTGACCATGGATGAAAAGTCTCATGATGACAAGTTGGTATTATCCCACAGTTGTTGCAAAAACGGTAAAAAATCAGCAATCCTAATTGTTAACCGGTTCGTCAAATTAATAATTACTGAGCTTTGGCACTCCGACCATGGGGCTATGCATAACATCAGTTATAATTAGTTGATCTTTTCCCGTGTCAGTCAACAGCCTGAATCCACGCCCAACTCCCTAGACCTTATAAACCATGAGCGAACAATACGACGCCTCCGCCATTGAAGTGCTGAGCGGCTTGGACCCGGTGCGCAAGCGCCCCGGCATGTACACCGATACAACCCGCCCTAACCATCTAGCCCAAGAAGTCATCGACAACAGTGTGGACGAAGCCTTGTCGGGCTATGCCAAATCCATCGAAGTCAAGCTATTGACCGATGGCGGTGTGGAAGTGCGTGACGACGGGCGCGGAATGCCAGTGGACATTCACCCGGAAGAGGGCATCTCCGGGGTCGAGGTGATCCTCACCAAACTCCATGCCGGTGGCAAGTTCTCCCACAAGAATTACCGATTCTCCGGCGGTCTGCATGGTGTCGGCGTGTCGGTGGTCAATGCCTTGTCGGCCCGGTTGGAAGTGGAAATCCGTCGGGGCGGGAAAATCTATGCGATGAGTTACGCACAGGGCGAGAAAACCTCGGAATTATCCGACATCGGCACTTGCAAGGTTCGCGACACCGGTTCTGTCGTGCGGTTTTGGCCGGAACCACGTTATTTCGATACGCCTAAGCTATCCATTTCAAGGATGAAGCATTTGCTACGGGCCAAGGCCGTGCTATGCCCGGGTTTGCGCATTAGCCTTAAGGATGACAACACCAACGAAGAAACCGTCTGGTATTACGAAAACGGCCTGCCGGAATATTTGTTGGACCAGATCGGCCATGTCGAATGCATTCCCTTACAACCCTTTACCGGCAATATGGAATCTGCCGGTGAAGCCGCCGAATGGGCGTTGGTGTGGGCGGATGAAGTCAAAGAAACAGTGACGGAAAGCTATGTCAACCTTGTGCCTACGCCGCAAGGTGGAACCCATGTCAACGGCTTACGCGCCGGTTTGACGGATGCGATTCGAGAATTCTGCGACTTCCGCAACTTGCTGCCACGTGGTGTAAAGATCGCCCCTGAAGATGTCTGGGAAAAATGCCAGTTCGTGCTTTCCGTGAAATTGCAGGAACCGCAATTTTCCGGGCAAACCAAGGAGCGGCTCAGTTCCCGTGAATGCGTGGCCTTTGTGTCCGGTGTGGTCAAGGATGCGTTTAGCCTATGGCTAAACCAGCACCCGGCGACTGGCGAGAGTATAGCCACGTTGATTATCGAAAGTGCGCAAAAACGGCTGAAGGCCAGCCGTCAAGTCGTGCGCAAGAAAGTCACTGCCGGTCCCGCCCTGCCCGGAAAATTGGCGGATTGCGCCTCGCAGGACACCCGCATGACGGAGTTGTTCCTAGTGGAAGGCGACTCCGCCGGCGGGTCCGCCAAACAAGCCCGTGAACGCGAGTTTCAAGCCATCATGCCCTTGCGCGGTAAAATCTTGAACACATGGGAAGTGGAATCGGACAGTGTATTGGCTTCGCAAGAAGTCCACGATATTGCCTTGGCTTTGGGGGTGGACCCCGGCTCCCCGGAAATCGGCAATATTCGTTACGGTAAGATTTGTATATTGGCCGATGCCGATTCCGACGGCAATCATATTGCCACCTTATTATGTGCCTTGTTTGTACGCCATTTCCGCCCCTTGGTCACCGCTGGTCATGTATTCGTCGCGATGCCACCGTTATACCGTATTGACGTGGGTAAATCGGTGTATTACGCCCTCGACGATGCCGAAAAGAAAGGAGTATTGGATCGAATTGAAGCGGAAAAAATCAAAGGCAAAGTCAACGTGCAACGCTTCAAAGGTTTGGGCGAGATGAACCCGTCCCAGTTGCGTGAAACCACGATGAACCCAGACACCCGCCGATTGATTCAACTTAGTCTGGAGGATGGCATTGCAACCGACCAGCATTTAGATATGTTATTAGCGAAGAAAAGGGCAGGCGATCGTAAAGTGTGGTTGGAAGAAAAAGGGAATCTGGCAGAGGTGTTGTAAATAGAAAGAGTACTTCTAATTTGATGGAAAAGTTATGATGTGCTGGTGGGCAATTTGATTGGCATACCTAAGCATAGGTACTCACGATGCTGGCGTCTGGCTTGGAATCTGATTGGGTATAATATCGGTTGACCTTAGACTGGCGTGAGTCAGTATCACGGCCTTTGGGTATCGCCTGCTCTTTTTCCATGGCTTTGACGGAGGCTTCCTTCAATGCCTGTTGCTCCATTTGGGACGCTTTAGCCGCTACAGCCAAATCTTGGCCGGAAGGATCAGCCGGTGCAAGCGCTGCCGACCGGATTCTTTCCGCCTTGCTAATCGTTTCTTCGGGTGTTTTTCCGGGTGAAGTATCTATGCCTACTTCACCGCCAATGGCGTAGCTCACGCCGTTTGGCCCTTGCTGATAAGAAAAACTTGGACCAGAGGTCGCCAATCCACCCGCCGTTGTCATATGAGCTTGCTCATGCTGACGCACTTGCGTGTCCCTCAATTTTAGCTTTTGAACCAGCATTAGTTGATCTTCACTAAGGCGGAGGGTATTTGAAGCTTGTTTAAGCTCAGGATTTTCACGCGACTTCTCCCCCTGACTGGTTTGATTGCCAGTACGGACAAAAATGCTGCTGAAAGTATTCAACCCGGTGATGTTCATCGCTAAAATTGTACGCTAGCATGCCTTAAACCTATCCAACCACAATTTTATAAAATTGTCAACCCGACAATTTCAGTAATTTAGCCAAAGCCATAGTTTGTTATGATTTATCTGATGTTAAAATACAACAATCAGCATAAACCATAGCCTGCCATCATAATGGCAATGTCGATCATTCATTTTGTCCAAATCGCCCACATGAGCCTCGCCAAACTCGATGTCACCAATGTCCGCAACATCGAAACCGCGAACCTAAACCCTTCCCCTCGGCTCAATTTCATAGTCGGGCCCAACGGCAGCGGCAAGACATCATTATTGGAGTCCATTCATATCTTAGGGCGGGCGAGGTCGTTTCGTTCCACCCAGTCAGGCCAAGTGATTCGTTTTCAACAAGACAGTTTGACGGTGGCTGGCAGGGTAATCGAAGGTGAAGGCTTGGCTACCACTCCCATCGGCGTGCGCTTGGGCCGGCGTAAAAGGGAGATTGCACTGGCCGGGAATAGGCTGCAAAGCAGTGCTGAGTTGATTCGCGCCTTTCCTGTGCTGTTGATTCAACCATCCAGCAGCGGGTTATTGGATGGTGCGCCGAAAGCGAGACGGCAGTTTCTAGACTGGGGCGCATTTCATCTTGATGCCAGTTTTTTGGACAATTGGCGAGGTTATGCCCGTGCATTAAGTCAACGCAACGCCTTATTGCGCTCAGGAACCAGTCGGGGCATTGAGATATGGAATCATGAGCTTGTCCGATACGGTACAATAGTCGATTGCGCAAGGTTTGCCTATGCAGAACGCTTGCGGCCCTATTTCCATACCGCAGTCAGTCATTTTTTGGGCCAAATGCCCTTTGATCTTGACACCGTGGCTGGCTGGGATCGAACAAAGCAACTGGATGAGGTGCTGATCGCTGACTTAGCGCATGACCTTCGGGATGGCTACACCCATTCTGGCCCGCATAAGGCAGATTTTCAGGTTCAGGCCGATGACCGGCCTGCAAAGAATTACCTTTCCCGGGGCCAAATGAAGCTTTTGGTGTTTGCATTGCTGCTTGCCCAATCACATTTATTGGAAGAGTCGCTAGGGTCCAAAGGATGTGTATTGATCGACGACTTGGCTTCAGAATTGGACAACGGCAATCGCATCAAGTTATTAGGATTTTTACACCAGCGCCAAGCGCAATTTTTTATCACTGCCACCGACCCGCGTATTTTAGAACCGGCGGGCATGGTGGAAACAGCCGTTTTCCACGCGGAAAATGGCCGGGTTACACAGGTTTGATTCATTTTTGGAAAGAAAAGAGAACATATGGCTTCCGACGATTACGATAGTACTAACATCAAAGTCTTGAAGGGATTGGACGCGGTTAGAAAGCGCCCAGGCATGTACATCGGCGATACCGACGATGGAACTGGTTTACACCATATGGTGTTTGAGGTGGTGGATAATTCGATAGACGAAGCTTTGGCAGGCTATTGCAAGAGCGTCAAAGTCATCATTCACTCTGACGAGTCGGTGACGGTTTCCGACGACGGGCGTGGCATTCCGGTGGATATACACCAAGAGGAAGGCCGCTCGGCGGCGGAAGTCATCATGACGGTGCTTCATGCCGGCGGCAAGTTTGACGACAATGCTTACAAAGTCTCTGGCGGCTTGCACGGTGTCGGCGTTTCGGTGGTTAATGCGCTGTCCGAAGAATTGGAGCTGGAGGTGCGCAAGGGTGGCACACTCTACAAACAGCTTTATCGGCACGGCGTTCCTCAAGCCCCTCTGGCTGAAGCCGGTCCGGCAGAAGGTTCGGGAACCAAAGTTCGCTTCAAACCTAGTAACGAGACCTTCACCCATATTCAGTATAACTATGACATTTTAGCCAAGCGTTTGCGTGAACTGTCATTCCTCAATTCTGGGGTTCGGATCGAGTTGTTTGACGAACGCACTGACCGCGAAGACATTTTTGAATTCGAGGGCGGCATCCGAGCTTTTGTTGAACATCTCAACAAGAATAAGACACCCTTGTTTGACAAGGTTTTCCATGTCGTCACTGAACGGGATGATATAGTGGTTGAAGCGGCCTTGCAGTGGAATGATTCCTATCAGGAAAACATTTTCTGCTATACCAACAACATCCCGCAGCGAGATGGCGGCACCCATTTGACCGGCTTTCGCGCCGCGTTGACCCGTACCCTAAACGAATATATCGAAGCCCAAGGATTGCAGAAAAAGCATAAGGTTACCACCACGGGTGACGATTCCCGCGAAGGCTTGACTGCCATCTTGTCGGTGAAAGTGCCTGACCCCAAATTTTCCTCGCAGACCAAAGACAAGCTGGTGTCGTCAGAGGTGAGACCAGCGGTTGAAGGGGCGATGAACGAAAAATTTGAGGAGTTTCTGCTGGAGAACCCCTCCGTCGCAAAAATCATTGCTGGCAAGATGATAGACGCGGCCCGCGCCCGCGAGGCCGCCCGCAAAGCCAGGGAACAGACCCGCCGCAAGACTACCTTGGACATTGCCGGCCTGCCCGGCAAGCTAGCCGATTGCCAAGAGCGAGACCCGGCCTTGTCCGAACTGTTCATCGTCGAGGGTGACTCGGCCGGCGGTTCCGCCAAACAGGGCCGTGACCGCCGCACTCAAGCCATTCTGCCGCTTAAAGGCAAAATCCTCAATGTCGAACGTGCACGCTTTGACCGCATGTTGTCTTCGGAAGAAGTTGGCACATTGATCACAGCATTAGGTTGCGGCATAGGCCGGGAAGAATACAACCCGGACAAGCTGCGCTATCACCGCATCATCATCATGACCGACGCCGATGTGGACGGCTCGCACATCCGCACACTTCTGCTGACCTTCTTCTATCGGCAAATGCCGGAGTTGATCGAGCGTGGCTATATCTACATCGCCCAACCACCTTTATATAAGGTCAAGAAGGGCAAGCAAGAGAGCTATGTGAAAGACGACGGGGAATTAGATAATTTTTTACTTCAAATGGCTTTGGAAAAAACCAAACTCTTCATTGACGAGCAAACCCCTCCGATCATGGGCCAGGGTTTGGAAAAGCTGGCCCAAGACCATCTCAAGGTTCGCGGCTTGATTGAACGTCATGGTCGCCGCTACGACGAAACTTTCTTGGAAACGCTGATTGATTTGCCGCCGTTGCTGAAGGAAAACCTTCAAGACCAAGCCCATTGCGAAGCATGGTTTAAACAATTGGAAATATTGTTGCAATTTAAGGAAAAGGGGGCCATGTTCACCATAGAAGCAGATTTCACCCAACGCCCCGGCGAATTCACCACCAAGGTGATGAAGCGAATTCATGGGGTGCAAAAATATTTTGAAGTCACCCCCACTTTCTTCCTATCCCATGACTATGGAAAGATTGTCGAATTTGGCAAGACTGTCGAAGGTTTGTTTGGCGAGCACACGTCGATAGGCTCCGATGACAAAAAAACCCCAGTCAGAAACTTCAAAGAAGCCTTCGAGGTGATGATGGCAGAGGTTCGCAAAGGCCAGCATATTCAACGTTACAAAGGCTTGGGCGAGATGAATCCCGAGCAATTGTGGGAAACTACGCTAGACTCCAACACACGCCGTTTGTTACAGGTCAGGATCGAAGATGCGATAGCTGCCGACGAAGTTTTCACCACCTTAATGGGCGATCAAGTCGAGCCACGGCGGGAATTCATCGAAAAGAATGCCTTGGAAGTGTCTAACTTGGATATTTAGCACCCTCTCGCCATCACTATGCAAACCTCTCGTGTGACACCAACCTAGGCTTATATGCAGAACATTGGCAACGGACGATAACATCAATTCGCCATATAAATACCGACTTGGCTTAGAAAGCTGAGTCGGTTTGATTTTTTGAAATAGCCAACCAACTGCCTTAAGCTTTTTTACTATCTAATTATTTTTTGATTGGAAAAATATTATAGCCATACAATCATTCGCGATTGTTATATTTTTCTTACTCAGTTAATCAACATTTTACCCACCAATATACAGCGTTTTCCATAATAAATAGTTATCCAATAATCAATATATACAACATGTAGGATAGGGCCATGCCCACGTTAATTAATCCATTTTTTTAAATTTGGAATAATCAATCGCGGGCATGGCCCGCTCCTACGGCTTAAAGAAATTAATCAATTGATAATGAAAACGCTGTATATCTTTATAAAGTATTTTCATCTACATTTTAAACGCTATGAAGTATTTTATAACTTTTTCTTATTGACCAACCAAAGAAAAAGCCCATTCATTCAGCCAGCAAGAATATTTAAATTCTCCAAATCATTGCAAATTTGGTTTTTCCTTGCTGAGTATGGCATGAATGAAGTAAAATATAATGTTTTCCAAAAATGGCTAACTGATCACCCACTAGTTTTCTAGTTTTCGGTGTCAGGAAGTTGAACCCCTAGCATAAAAGTTTGTCGGAGGAGTAAGCAATGAGAATTCAATTGGCGTTTGCATTTGGTGCTGTTTTGTCGATGGGCGCATTTAGCGGACTGACGTTGGCTGACGTGGCCTTGAAAGACAATTCAGAGATTCTCGGCAAGTGGACGCTTGAATCCGTTGCGCCCGGACTCGAAAAGCCAAAAATCGAAGAAAACAGAATTTGGGAGTTTCGTTCTGATGGCTTGGTTGTCACCTCTGGGTACAACCGCCATTTCAAACGGGACGACACTCAACAATTCAAATACTCTGTTGTAGATGGCAAAATTAAAGCAGAGGACCCGGGTAGGCCAGGCAAAACCTTAGATTATGCCGTTCATGAAAAATCGAGCAACGCAATGATTCTTAAGGGCGGCATGGAAGGTTTTTATTTTTTCAAGAAAAATTAACTTAATACTAAATGAGGTGTGTCTATGAAAGATTTTTTTGTTTTTGATGAAGACGATAAAAAACTCTGGTTAGGTCTCGGTGCTGCTGGTGTGGTGTTTATCGTTGCCTTCACTCTGTTCGGTGGTGGGTTTATACATAATATAGAAAGAGTATTATCTGCTTTATTGGTAGTTGTGCTACCAGGCTTTGTCATCATGAAACTGTTCGCTGATAACATTAGAATGAGCGACAACAGAATCTCTGACAAGCTGATGCTATCGTTTGGATTGTCTCTGCTAACCATGGTGGTGCCTTACTTTATGACGACCTATATTCGTCCCTATGTGTTCAACACCGACGAAGAAGGTTGGGGTTCCATGAGCAACACCACAATGACTGTTTTGTTGCTGTTTTTGGTTCTCGCCATTGCCTTTGGTGTGAAGTATTACCAGAACAAGAAAAAAGGCATCATTTAAACCCTCTAGCCTCTACCACAATGACCCAAGATAATGCACGCAAAGCACTAAATATATTCCAAATTGTTGGAAGCGTACTTGCAGCCGGATTTGGCGTTCAAAGCAACAAGAATCGAGAACGAGACTTCCAATATGGAAATGCCGGCGCATATATCATAATTGGAATAATTGCCACCCTTTTGTTTGTCCTTCTGATTTACGGGACAGTCAAACTGGTACTTGGGTAAGTAACGCTGCTCAAATCCAATCCATAAAAAATGGCTGGAACTGCCATCGGATAGTTCCAGCCAGTGTGGTGTTAAAGCCGTTTGAAACGGTTTAGCCCTGCCAAATAATTATTTTTTATCAAGCTTTCCCAACAGTACGTTGGCTTCTTCTTGTTGGGCGCTGCTTCCATGTCGGGCAACATGCTTAAGTATCGCACTGGCAGCCCCTGGGTCGCCTAAATCGAAATAGGCCCTTGCCAAATCGAGCTTGCTCCCCATTTCATCCATCTCATCCAACACTTGTATATCATTGTCATCCAGTTGATAGGTTTGCTCTAGTTCAACCTCAACTTCATCTTGACTGCTGCCTGACACATCATCAACACTGGCTTTTAGTCCTTTTTCAGCAGCATCTGGATGCAATGATTTGGAATCGCTCAAAGCATCTAATTTTGCCAGCATTTCTTCCATGCTTTCGTCTGGTATTTCGATTTCCTCGTCAGGAGTGGCAACCGACTCTTTCCCGAAGGAGACAAAATTCTCGATGCTGGAAATATTGACTTCGTCATCCTCTACTTTTGCCAAACTGATTCCTTCATTTTCTTTAGAATTGAAAAAGTCGTATGCGACCGCATCATGAGTATCTTCGCCGGTCATCTTGTCAGGCTTCTTTGTTTCCGCTGTTGAGGGGGGGGAATAGGTGTAAGATTCGTTGTTATCGTCGCCTTGATCAAACAGATAGATATCGTCTTGTCCTAGTTTGGCTGATGCCGTTTCTGGCAGAGGCTGCAGCATAGTGACCCCTTCCAGTTCAGCCGGTTTTCCGCTGGTAAACAGGGGGTTGCCAGCACATAATTCGCGACCCATCTCAACGACTTTTTCCCAAAATTCGGGCTTTGTGTCTTTGTGGGTAAGTGCCAATTCTTGTGCATAAGCCTCGAAGGCTTGGGCGTCTTCAGTGGCATAATGGATTTCCAGCAATTTCAATCTGCATTCATCCCTTTCTGGATTCTGAGCTATTGCACCGAGGATCAAATCTTCGGCTTGTTTGTATCGACCATAAGCAAGATAGACATCTGCTTCAGAAATTGGATCAACTTCTTCCATTTCTCCGCCGAGAGCGTCAAAATCGCTAGGCGTGAATTCACTCAAGAATGAACTTCTAAATGCCGGCGTCGGATCCAGGTTGTTTGTCGGGGCATTTACCAATTCAGGCGTTGTTTGCTTAGGCTGTTGTGGCTTATCCTTATCGGTCAAGGTCAAAATGCTTTCTGCATTGTCAATTAACGCGGAACGCCGTCGCTTGAATTGCCAAAGTAAAACTAATATTAACAATCCGGTCGCACCTCCGATCAAATAATATAGATTATCCAAGATGTCCGCAAAAAAACCGACCTCTGACTCAGGCTGTTTAGTGCCAGTAGGCTTGGTTTGTACAGAAGGAGCGTCGCCCACCCGAGGCGGAGGCAGTTTGGGCCTAGTTGTTTCGATTGGTTTGGGAATAGGTGGCGGCACTGTAGGCTTCGCCGTCACCACTGGCGTAGGTGGTGGCGATGATACCGCTTGAGGGGGGGGTGTCTGTGCAACTTGGGTAGGGGGTAACGTAGATGGAGGTTGCTGCGAAGACCCACTCTTGGCAAACGGTAATACGGCTGTTGGGGCTGCAATCGTCGGCGCTGTCGATGGTAAAGGCTGCACTGTAACAGGTAAGCCAGCCTGTCCGTCTTTATTTATCGACTTGGGGGGATTTTGCATGGACGCAATTTGCTCATCCTTCAACGTCAACAGTTTTTGCATCGACGATAATTGCTGTTCTAAATCGCTGAGTCGCTTGCGGTAATTTTCGCTTTCTTGCTTGGCGGTTTCGGCAAGCTCCAGCGACAAATCTTCCTTCGGCTTGCCTGATTTGCCCTTCTTTCCAGTTGTCGCAGCTTCATCCAAGGATTTGCTTTCGGAGGGCGCTAGCAACTGCAATTTTCCCTGAGCGTCCGTCCCTTGCCCTACATCGTCACTGGCGACTGTAGTTTTCAATCTTGCATGGGTGTTGCCTGAACGACTAGATGCACGAGGTATTCCTGCCATATCAGCAAGGCGAATGACTGTGGCTTGGTCGGGAATGGTGAGGGTGGAACCCGCTTTGAGGGCATTGATGCTAGATTTATAAAATGCCTGAGGGTTAGCCTTGTAGATGGCGACTAACATTTGCCTTTGGCTGGTCGACGGGTGCTGAGCCCTCCTGGAAATACCCCATAAGGTTTCATTCCTACCTACCGGGCCGTATTCAGTTCCGTTTACAACAATCTCCTTATCCTTGGGTACAGCAGCTTGCCTATCTTCGCTGAACATAGGCTCGCTTGCCCTAGGCTCACGGTTTGGTCTACTTTTTCGACGATAGACAGTTTCAGCCGGAGCGTAGCTTGGGACAGACCGTTCAGTTGGCGGTGAATAACTTTCTGATTCAGGCGATTCTTCAAGCCCCGCGATGGTCTCCTGTTGGCTGTCCGGGGGGTCGAGTAGAACAGTAAATTGACGCTGTACCCGCCCTTTTGGCCACTGAACCTCCACCATGAAATCCAAAAATGGTTCATGAATGGCTTCCGTTGAAGTTACTTTTATCACGTAACTTCCATTCGTTTTTTTCTTGGGGGTAAAGTGCAACTTAGTAAGTTGATAACTCCTTTCAAGATTGGCTTTTGCAAAAGCATCGGGCGGGGCGAGTGTCACCCGGATATCCGACAATTCACTTCCGTCCGATATCACTAGGGGTATATCTGCATTCAGCGCCTCATTGAGCGCAGAGTGCAACCTTATTTCGCCTACTCCAAGCGCATAGGCCCCCCATGGAGCAAACAAGCCCATTAAAGCTAAGGTTTTTGAAATCTTTCGCACTACGCTTGCTCCTAAGTCCATTCATTTAGCAAAACCAAAACCCCGAGCAAACCGTCAGGGGGAATTGGTTTTGCGAAGACTAGCCTTACAAATAGTTTTTGATTAGAACTTCGGCAATTTGGACACTATTCAGTGCCGCACCCTTGCGCACGTTGTCGGAAACCACCCATAGATTCAATCCTCTTGGGTGAGATACGTCTTCACGGATTCGCCCAACAAAGACAGCATCTTGACCAGCCGCTTCGGTGACGGCTGTAGGGTATCCCCCCGGCACATGATCGTCCATTACCGTTACTCCCGGGGCATTGCCAAGTAGTTCCCTAGCGCGACTGGCAGTGATTTTCTCCCGCGTTTCAATATGCACCGCTTCGGAGTGTCCATAGAATACAGGCACTCGAACCGCTGTAGGATTAACCATTATCGATTCGTCCCCAAGAATCTTACGGGTTTCCCACACCATTTTCATCTCTTCCTTGGTATAACCATTGTCTAGGAAAACATCAATGTGCGGAAGTACATTGAACGCAATTTGCTTGGGGTACACTTTAGCCTCAACAGGCTTGCCATTTAGCAGATTGGCTGTTTGCGTCGCCAACTCGTCAATCGCTTTTTTTCCCGTGCCAGAAACTGCTTGATAGGTACATACATTGATCCGCTCGATTCCAACCGCATCATGGATGGGTTTCAACGCCACAAGCATTTGTATGGTAGAACAATTTGGATTGGCAATGATGCCGTGATTCTTGTACAGGGATATGGCATGTGGGTTTACTTCCGGCACGACCAAGGGTATGTCGTCTTGATAGCGGAATTGGGAGGTGTTGTCCACGACCACACATCCTGCGGCAGCGGCTATGGGTGCCCAATGGGCCGAGACCGACGCACCCGCCGAGAACAAGCCGATCTGTGCTTGATTCCAATCGAATCCGGCAACATCCTTCACTTCAATGGTTTCACCCCGAAATTCAATCGTTTTGCCAGCGGAACGTGCGCTAGCAAGAGGAAATATCGAACCAATTGGAAAATTGCGCTGCTCCAGAATTGACAACATGGTCTCGCCTACGGCACCAGTGGCACCAAGGACTGCGACATTATAGGTTTTGCTCATAAGTTAAATACTCTCGATTATTGCTTGCTTTTCCGCAGTGCCGCGACAATGGCATCACCCATTTCTCCCGTACCCACACGCTGGGTCCCGTCCGAATAAATGTCGGCGGTGCGAAGACCTGAATCCAACGCTGAAAGCACCGCTTTTTCAATGCGGTCAGCGTTTGTTGGATCATTAAAACTGTAACGGAGCATCATAGCCAAAGATAAGATAGTGGCTATGGGATTGGCTACTCCTTTTCCTGTAATATCCGGGGCGGAGCCATGGATTGGTTCGTACATCCCCTTGCCCTGACTATCAAGAGATGCAGATGGCAGCATACCGATGGACCCAGTCAGCATTGCCGCACAATCGGATAGTATATCGCCAAACATATTATCAGTGAGCATCACATCAAATTGCTTGGGATTACGCACAAGCTGCATCGCGGCATTGTCAACATAAATATGACTTAATGCAACGTCAGGATATTCCTTGCCGACTTCGACAACCACTTCCCGCCAAAGCTCGGTACACTCTAGAACATTGGCTTTATCGACTGAACATAAGCGCTTGTTGCGCTTTTGCGCAATTTGAAATCCAACATGGGCAATTCTGCGTATTTCCGATTCACTGTAAATTAAAGTATTGAACCCTTCCCTTTCACCCTTTCCGTTAATTCGACGCCCTCTTGGCTTACCGAAGTAAATTCCACCCGTCAACTCCCGCAAAATCATAATGTCCAGGCCAGACACCACTTCAGGCTTAAGGGTAGATGCACTTTCCAATTGAGGATAAAGGATGGCGGGACGGAGATTGACGAATAGGTCTAATTCTGACCGCAGGCCCAGCAGACCTCGCTCGGGGCGAACCGAGTAATCCAATGGCTCCCATTTAGGGCCGCCCACTGCGCCTAACAGAATGGAGTCAGACGCTTTAGAAAGCGCCAAGGTTTCTTCTGGGAAAGGGGTTCCTTTGGCATCGTAGGCCACACCGCCAATCAAGGCTTGTTCGGTTTCGGCCTGCAAACCATACTCGGATTGCAAACAGTCGAGAACCTTCAACGCCTCAGCAACGATTTCAGGCCCGATTCCATCGCCTGGTAACACTGCGATTTTAATTGTCATAATGTCGAAAACTCTGAATTAATCAAAAATCATTTTGGAATTGCAAACAGCCAAGGCGACTGTGCGGCCCGCTTGGATTCGAAAGACTTAATGGACTCGGCATGTTGCAAGGTCAAGGCAATGTCATCCAATCCGTTCAACAATCGATGCTTCCTTGATGGATCAATTTCATAATGGATGGTTTCACCGAAATGGGTGACGATGGTTTGCTCTTGCAAATCCACCATCAAATTATTTCCGGGTTTGCATTCCTTAAACAAATGTTCAACCATAATACTGTCAAGTACGATGGGTAAAATCCCGTTTTTGAAACAGTTGTTATAGAAAATATCGGCAAAACTTGGCGCGATGATAACGCGAAAACCAAAATCGGCCAAAGCCCACGGAGCATGTTCGCGTGAGGAGCCACAACCAAAGTTTTCCCTAGTCAACAAAATTTCGGCACTGCGGTACACTGGTTGGTTAAGCACAAAGTCTTTTTTCAAAGGCCGGTTGGTGCAATCCATCTCCGGCTCTCCACGATCTTCATATCTCCATTCGTCAAATAAATAGGGACCAAACCCGCTACGTCGAATGGACTTGAGAAATTGCTTAGGGATGATGGCATCCGTATCCACATTGGGCCTATCCAGCGGGACAACCCGAGAATTAATTTTTCTAAACGGTTTCATTTCTTATCCCCCCCTTTCGGATTGACCGGCTGTGGCTTGAGTTCTGATGCCTTGGCTGATGTTTTGGGTTTAACCGTCTGTCGTGTTTTCGCCGATGGCTTCGCAACTTGTTTTTGCTTGGAACTAGCTGTAGTGGACTTGTTGACGGTTTTCTTCGGCAATTTCGGTTTATTGCCATGACCGCTGGAGGCAGCAGGATTGGTCGGTGCCCTTGGGGGCTTTTCAACCATCGTACTGACATCCACAAAATGTCCAGACACGGCAGCGGCAATGGCCATCGCCGGACTAACCAAGTGGGTTCGTCCGCCATATCCTTGCCGCCCTTCGAAATTGCGGTTAGATGTGGACGCGCATCGCTCACCCGGCTCCAGACGGTCGGCATTCATTGCCAAGCACATTGAGCAACCGGGTTCCCGCCATTCAAAACCGGCATCCCTAAAAATTCGGTCTAGGCCCTCTTCCTCGGCCTGCTGTTTAACCAAACCCGAGCCCGGCACGATCAGTACTTGCTTGACACTAGCCGCTTTCTTTTTCCCTTTTGCGACTTCAGCGGCTGCCCTAAGGTCTTCAATCCGTCCATTGGTGCAAGAACCCACGAACACCTTGTCGATCCTAATATCAGTGATGTGAACACCGGGCTTTAGGTCCATGTACTGCAATGCCCGAAGCATGCTTTCCCGTTTGACGGGGTCTTTTTCTTGTTCTGGATCAGGCACCAAGGCGTTGACTGGCACTGTCATTTCCGGTGATGTGCCCCATGTCACTTGAGGTTTTATGGTCGCAGCATCAATTTCAATGACGACATCAAATTCGGCATCGGCATCGCTGCGTAATTCCCGCCAGACCCGTGCTGCCTGTTCAAAAGATTCGTTTTTAGGGGCAAAAGGACGGCCTTTGATATAATCAATGGTGACTTCGTCCACACCAATCAATCCTGCCCTTGCCCCGGCTTCAATACCCATGTTACAGAGGGTCATCCGGCCTTCCATGGACAGTGAACGGATAGCATCCCCACCAAATTCAATCGTGTAACCCGTACCGCCAGCCGTGCCAATTTTTCCTATAATCGTCAGGGCAATATCTTTTGCGGTGACTTCAGGCTCACATTGACCATCCACTAAAACCAGCATGTTTTTGGCTTTGCGCTGGACTAAGCATTGCGTCGCCAACACATGCTCGACTTCGGATGTGCCTATGCCAAAAGCCAATGCACCAAAAGCACCATGCGTCGAGGTGTGCGAATCTCCACAGACTACCGTCATGCCCGGCAGGATGGCGCCTTGTTCCGGCCCTATGACATGAACGATACCTTGACGTGGGTCGTTAATGCCGAATTCGGTGATGCCAAATTCCGCACAGTTTTTATCCAAGGTCTCAACCTGCAATCGGGATACTGCGTCAGTGATGCCTTGTGCGCGACCTTCGGTCGGTACATTGTGATCGACCACGGCCAAATTGGCACTCGTGCGCCAAGGTTTTCGCCCCGCCAATCTGAGTCCCTCAAATGCCTGCGGGGAGGTGACTTCGTGTACCAGTTGGCGGTCGATGTATATCAGGGCAGAACCGTCCGGTTCTACGCAAACCAGATGCTCATTCCAAAGCTTGTCGTATAAAGTAATACCAGTCATAGTGCTATCCACTCTTAGGCCACCGACGAGGCGGCTGAAAAAATTCTTTTTAATCAAGGACACATTGTGTATCTACGAAACTATGCATGTGGTCATAGTTTCATTCTTCATGATCGTCGTGTCGCGCTTCAGGACAAGGCACCAAGGACTTTTGCAGTAATTTCTTGAACCCCGCCAATACCCTCAATGGTGGCATATTTCAACTGACCCTCCCCGGACTTTTTTAGATAATATCCGATCAAGGGTTTGGTTTGTTCGTGGTAAATCGCCAAACGATTGCGAACCGTCTCTTCATTGTCGTCCTTGCGTTGAACCAAGGGTTCTCCGCTTTCGTCGTCAAGGTTTTCAATGCGCGGAGGATTGAACACAACATGGTAGGTCCGTCCAGAACCTGGATGCACCCGACGCCCACTCAAGCGTCTGACAATTTCATCATCATCCACGGCGATTTCAAGAACATGGTCAATGATGACTCCCATTTCCTCAAGACCATCCGCCTGTGCAATAGTCCTTGGGAAACCGTCGAGCAAAAAACCATTTTTACAATCATCAAGCTGGATGCGCTGTTTGATCAGCCCAAGAATGATTGGGTCAGAAACAAGCTGACCAGCCTCCATAATTTTTTTTGCCTCCAAACCAAGGGGGGTTCCTTCGCGGACAGCGGATCGCAACATATCGCCTGTGGAAATTTGTGGAATTCCGAATTTTTCGGTTATAAATTGAGCCTGGGTGCCTTTACCCGAACCTGGACCGCCCAGAAGGATCACGCGCATTGGTTGAACTCCTCAAAAAAGATGAATTTTGTCACAAAACACCAACAAATGTCACCGCAGGGACTGCCTCCAAGCCACATTTGTTTGCAATAATTGGTCGGAAGGCTATCTGAATCGCTTGCCAGACCCAAAATCAGTCACTATTTTAAGCGCCATCAGTCGATATTTCGCCTGTTGCCGCCAGCATTTCTTCGGCATGGGCCAAAGTCTGCTCGGTGATACGGACACCACCCAACATGCGGGCAATTTCATGTTTGCGTTGGTCGGGTGTAAGCAAACGGACTTGGGTTCGCGTATTGTCTAAATTGCTAGTTTTCTCAACCAACAAATGATGATGCCCAAGGGCAGCGACCTGATGGAGGTGAGTCACACAGAAAACTTGCCGGTTGCCACCTAACAGGCGTAGCTTTTGCCCCACGATTTCAGCCACTCCCCCACCTATGCCACTGTCCACCTCATCAAATATCAAGGTGGGCGTGGTTTTGGTGTCAGTTGCTGCCACTTGAATGGCTAGACTGATCCGCGATAGCTCCCCGCCGGACGCCACTTTGCCTAATGGCCGGGGCGGTAAGCCGGGGTTCGCACTAACTTGGAACTCAATCCTGTCGTTTCCCGTCAAAGCAGGAATATTGCCTAGTTCAGGGCTCACCTCTATCTGAAACTGGCCTTGCGGCATTCCCAACTCCCGAATCATGCCAGAAATGCGTTGCTCTAGCTTTTTCCCACCAATAACTCGGCTTTTTGACAAAGACGCTGCAATGCCCCGATATTCAAGTTCCAAGGCATCCGTTTCGACTCGTAGTCGGGCGATCTTTTCCGAACCTGATTCAATGCCATCCAACTCAACTCGCAAACCATCCAAATATTGGCCTAAACTTCTCGGATCGACATGATGTTTGCGAGCCAGACGCAGCATATCACCCAGTTTCTCGTCCAACCATGCCAAGCGTTTAGGGTCTGCTTCCAACCTATCCAAATGACGGCGTAACTCCACCGCTGCCTCTTTGACCTGAATTTGCGCATCCCTGAGTAGGACTAATATATCATTGAATTCCGATGCGATGTGACTGATGTCAGTGATGGCATGGCTGGCTTGAACAAGCAAGGCGTTGGCAGAATGTTGCTCGTCGTCGTACAGCAAATCCAATTGCGTTTGACCGCCCGCGAGGATTTTTTCCATGTTGGCTTGCAGTGTCTGCTCTTCCGATAGCGCATCATAATCCATGGTTTCTATTCCATGCTGTTCCATTTCTTCAATTTGGTAACGGAGCAATTCCTCACGGGCCGCACCGTCTTTTGCCGCTTTGCTTTGCGCATCGAGTTCGTCACGCGCAGTGCGCCAGCGATGGTAAACATTGGCAAGATTTTCCAACATGGCTTTGTGGCCTGATGACTCGTCCAGCAATCTCCGTTGTTCGGAACTTTCCAACAAGCGCAAATGGGCATGCTGACCATGGATTTCCACCAGTCTGGAAGCCAGCTCTTGCAAGGATTGCAAGGTTGCCGGACGGTTGTTGATGAATGCGCGAGAGCGCCCATCCTGACTGATGACGCGGCGTATCAAACAAACACCCTCGTCATCCAATAATTCATTTTCTTCCAACCAAAGCCTTGCGCCATAAGCGTCGGACAAGGAAAACTCCAAGTCAATTTCGGCTCGATTTGCGCCTGGCCGTATTAGCCCGGAGTCTGCCCGTTCCCCCAACGCAAGCCCCAATGCGGTCAGCAATATCGACTTGCCAGCCCCGGTTTCGCCAGTCAACACGGTCAAGCCAGGATTCAATTCAAGGGAAAGCGATTCAACGACCGCCAAGTCTTTAATGTTTAGATTGCACAACATGGTCAGAGAGTATATCCGCCACTCCAGTTTAATTTTTCGCGGAGTATTTCAAAGAAATCATGATTAATTGGATGCAATATCCGAAAAGGGTGGGGAGCCTTATTGATGCGAATCCTGTCACCAATCTCAATATCGGGAATGGAAACATTATCACATGACAACCTTGCCCGGAAGTCTTTGCTATTGCGAAAAACAATTTCAACCTCACTATCGTCGGCAATCACGATAGGACGGTTGGTTAGTGAGTGTGGATTGATGGGCACCAGTTCAATAGCCTTTAGCGTTGGGTAAAGAATAGGGCCCCCACCAGACAAGGCATAGGCTGTTGACCCTGTAGGGGTCGATACAATCAGACCGTCAGATCGCTGGGAATTTAGAAAAATGCCGTCTATGTAGGTGACAATTTCGATCAGACTGGTGGAATTCCAACTGTGGATGACCACTTCGTTGACGGCGGTTTGCTCGGCAATGATTTCACCTTCCCTGATTATTTTAGCCTCAAGCAGTTGACGCCTTTCTTCCCTAAAACGACCTTCCAATATTTCATCCACGCTGCTTAGGGCAACTTGGGGGCTGATATCCACCAAAAAACCCAACCGGCCCAAGTTCACGCCGATCAGCGGGACGGAGTGGCTCGCCATAAATCGAGCGGCAGTTAGCAAAGTGCCATCGCCACCGATGACAATGGCGATATCACACTGCCGCCCCAACTCCTCCAAAGGGAAAGTTTCGGGTGTGCCGTCAATGAAACGGGCGCTGTTTTGCTCCACTATGGTCTCCAAACCATGAGACCGCAAGTGTTCGTAAAGTTTAGGCAAGGTTAGCCCCATATGTTCGGAGCCTATCTTGCCTATCAGTGCGACGCGCTTAAATTGGGTGTCCATCACGGATTGTTTAATTTAGGCAGCATTAAGCTTCTCATCAAACATTAGGCCAATCAAAATAGGCACATTGGTTTCGTCAATACCCATTCGATCATAACCAAGCCATTGGCTGCTTTTGCACTCCAATGGCGTTGGCAAATCGAGTAAGCGTTGCAATAACGGGTGTCGTCGGTCAGTCATAAATAAGTACTTAGCAAACGGTCACTAGAGGTCTTTACATCACATCTGCGCTTGCAAGTAATTTTGCAAGCCCATACTCTCGACCAAGCCCAACTGAGTTTCCAGCCAATCAACATGCTCTTCCTCGCTGCCTAGGATAGTCTGCAACAAATCGCGCGTGACGAAATCGGACACTTTTTCACAATATACGATGGCCTCCCGCAATGGCGGCAACGCCTGTTGTTCGAGTTGCAAATCGCTTTGCAGCATTTCCAAAGGGTTTTCGCCAATGCGTAGCCGACCCAATTCCTGCAAATTGGGAAGCCCCTCTAAGAACAAAATCCGTTCAATCAGCCAATCGGCATGTTTCATTTCATCAATGGATTCTTTGTAGACTTTTTCATTGAGCTGGTTGAATCCCCAGTTTTTGAACATCCGGGCATGCAAAAAATATTGGTTGATCCCGATCAACTCATTGCCCAAAATTCGATTCAGATGTTCGATGACCTTGGTTTCGCCTTGCATAGTGGTATCCTCTTGGTAGATTTTAGATTCATGCCATCATTTGGCCATGGCCTATCAGTGGAGCTTTTGAAGATTATACTATGTACTTCTTGACACATTATCCAGCGGTTGCTAATTTTGGCACTCAAGTTGTTAGAGTGCTAATGCGGTAATGAACGATATTTATAAACTTTCCGGGCTAAATGAACGCGCCCAACACCTGTTAAAGGTGCTAGTCGAGCGTTATATCAGTGACGGCCAACCGGTTGGCTCTAGGGCGCTGTCGCGTGAGGCTGGCTTGAGTCTAAGCCCCGCCACCATCCGTAATGTGATGGCCGACTTGGAAGATTTAGGGCTGATTACCGCCCCGCACACCTCTGCCGGACGTATGCCCACGGTCATTGGTTATCGCTTTTTCATTGATTCACTATTGACAGTAAAACCTCTCCAAAAGGAAATTATTCACCAATTTCAGCGTGATTTTGAACCCTTGGAGGATAGCGGAGACATCTTGGAAACCGCGTCCAGATTACTATCGGACATGACCCACATGGCTGGACTGGTCACTTTGCCGCGCCGGGAGGCGGTGACATTCCGCATGATCGAGTTTTTGCCACTCTCCGAGCAACGCATTTTAGTGATCTTGGTCACCAATGAGCAGGAAGTGCAAAATCGCATCATCCATCCCTCCAAACAATTCAGCGCGTCTGAACTGACCACCGCAGCCAATTACTTAAATGCCGTCTATGCGGGTAAAGATTTGGTGACCATCCGCGAGTGCCTGCTGCATGAACTGCAACAAACCCGCGAACAAATGAACCAAGAGGCGATCAAAGCGGCGGAAATTGCCGACTTGGCCTTTCAGGTGGGCGGGCAACGGAAAAAGAAGGATTTCGTGCTGACCGGGGAAATGAATTTACTGGATTTCGACGAACTAGCCAGTATGGAGCGCATGCGCAGCTTGTTCTCGGCTTTTCGGCAAAAGGAAGACATTGTGCATCTGCTGGACCGCTGCCTGGCAAGTTCAGGTGTCAAAATATTCATAGGCGAGGAATCAGGTTACGAACCCTTGGAGCAATGCAGCCTAGTCACAGCCTCCTATGCCATCGACGACCATAACGTAGGGGTCCTTGGCGTCATTGGACCCACCCGCATGAAATACGAGCGCGTCATCCCCTTAGTGGACCTCACTGCAAAATTATTGGGTGCCGCCTTGAATCACAAATCATTGTCCCCATCTTAAACACCAATGCCATTAGCCTTAAGGAGTGCTTGGTCAGGCTTGCCTTGTCAAAGCAAGCTTTGATGCTCCGGCTATGAAATTAGGCTATTGGTTTAAACCTTGGGTTCCACTTTATTTCCGTCCCATCACGTTAAACATGGGGCCTATCTAGTTGTCAATAGGAGTTAGTAAACAATGAGCGAGGATCAGTCTTTGCGAGAAGACACTGGTATAAAACCAGACATAGACGAAGAAGAATTACTTTTGGCGGAGGACGAACTTCCACTGGTGGAAGGCGAACTAGTCGAAGACGAGGAAGACCCGTCCAATACTTATGCAGATGCAAATACCAAAGACCAATCGCCAAAAGCGGACTTAAGCCAGCATTTAGCCGCCGCATTGCTCAAGGCCGATGAATACCGCGACCAGTCGCTGCGCACTCTAGCTGAAATGGAGAATTTGCGCCGACGCACTGATAAAGAAATCGGCGATGCGCGCAAATTTGCAGTGGAAAAATTCGCCAAGGAGTTGTTGGTCGTGTTGGATAGCCTTGAATTGGGCATCCAAGCGGCAGCCGGAGACACCCCCGAAGTGGTTAAGCTGCGTGAAGGCAGCGAACTGACCCTCAAGCAATTCCTTGCTGTGTTGGAAAAGTTCAACGTCAAGCCGGTGGATGCCATGGGCGCGAAGTTTGACCCAGCCCTGCATCAAGCGATGACCATGGTGGAGAGTGACGAAGCCGAGCCAAACACCGTGGTTAACGTGTTTCAAAAAGGCTATACGCTCAATGACCGCTTATTACGCCCGGCCATGGTGGTAATTGCCAAGCAAAAGGCTTGAAACGGGCAATAGCCGACCCCATAACCCGGTTACAGAAAACAACCATTTCACATTACACGAATTCAACATTTCGGAGAACTTCATGGCCAAAATTATCGGCATAGACCTCGGTACCACTAATTCCTGCGTTGCCATCCTCGACGGCGGCACGGCAAGGGTTATCGAGAATAGCGAAGGCGCACGCACCACGCCTTCCATCATCGCTTTCACCAATGACAATGAAATCTTGGTCGGTCAGTCCGCCAAGCGTCAAGCCGTCACCAACCCGCAAAACACTTTGTTTGCGGTCAAGCGCTTGATCGGTCGCCGTTTTAAAGATGATGTCGTGCAAAAAGACATCAAGATGGTTCCGTACAAAATCACCGAGGCCGACAACGGCGATGCATGGATTGATGTGCGTGGCAAGAAGATGGCCCCGCCGGAAGTCTCTGCCCGTGTCTTGATGAAAATGAAAAAGGACGCAGAGGCGTTCCTAGGCGAAGAAATCACCGAGGCCGTCATTACCGTACCGGCCTACTTTAACGACTCGCAGCGCCAAGCTACGAAGGACGCAGGGCGCATTGCTGGCTTGGAAGTCAAGCGCATCATCAACGAGCCGACCGCTGCCGCCTTGGCCTACGGCATGGACAAAAAGCGTGGCGACCAGAAACTGGCGGTTTATGACTTGGGCGGCGGTACTTTCGATATTTCCATCATCGAAATTGCCGAAGTCGATGGCGAACACCAGTTTGAAGTGCTGTCCACCAACGGTGACACCTTCCTAGGCGGCGAAGACTTTGACTTGCGCATCATCGACTATCTGGCCGACGAGTTCAAAAAGTCCAGCGGCATCGACCTGCACAACGATTCCTTGGCGCTGCAACGCTTGAAGGAAGAAGCGGAAAAGGCCAAGATCGAATTGTCGTCCAGCCAGCAGTATGATTTGAACCTGCCGTATATCACGGCGGATGCATCTGGTCCCAAGCACTTGAACATGAAGATCACCCGCACCAAGCTGGAATCTTTGGTGGAAGACTTGATAGATCGGACCAAAGGCCCGTGTTTGACCGCGTTGAAAGATGCCGGTTTGAAGGCATCGGAAATTGACGAAGTGATCTTGGTCGGCGGTCAAACCCGTATGCCCAAGGTGCAGGAATTCGTCAAAAACATCTTCGGCAAAGAGCCGCGCAAAGACGTGAACCCGGACGAAGCGGTTGCCGTTGGCGCAGCGATTCAGGCTGGCGTATTGGGCGGACAAGTCAAAGACGTGTTGTTGCTCGACGTGACCCCGCTGTCACTGGGCATCGAAACCTTGGGCG
>CAIWDB010000418.1 GCA_903911305.1 uncultured Methylococcaceae bacterium | reverse complement strand
CGTTCTGCCGAGTCACACAGGCGAAGCCTGAACAGCGAGGCGATTATGTGCTTGGAATCGGTATTGCTGCCAGTCAAGGTGACCACTAGCGAAAGATTGGCGCGTGCGAGGGCTTTGCGTGCCACTTTGCAACAAGGGCAATTTACGGCAAATGACATTGATACGGCAAAGCGGATTGACCGCCCATGATTGTGGTGGATACCAACATACTGGCCTATCTCTATTTGCCCTGCGAATTCACCCCTGCGGCAGAGGCATTGTTGGAGCGGGAACCAGATTGGGTTGCGCCCGTGAAACTAAAATTCGCCACCGAAGCCTAATCAACCACTTATGCAGCCGACGGATTACCCTCCATGGCACTAGATTCCGGCAGTCCATGCCGGAATGACGGTATATTTGCCATAGTGAGAATCGCTGGCAAGCTGTAATATTCAATTTTGTTTAGATGGTTATGGGTTATACTGGCATAATTAAAAATGCCAACCCTTATTCAAACCATGATTCACCCCATTCAGTCGATGACGTGCGATGTCGAATGAATCCAGATCATCGCACCTGACAGCCGGGTCCGAGTTGGGCAAGGCATTGCAGTCGTGCAAGTCGTCGTTTTTCTTTGCCGGGTTCTTCAGCCTGTTCGTCAATCTGTTGTTGCTGGTCCCTTCCATCTACATGCTGGCGGTGTACGACCGGGTGCTGGCCAGTAGCAGCGAATCGACGCTGTTGATGCTGACCTTGATTGTTGTGTTCCTGTTCTTGGTCATGGGCGGGTTGGAATGGATACGCTCGCAGATACTCATCACTACCAGCACTCGCTTGGACCAGTTGCTCGGCGAGCGGGTGTTCAATTCGATTTTTCAGCTTGCCTTGTCCAGCGGAGGCAAGACCGCCTCGGCCCAACCGTTAAGCGACTTGCTGCAACTGCGCCAGTTTATGACCGGCAACGGCTTGTTTGCATTTTTTGACGCGCCTTGGTTGCCGATCTACCTTGCCCTGATGTTCCTGTTCCACTTCTGGTTCGGCGTGACGGCGGTGGTGTCCGCCTTTGTGCTGATCGGCCTTGCGATTTGGAATGAAGTGGCGACACGGGCGGACCTCAACCAAGCCAACAAAGAGACCCTCGAAGCCAACCAGTTGACCCAAAGCAATTTGCGCAATGTCGAAGCGATAGAAGTCATGGGCATGCTCCCGCACATGCGCCAGCGCTGGCAGCAAAAGCAACTCAGCGTCATCGCCCTGCAAGCCCAAGCCAGTGCCAAGGGTGGCTTGATCACTGCCTTGTCGAAAACCTTCCGCATGACCGTCCAATCCTTGGTGTTGGGCTTGGGCGCTTATTTGGCGATACACAAGCAGATTTCGCCGGGGTTGGTGATTTCTGGCTCTATTCTGCTAGGCCGGGCCTTGGCCCCTTTGGACCTGATGATTGCCAGTTGGCGGGGTTTCCAAGCGGCGCGCCAATCCTATGGGCGCCTGAACAGCTTGCTTGCGCAAATCCCAAACCGGCAAACGCCCATGACCCTGCCAGCCCCCAAAGGCGAGATAAGGCTGGACAACGTATCCATCGCCCCGGCGGGTGTCCAACACCCCATCCTCAAAAGCATCTCTTTAGTGATTGATCCGGGCATGTTGGTGGGGCTAATCGGTCCCAGTGCCTCGGGAAAATCCACCTTGGCGCGGGCGATACTCGGCATCTATCTGCCCGTGACGGGCAGCGTCCGCTTGGATGGCACCGAGATTCATCACTGGGACCGGGCGCAACTCAGCACCTATGTTGGCTATTTGCCCCAAGATGTCGAGCTTCTCGACGGTACGATCAGCGAAAACATTGCCCGCTTTGGCGAGATTGACCCGGAAAAGGTCGTGGCGGCGGCACAGGCAGCGGGCATTCACGAAATGGTGCAACATTTGTCGGACGGCTATCAAACCCGCTTGGCCGGCAACGGGCAATTGCTGTCTGTCGGGCAACGGCAGCGGGTTGGCATTGCCAGAGCCTTGTATGGCGAACCAAAACTGATCGTCTTGGACGAACCCAATTCCAACCTCGACCAAGCGGGCGAAGCGGCGCTGATGGTCACCTTGGCGAATCTCAAGAAAAATGGCGCAAGCGTTGTCATCATCACCCATCGGCCCAACATCCTAAACCTGACCGACAAGATAGCCATGCTGGTCAACGGTCAATTGGCCTTCTATGGGGCTAGGGATGAAGCGCTTGCCAAACTGTTCCCCCCGACACAAGCACCCAAGCCGCCGGCACCCGCCAAACCAATCAGCCCATCGCTAGGTTTGACGGTCAATACGTCCACCCGGAATTGACGGTCTTAATATAGGAAAATGCAAACCCAACCCAATCCACCCCATGCCCATGGCGACGACCGCCCCATCCGACGCTTAGGTTTGCTATTCGTCGTGATTGCCTTCGGCGTGTTTGGCGGGTGGGCCGCATTGGCTCCCTTGGATAGCGCGGCACTGGCCCCCGGCACCATCATGGTGGAAGGCTATCGCAAAACCGTCCAGCACTTGGAAGGCG
>CAIWDB010000417.1 GCA_903911305.1 uncultured Methylococcaceae bacterium | reverse complement strand
GTCATTGAGCAACAACTCGATGCCATCATCAACCGCTGGCAGTTACTGTCCGGCCTACCAGAACACACACCCGCGCAAATCGACACTAAGAAACAACGTTTTCAGGAATTCAGCCAGAGCCAGGATGCTTGGACGCTGGCCGAAATCGCCGCAATGCCGATTGCCCAGTTTTACATCGAGAAAACCCACTTTAACAAACACAAGCTGATGACCGATGCCGAATATCGCCGTTACTTGACAGGTCAGCAGACCGCGCAAGGACTAGGCGTTGGGGAGGCTTTGGCAATCGCCGAAACCAAACGGTTTTTCCATTGGTTTTTGGAATTTCCTGAAATTATGGCAAGAGGTGGGTTTGATTGTATTTTGGGGAATCCACCTTATCTAGGTGGTAAAAAACTTAGTGGTACACATGGTGATGCATTTCTAAGTTGGCTCAAATTAGCGTATTATCCTGCTGGTGGATTATCAGACTTGGTTGTATATTTCGTCAGACGTATGGCGCAACTCATAAAATTGAATGGATTTTTTTCTCTCATTTCAACGAATACAATTGCGCAAGGTGATTCTCGGGCAGGGGGTATTGGTTATCTTTGCGACCATGATTTTTCAATAGTCTATGCCAATAAATCAGTAAGATGGCCTGGTAGAGCTGTCTTAGATGTGTCATTAGTTGCTGTCCATAATGGGCCTTGGTCACAGCATCGTTTTCTAAACGAAGTTAGGGTAACCAATATTAGTCCTTTATTGACTTCTGAAGACCTTGAAACTCCACCTTTCTGTTTGACCGAAAATATAAATCGAAGTTTTATTGGAAGTGTCATCCTCGGAACAGGATTTCTTCTTGACATTGTTGAAGCATCTAGATTGATCGCGTCTAACCCAAGAAATCGGAATGTGCTACAACCTTATTTATCAGGTGCAGACTTAAATGCTGACCCTGAACAACGCCCAAAAAGATTGGCTATAAATTTTCGAGATTGGGAATTAGAAGTTGCGAAAAATTATCCAGAGTGTTTTTCATTAGTAGAAACACTTGTTAAACCTCATAGAGAGAAAGTAAACCGAGCAGTTTACAGGGAACGCTGGTGGCAATATGGCGAAAAATGCACACGCTTATATGAAACCATTAAGGGAAAAAATCGCGTACTCGTAGTAGCAAGAACAAGCAAAACTGTTGCATTCGTATTTGTTCCTTCATCACATGTATTTTCTGAGGCGACGGTTATTTTCAATGTCGATCAATATTGCGATTTTGCGGTATATCAAAGCACGCTTCATAATGTTTGGGCTTGGAAGTACGCATCAACGTTAAAAGCAGATCTAAGATACGGGCCTACTGACGTAGCAGAAACGTTTCCAAGGCCGATATGTGAAATTAACGAAATAATATCGCTACAAGTTGAAACTATTGGCAACGTCTATCACGAACACCGCCGCGCCCTAATGCTGCAACTTTGGCTAGGACTGACCGACATTTACAACCTGTTCCACACCCGTGAACTCACCCCGGAACGGGTTGCCAAGGTCAGTAAGAAACCAATCGAAGAAGCCCAAGCTGGCTACCACGGATTGCTGGAACTGCGCCATCTGCATGTCGAACTCGACAACGCCGTTCGCGATGCCTATGGCTGGCAAGACCTCGACCTCGGTCACGACTTCCACGAAGTCGAAACCTTGGCAGAAAACGACCGCATCCGCTACACCATCAGCCCCGCCGCCCGCAAAGAAGTCCTCAAGCGGCTCCTAGCCGAAAACCACCGCCGCGCCGCCGAACAAGCCGCCT
>CAIWDB010000416.1 GCA_903911305.1 uncultured Methylococcaceae bacterium | reverse complement strand
TACGCAGCAAGTAGCCCGGATGGAACGAAGTGAAATGCGGGGTTTCGGGCTTCATTACCCGGATTCCGCTCCGCTCCATCCGGGCTACGCTGGCTCAATTTGCCCAACATGGCGCACAGACGGCAAGACCGGCTTGACATCTATTTTGCCGCGCAGCTAGGCTTGGCGCAAATCGAGCCGAACCCCAACAAGCAGCGCAAATACAGTGACTTTATCGATTACTACGCGGAACTGAGCGACGAGGAAATCCTTGAATTCCGCACACATTACCTAAACAAAGAAGGTGCAATCATGGGCTTGGCACAAATACTAAGGCAGGAAGGCAGGCAAGAAGGCCGGCAAGAAGGCAGGCAGGAAGGCAGGCAAGAAGGGCGGCAAGAAGGCCGGCAAGAGGGTTTACAAGAAGGCCGGCAGGAAGAATGCCTTGCCTTGGTGACACGCCTGTTACGGCGAAAATTCGGCATCCACCCCGGACTAGGCCCGTTGCTGGTAAAATTGCACACAATGCCGGTTGAAAAACTGGAAGATTTGGCCGAAGCACTGTTTGACTGGGCAGAAGTCAGCGAGTTGACCGAGTGGCTAAGGATTCATGGTGCTAAGGCATGAGCGGATTAGGTTTTTCCTCTTCGCCCTTTGTTGCCCGAAAACCATTCGGCGGGATATGTTACAGTGATATTCCGCCCTAAGTCCTTGGTCACTATCGGCAAGATGAGGCATCCGGCGCAGGGCCGCTCGCACCCTACGAATGCGGCTTACCGCATTAAAAACCCAATATGAGCCAATATGAATATAGATGATTTTAAGAAATACGATAATTTATATAGAAGCAGCAGAGTAATGGGTTCTGCCCGAATCCTTCGCGACTATTTGCAATTGGATGAAAATTTTCCAATTCCTCTTTCAATTTCTCATGGTATAGATATGAATCATACACCAATGGCAATGGATGTATATTCTATAGAACCAATTCATTGGTCTTGCAATCAGCATGTGCATGAGCGGGCACTTAAGATTAAACCTTCTATAAGAATTCCTCACCCATGGTTAATGTTAAAAGCGAATAAGGCAATTAAATCCGGTACTGGAACATTAGTAATAGGTCCACCCCCTAGCAAATCTAATGACAATAATCTTTTAACTTGTTTAAAAAATGAAAATATTCTTACATTTGATATTTTGTTGAAATATAGGGGGGACATTGAATATTCCCAAAAATATTGGGAGGTCAATGGTGTTAGTGTCGTTACTGCAGGATCTAGGGACATTTTTTTTTATGACAGGCTATATGATTTACTTTCTAAGTATGAATTCGTAATTGGTTGTACATTCAGCAGTGCACTAATTTTTGCAGCTTCCTTAGGAAAAAAATGCAAAGTCATCGAAAATTATACATATACCGCTTATGATGGTGCAAATTATATGGAATTAGTGAATTTTAATTCATCCATAGCTAAACTATTTGCAAGAAAGCTACAATCAGGTCATTTTGCAGAAACAGCAGATATGGCATTGGATCTACTAGGAATAGATTTCATGGAAAAACCGAATTCGTTAAAAGATGAATTAATTACTTCCATGAATGGCCTTGATTGCCCCGTATTTTTTAATTATAATGCAAATACCTTTATAAAAAATATAATTCTTGATGTATCGAGGTGGACTGGTAAATGTGGTCTTATAAATAGGAGAATATTAGATTATATTAAACTATCTACAAATAGACATGTGAGTATTATTAAAATTAATGAGATAGATATCTGGCTGAATGGAGTCAATAGCCAAAATCTTCAAATTGAAGAAATAGAATATAAAAAAAATGTTACGGAGCCGGGTTGGGGGACTGAAAATTAGTTTGAAAAGGTTATTGGATCATGCAGATAATAAATCCGTCAACTGGTAAATTTTTGCAACAATCAGGCAACTTCTTGGTTGATTCAAATGGAGCTAAATTTCCAATAATTAGAGGCGTTCCAAGATTTACGCCCATCGACAATTACACAAGTAATTTTGGCATTCAGTGGAATAAGTTTGCCAAAACTCAATTAGATCATGAACAATTGAACCTGAGCAAAACTCGTTTTTTTGCCGAGACCCATTGGGATAAAGAAGATTTGGAAGGCAAAGATATTTTAGAAGTCGGTTCAGGTGCGGGCCGGTTTAGCAAGATCGTGCTTGAATATACTCAAGCGAATCTTTGGAGCATAGACTATTCCGATGCAGTCACCGCCAATTACGAAAACAACCACTCTATAGCCCCGGAACGCTTTCATCTATTCCAAGCAAGCATTTATGCAATGCCATTCCCAGACAATAGCTTTGACAAAGTATTTTGCATGGGGGTTTTACAGCACACGCCGGATTTTGAAGCATCAATCAAAGCACTAATTGCCAAAGCCAAATCCGGCGCGGAAATCGTGGTCGATTTTTATCCCATTAAAGGATGGTGGACAAAAATCAATGCCAAATATATGCTAAGGCCGTTGACTAAACGGCTAACCCATGAACGATTGCTGGCAGTGATTGAGGCTAATGTGGATTGGCTGATTGCTTTGAGCCTTTTCTTGATGCGATGTCAATTAGGTTTTCTGACGAGGTTTTTGCCGCTTGTCGATCTACGCACGATCATTCCGCTAAACCTGACGAGTATTCAATTTCGAGAATGGGCCGTATTGGATACTTTTGATATGTTTTCACCCGAATACGATAATCCACAACGTATTGAAGTGGTCGCAGAGATGTTTAGAAGAAATGGTGCTGTCGTCACATTTGCTGGATTTGAATCCATTAATGGGGGGCAATCGGCAGTGGTGCGTGGCATCAAACAGGGGTGAATTGGATGGATGAGGCGGTGTAGGCCGGAATAAACCTGTCCTGAGCGAAGTCGAAGGGGCCCCCCGCCCCGGCGGGTGTTTCCGGCATCTGGCGGGGTTTTACTGGCTTTGCCGGAAACGCCGCTTAAGCGGCTTATTCCGGCCTACGACTTAATCTGACTTATTCAGGTATAATTTATTAGAAGATGATGTCTGCATGGCAAAGATTTTATATATAAGTTACGACGGGGTACTTGAGCCACTGGGCCAATCTCAAGTGTTGGCTTATCTCAAGCAGCTTGCCAAGGACAATACCATTCACCTCATCAGTTTTGAAAAAGCTGATGATTGGGCCGAGGTGACTGAACGTAATCGCATTGCCAATGATATTGCAACTGCCGCTATTCTGTGGCATCCGTTGCGCTATCACAAACGGCCATCGGCTTTGGCTACCGCGTGGGATATATTGCAGGGTATAGCCTTGGGCTTGTGGTTAGTGGTGTGGCATCGACTGCACATCGTCCATGCCCGTAGTTATGTCCCCTCGGTCATGGCGTTGACCCTCAAACGGCTGACGGGAATAAAGTACATCTTCGACATGCGCGGTTTTTGGGCAGACGAGCGGGTGGACGGCGGTTTGTGGCCTCGCGACGGTCGCATGTACCGCATTGCCAAGTGGTTTGAACGCCAATTTTTGCTGAATGCGGATTATGTGGTGTCTTTGACTCATGCTGCGGTGGATGAAATGCACCGGTTCCCTTATCTGCAAGGGCAGATGCCACGTTTTGCCATCATCACCACCTGCGCCGATTTGGAAGTGTTCCGGCCTAGTCAAAATAATCTTCTCCCTAGCCCAACAGAACGACCGTTCACCCTAGGCTATGTGGGTTCGGCAGGAACGTGGTATCTATTCGATGAAACCTTACGCTGCTTCCAATTGCTGCGCGAACGACTGCCCAATGCCCGATTGCACATCCTCAACCGTGGCGAACATGACTATATTCGTGAACGCATGGCCGCGCTTAATGTTGAACCCGCCAACGTACAACTGAAGGCAGCAACCCCTGTGGAAGTGACCCATGCGATGCAAGAAATGGATGCAGGTATCTTCATTATTAAGCCTGTCTACTCCAAGAAGGCATCGGCCCCCACCAAATTAGCCGAGTTCCTAGGTTGCGGAGTACCCTGCCTAGGCAATAGCGGTGTCGGTGACATGGCCTTGATCCTGGAAAAGGAGCAAGTCGGAGTGGCTTTGAGCCATTTTGACGACGCTGCGATGCGCGAGGTGGTTGACCGGTTACTGCAATTGACGCAAACTCCCGACATTAAGGCACACTGCCGCAAAGTGGCGTTATGCTATTTTTCTTTGGAGGACGGGGTAAGTGCATATCGTAAAATCTACAATGAAATCACGGGTGATGCGAATGACTAGCTGATGTGTTTTTTCTTGTAAAGTGTGTGGTTCTGTTGCTGGCTCGAAATTTTATTTGATAAGCCAAACGATGTACGTGGTGATGGAAGTATTGCGTTATTTCAATGTGGATCATGCAACACAGTTTATTTGGCTGCTTACCATGAGGGATATGATGACGATTTATATGCTTACTATCAAAAATATAAAGGCAAGAAAAAAGAAGATATCTATAATCGGCTAACACGCAAAAGTTACAGGCAAGTCCTGCAATTATTTGAAATATATAGTGGTGGGAATTCAATTCTTGATGTGGGTTGCGGTAACGGAAGTTTTGTTGATGCTGCTTTAGAGCAAGGTTATAACGTAGAAGGTATTGAACTCTCTCAACATGCAGTGGACATTGCGCAAGCATTTGGACTCCCTGTTACTTGCTTGGATTTTTTTTCAAAAAATATT
>CAIWDB010000415.1 GCA_903911305.1 uncultured Methylococcaceae bacterium | reverse complement strand
CGCTCGCGTGCGCTGCAAGCCTATCTACTGGGCATCCCAATCGTCAATCAGGCAGGTATGCGAGATTCGATTCGCAAATTTGGGCCTGACAACCAGACCAACGTGATCTGGGAAAACTTGGTCGATTCGAAGACTGTGGAGCTGACAGCCAACGACAACACGGTCTATAGCTTCATCTGGCTCGATACCAAGAAAAGTCCATTGGTGGTCGAAGTCCCCCCCAAGGTGCTTGGTGCGATTAATGATTTCTGGTATCACTGGGTGGTCGACATCGGCATCATGGGGGCAGACAAGGGCGCAGGTGGCAAGTACCTGTTTCTTCCGCCGGGGTATCAGGGCGAAATTCCCCAAGGCTATGAAGTTGTCAGGCCGAAAACCTACGGCAACTGGATGTTCTTCCGCTCCTTCCTGGTTGACGGTTCCCCAAAGCCGGGAGTGGAGTCGGTCAAGAAGCACCTGAAGATCTACCCACTGGCCGATGCGGCCAACCCACTGCCAATCAATTTTGCCAATGCCTCGGGCGTACCAGCAAACTTCGTCGCCCCGGGTGACTATTCGTTTTGGACCTTGCTGAACCAAGTGATTCAGGAAGAACCGCCGGAGGGCTCCGACCCCACCACGCTTGGCCTGTTCGCTTCGATTGGCATCGTAAAGGGCAAGCCTTTCAACCCTGACGAGCGCATGAAGAAGATTCTGACCGACGCCGCGAACATTGGCGCGGTGACGGCGAGAACCCTCGCCCTCAAGATTCGTGAGCCAGAAGCCTTCTTCTACCCCAACAGTTCTTGGCGTCTGCCCTTCTTCGGAGGCTACAAGTTTGAAGTCGCCCCTGGGGTCGCTAATCTGGATGGGGCAATTTTCTATTACTATTTCGCCACCGGTGTGACGCCGGCCATGGAGGTAAAAAATGTCGGCCAAGGCTCGCAGTACCCTTGGGCCTCTCAGGACTCGAAGGGCAAACCCTTCGACGGTGGCAAAACCTACAAGCTGCACCTACCGCCGAACATCCCGGTGAAAGATTTCTGGTCGGTGATCGTGTATGACACCCAGACGCGATCAATGTTGCAGACTGACCAGCAGGCACCCAGCGTGAGCAGCCAGAGCAAGGGCATCAAAACCAATGCCGACGGATCTGTAGACGTCTGGTTCGGCCCCAAGCCCCCTGCTGGCATGGAGAATAACTGGGTGCAAACGATTCCGGGCAAGGGCTGGTTTATGATCCTGCGGCTCTATGGTCCATTAGAGCCTTGGTTCGACAAGACTTGGCGTCCCGGAGATATCGAACTCCAGCCGTGATTTGTCGTTACTGCTCGTTTGGCCGCACATCTGAGTGAGGTGGCCCAATCAAATGTGGCGGGGTTGGCAACCCCCCACAAACGTTTTGTGCGGAGTCATTGCATCCGATATGGCCGAAGGGACAGGTCATTTTGCCTTGCGTCGAAGTTTCATGCTGCCGAAAAAAGCCTAGTAATGACGGGTGCAATTAAATGTGATGCAGGAGTGCAAGGCTTGCCTTGCCAGGGCATGTTCGGGCAAGGCAAGCCTTGCACTCCCGACGTGATTTTAAACATATCCAGCGCGAGCGCATCACTTTTAATCACACCCAACAATGACCCTTTTAGAAAGCGTCAATAGGTGCCCAACTAGCATCCGCGTCATTTGCCAAGCGAATTGCTTCCGACTTTGCGAACAACCGTCCTTGGATGGCATTCGCCAGCATGACCACATCGGAGGTCGCCCGCCAAACCGAGTCGTCCATGTTGCCTCGGGTGTAAAGTGGCGCGAGGTTGCCAATCACCCCGAGCATCTCATTGCAGAACAGTAGGTAAGTGTGGTCAAACCTCAATGGGATGTTGTCGGCTAAGGCGTTGGATTTATATAACTCAGGCGTATAGTAAAGCTGGGTCACGTCGACAAGCTGAATGAACTCTAGCAATTCGCCGATGTGCGCCAATGCCTGCTTGCGCTTAAACCGTGCCTCAATCGTAACCAGAAACCATAGAACACCAGCCAAGCCGACCAGCATATTGAAACCGGCGTCCGCAGCCTCGAAAAGATCGCTGATGGTGCCGAATTCCAAGTGCGCGTTGATCAGGTGCGTTTGGATATGGTCAACAATGTACCAAAGCCCCCAAATACACAGGGCGCTCGCTAGCCTGCCCGTTCCACGGATGATGAGGTTGGGCTTCCGCGCTTGGCGCGCCCGTTCATCGGTCACCCGCGCGATCTCCGCCAAATCGGCGGACAGCCCAGCCAGGGTACTTTCAGGTAACCGATCACTGACACGGCGAGCCAGGTTCTCCGCAGTCTGGATGATCTTTGCCGGATCAAGCCGGTGCTGCTGATTTGGATGCATATTGATTTATGTACTGCCAGTAATTGTCAAGGTAATCAAAATTATAACAGCAATTCTCATTTTGGATTTAAGCCCCTTCATTCCGGCATGGATGCCGGTATCCAGGCCATGGACGGTAACATAACGGTTGTAGAAGCGTTTCATTGTAGAAATTTATTGATTATCTTTGCAAATGCTGCAATCATTTTTCCATGCCATTATGTACTTAAATCATCAAGCAGGGTGCGATGGTCGAAAGCGGTGTGTTTGCTTGCCCCTTGAGTCCTTTTTGCTTTGTCGGTCTCATGGACAAACAATGGGTTGGATGATTAAAGGGTTGGTTATACACCGATTTGTAAAAGTGTTATACACCTGTGTAGATGTATAATAAAAAGTTAGGCACAAGTATACCCGGTGCCTTATCGAAAATGAACTTAAACTAGGAGGCCATATGGCACAGTTTTCAAACAACAACACGGGTAATTTTACGGCTTGCAAAAGTAGTATAAAAGACTTTGTTCTGAATCAATATCTGGCGGCCAAGATCGCCAGGCTCAAAGGAATGCCTATAGATGAGATACTGGGTGGCACACTAGTACGAATTGATTCGCCTTATGCGAACGACGAGGGTGTCATACATACATTTGATTGGGAGCCGGGGTTAAGAGTCGATCTTCAAAAGTCACAAAATCATGGCAACCTCGTATATGCCACTTGGCAGGTGCAATGGGGTACAGGGATGAAAAAAAAAGGGCGGGGCTTATGCCGGCGTTCTCATGAGGACTGACACGGACTTTAATTTCTTCAACTTCAAGGATGCGATGAAACTCAGCTTTCAATGGGGAAAATACTGTAGGCTTGATCCTTAAGCAAAAGGCCGTATGGGAAAGTTTAGATATTCGGCGGAATACACTAAACCGCTATTCTGCCCTACCTGTTTTCAAACGCGGTAAGGCGCATACAAGGGCGCAATAGCGGCTCCGCCGCGTATTGCGCCGAATGGATGATATCAGGGTGGACAAATGGCTTTATCGTTTGCCCACGCGGAACGAAGCCTCAACTTGTGGCAAATGGTGGGCAAGCAAAAAATCTGTCCTGAGTTTGTCGAAGGGACGCTTGCCACTCTCCCTGTGTTATCGTCTTATGTCCCTCAAGCCAACAAATCGCCCTTGGTTTAATTTACCAACGGGCCGATTAACATTGGTAATCTACAATTTACGAAGCTTGCACTGCCCCCATTCCATCCACAATCTTGGTGTTTGCAAGTTTTGTGATTAATCATTAAGATATTCATTTAATTAGCAGAACTATTATGTTTTTTGAAGTTTTGGGCGAGGTTCAAAACATAGAAACCTTTGCCCAGGGTTCTGAAATTCGGGAAGTTGGCCGACTCAAGAGGCAATATGGGTTTGGCAATTGGAGAAAACGGAAAGGGATTGCCTCGGTGCGCCTAGCGGATGGCACAATACGCCTTGCCGAAATTCACTGGTATGAAGCCACAGGTATTGGCAAACGTGAAACTAAAATTAAATGCTATCTGGATCAGTGAACATGTCAAACCATTATTTTGTTGTTTGTGTCAATAATGATGATTATGCCGTATCTTTGGAGTTAAGAAAGCTTTACGAAATTTTACCCGACGAAGATGCCGCAAAACAGGGTTTAGTTCGCATCATTGATGAATCAGGTGAAGACTATTTGTACCCTGAATCA
The DNA here is from genome assembly GCA_903911305.1 of uncultured Methylococcaceae bacterium. Lineage (GTDB taxonomy): Bacteria > Pseudomonadota > Gammaproteobacteria > Methylococcales > Methylococcaceae > Methylumidiphilus. The sequence continues at coordinate 23,475 of CAIWDB010000415.1, read as the reverse complement.
TTTTTTGCCCCTGTGGAACTTCCTGCTTTGACTGAAGAACTTATATTAAGAGCGGCCTAACAAACCGTTCCAGCCGGGCAGACAAACGGCTTTATTGTTTGCTCACGCGGAACGGAACCTCAAACCCCGGCGGTGGAGGGCAAGCAAGATGACAGTTGCCCTCCTACTTCACTAACTAAAAAAACCCGAAAAATTAACCCGCAACGAGACGGATGACCCAGTGCCGGAAGAAATTTCAGGGGCTGGTTTCCAGTTTTCCCTATAGTTTCGGCGACGTTATCCCAGTATATGATGAAGCGGGTTTTGGTGGTGGCTGAGTTGGAGGCATAGGGCAGGCCGTCGGCTTTGCCTATGTAAAGCTTCGCATCGGCAGACGGGCCGCCCTTGATGTCGATGTGATAACTGACCACACGAGTATCCACACCCTCTACGGTTTCAATGCCGACATCTTTGCATTGGCTCAATTTAATGTTACCGTCTCGAACTTGTTGTAAGAATTTCTGCTCCGCCTCGTCAAAATTGACTGGCGAGGCAACCCATTTCCCTTTACCCATCATAGAGTAAAATTTTCCGTCAACCTTAATCGCTTCCAGTTTGTACTGCTTGCTGGTTTCCGAAATACTGTGCCAAGCTGGCATTTTCAAGCGCGCTTCGGTTGAGGCAATAATGGATTCACATCCAGCATCCACAGCCCATGAGTTTTGTGACAACGAAGTTAAAAGAAGGGTTGCGAATATCGAAAATAATTTATTCATTGGATTTCCCATGACAAGTCAGCATTAAGATAGCATTATAACTTAGCAAACGTTGAACGCCTGTTTTTCGCCAGCCTGGCAGGGTGTAGGCAAACGGCTTTTTTATCCGGTGGAACCAAACGCGGTAAGGCGCTTTGTCGATCGTGGTGGAGGTAACGGGCGCAATGTGACTTTACTTCCAGCCGATCGTGGGTTGTATTGCGGCGCAGGGGATTTCAGCGATTGCCGCGTGGTTGCCATGCCACTCTGGGGTTGCTAGAATGAAGATGCATAAAGGTTTTCTGTTCGCCTACGGCGTAAGTCCTTTTGGGCCCACAGTCATCACTCGTAGGCGACACCACTTGATTGTAAACCCACTAAGTTTGCAGTTGTTAACCATCACAAATTTTTAACATTTTTCACCTAATATGAATAGGTTTGTAAAACCAGAACTGCTTTATGATTATCCAGATTTAGCAAGGGTAATAGACGAAAATACGATGCGCATCCAACACCAGCAGCATCACCAAGGATTTGTAGATGGTCTGGAAAACTTTTCTTCAGAAACTTCTAGCAGTCTTAATTTGCACACTCTACTTGCCGGGCTTGATGCGAATCAGTGAATTTCAGTGTCCGATGGAATATTTTTACTTGGGTCTTGTGTCCAAGTTATGCGACGACTTAATTTTTGAAGTCAAACCTGTCCAGCTTACCGGGCAGGGACATATTTTTTTTGAATAAATCTGCGATTTATTAACAAGGTGTTCATTAATACGGAAACGTGAAGAATCCAACAATGCGATTTTCCACGCCGTCGGCCAAAAGGTTCTGTCGAACTACTTTGATGTCGAATTTTACTATCGGTACAACTGGAAGTTTCAATTGGAGGAAATGTTGCCTCGCTTGTATTATGATGCCACAAGGACTCTGCTTATGCAGGGCATGTCTTAAAATTGGCTGAAACTTATGGGTAATGGGTATGCATTTGATATAGAACACTATCAGACCATCCATACCAAGAACACCAAATTTGTGCGCGTGTGGATGAAGAGTCATGCTAACCTTTTTTGTAACTTAAGACGGTGGAGTTTATATGATTTACCTTGATGATCTTCAAAATACTATTCGATTAGATTCTGCCAGTGGAGTATTAGAGGCTTTCCAAAATTTAAAAGATAAAATTATTGAAGAGGATGGACTGGTAGGTGAACTTAAAAATACTCTTTCAGAAGCAGAACTAAATTCTAAGTTCAAAGAGCTTGAACAGCTATGTGAAAAGTCTGGTGAGCATCCTTTTATTCATGATGTTAAACAGAATGAATTTACCGAAGAAGGTTTTAGGTATTTTGCATTGGCATTTTATGCACACATATATCATGCATTTGAAGATGTTATTTTTGGAATTGCCAACTCCGCCCCTCCTTCGGTTTCACTACGTCGGACTTTAATAAGTAATTTATGGGACGAATTTGGTGCAGGAAATCAAGAAAGTTCACATTTGCAAATCTACGAAGACACCATTCTATCGTTTATTCAAGCTCAACCTTTGCAGGAATCAGAGATGCATTGGTTTGAATTAGGGCACGATTCTGAAGTACGTTTATTTGCTTCTAAGTATGGCGTTGATGAAAAGGCGACTGTAACCGCTAATATGTGGTCTGAAGTAGGTAAATTACCTTACAGGGCAGCTCTCAGTGCCTTAGTCTTTGGAAGTGAATTCACACCTAGACATTTATTTCCACCCATTGCCGATTGCATTAAAAGATCGGGGTTACCGGATAATGTGGGGCTGTTTTTTAGACTGCACATAGCGTGCGATGAATGCCATTTCGGAGAGTTGATGGGAGAACTTAATAGGCAAGTAAAGACAAGGCATGATCTCGTTGAAGCAGAAGTAGGCACAAGGATTATGTTGCAAATTCGGAACTATCTTTTTGACCATTTACGAGATAAAAAGCTATTCAAGTAGGAAATTGAATTGATTGCCAGGTGCAATATAAACCATGGGCTATCGTTTTCTTGATATAATTAAGCCAGTTATAAGCTGGCTTAATTTAAGTTAAGATTGGCGTTGCGGGATATTAAGATTTATTAATGTAGTGGAAAAATAAAAATGCAATATGAAGTTACGCAATTAACTGAGTCTGTGTTTAAGTTTAGCTTATTTGTAGAACAGGTTGGGTTGTCATTTAATCAGTTTCTTGTGATGAGCGATGGACTTGGGGTTCTTATAGAAACTGGTCATAGGCAGTATTTTCCACTATTAAGACCTAAAATTGAAGAAATATGCCCAATCAGTAATATTTCTAAAATATTCGTTCCTCATTTTGAAGGAGACGAAATGGGGGCTTTAGGTGAGTTCATAGCCATTAATAAAAGCATACAAGTGTATGCTACGCCTTTATGTTCTTTCTCGCTAGGTGATTTATTTGATATTACCGTAAATAAAGCGCAGGATAAGCAAGTAATCAAGCACGGCAAGCTAAAGTTGCGGGCAATTCATGTGCCTCAAGTTCATCAATGGGATGCTATGGTCGTTTTGGAAGAAACAACGCATACTCTGTTTTCATCTGATATGTTCATACAACTTGGTGATGGCAATGGGTTTGCTGAGCATAATATAAAAACTGAAATGGAAACCGCAATACGTAAAACAGGCTATTTGCCATCAGTTGAATATTTCAGAAAAGCACTTTTGAAACTTGAGAATGAAAAAATTGAGATTTTGGCACCTATGCATGGTCGATCTATCAATGAAGATATTGACGGGTATTTATCCTTTTTAAAACAACTAGATTTCTAAGCTATTTTTATAAGGGTATTATTTGAATCATTAACCTCATGATAATTGATCAGATTCTGACTTGGATGCCAAAACGATGACATCATATTATCGATTAACCACAGCGCAGCTTGCCATCTGGTTTGCCCAGAAATTCTACCCGGAAAGCGCCTTTTATAATATTGGTGAATACCTCGAAATCACGGGCGCCGTTGACTCTGATTTACTTGAAGCATCAGTTCGATCCGCGTTCGATCAGACTGACACCCTTCGCTTACGTTTTGTCGATTCAGACGAGAGTCCAAGGCAATATTTCGCCAGTGATTCGGCCTGTGTAATCCAATCCATGGATTTTAGCCATGAAGCAGACCCACACTACGCCGCTAAAACATGGATGGTTGATAACATGGCTAGCGTCGGTAATCTTGTCCATGGCCCACTATATACCTTTGTCATTTTTAAAATAAGTCCTGACTGTGTTATTTATTATCAGCGCTTTCACCACATTATTATGGATGGTGTCGGCGTATTTTTGTTTGCTCAAAAGGTGGCAGATTTATATTCATCCTTATTCTATTCAAAACCACCAGAACTTAAAGCCTTCGGCTCATGGCTTGACGTGTTGGAAAATGAGGAGGTTTATCTTAACTCCACACAAAGGAAGCTAGATAGAGATTACTGGCTGGATTTGCTTAGGGATATGCCTGGCCCGGTAACTCTCTCCGGCAAACCGCCTGCTTCGCTTCCTTATACCCAATTTTGCAGTAACACCGATTATCTGGCTTATTCTGCGGTTGAGGCACTAACTGCACTAGGATCAACCAATGGCCTGAGTCTGAATAGAATCATCATTGCAGCCTTGGCACTTTACCTGCATCGTTTTACGGGCGAACGTGATATCGTCCTCAGTATGCCGGTAACCGCTCGGACTGACGCGGAAATGCGCAATATTCCCGGCATGATGACGAACACCACGCTATTGCGGCTAACCGTCAATCACGATACAACTGTAGGGGGATATCTAAACCAAGCCGCAAGTGTCATAAGCGACGCGCTTCTACATCAACGTTACCGGATTGAAGATTTGTGTAATGATTTGGGCATCACTCCGACCGATCATAGCGTTCACGGGATGGTCGTCAATATAATGCCCGGCAATTATTATGATTTGGACTTTGCAGGGTGTCCGGTGCAGCTACACTGCCGAATTCCTAACGAACCAATGTTCGAACTCTCCGTTAACATTTACGACAGCAGGAATGCCTCCGATTTGCGCTTTGACTTTAATGGCAGCACACTGCATTATAGCGAAGAGGACTTGACCCTACATAACCGACGCCTACTGGACTTTCTAACCAGGCTGGCATTTGCCGCCTCAACTGACCCATACGTAAACCAGTTGAACCTGTTAGGAGACGAGGAAAGGCGCACCTTGCTGTATGAATGGAATGCCACTTCAGTCGAATATCCTAGAGACAGATGCGTGCACGAACTGTTCGAGGCGCAGGTGGTAAAAGACTCCGAAGCCATCGCCTTAGTCTATGAAGGTGGCGAATTGACTTACGCCGGGCTAAACGCTCAGGCCAACCGGTTGGCGCGGCACTTGCGCGGATTAGGCGTAGGGCCGGACAAGATCGTTGGCCTCTGCATCGGACGCGGGCCGGACTTGATCATCGGCATTCTTGCCATCCTCAAGGCCGGCGGCGCCTATGTGCCGCTTGATCCAAACTACCCATTGGATCGTCTGGCTTACATGCTGGAAGACAGCAAGCCGCTGCTACTGCTAGTTGAAGGAGGGGCAGACACTCATTTGCCTGTCCACCGAACAGCCCCACTGCCAGTGGTGCGCATGGATGCCGACAGGCATCTCTGGGCTGGGCAGTCTGACGAAAATATGGACTACCGTGATATGGGCCTTGGATCGGGGCATCTCGCTTACGTCATATACACCTCTGGCTCTACCGGCAAGCCAAAGGGTGTAATGTTGGAACACCAAGGACTGAGTAACCTGGTTTCTGTACCGTTACAAGGCTTGGAGATGAAACCGGGCGACCGTTTCTTGCAGTTCGGATCATTAAGTTTCGATGCCTGTATGTTCGAGACATCGTTGACATTATGTCGAGGAGCGACGCTTTGCCTTGCTCCGCCGGGAGTCGTGTTGGTCGGCGACGCACTGCTGGAAGCTGTGGACAGGTATGCCATTACTCACGTTGAAATGCCTCCCGCTGTGCTTGCCGCGTTACCGGAGGAGGCAAAACTCGATACGGTCAAGGTCATCCTCGCATCTGGGGAAGCGTTATCTGGCTCCTTGGCAAGACGTTGGGCGGCAAACCACCACTTCATCAATGGTTACGGCCCGACCGAGACCACCATCTGTGCGACCCTGCACGAGTGCAACCAAGAAGAGACGGAAGCCCCATCCATTGGGCGACCGATACCCAATAAGCGGGTTTATATCTTGGACGACGATCGCGAACCAGTTCCCATTGGAGCGACAGGTGAGCTTTACATTGGCGGCGTAGGGGTGGGTCGGGGTTACCTGAACCATCCTGAACTAACGGTGGAGCGCTTCCTGACCGATCCGTTCTCCACCGAACCTGGGGCTAGGATGTACCGGACTGGCGACTTGGGGCGCTGGCTCGCAAACGGCGAAATCGAATTTGTCGGGCGCAACGACTTCCAAGTTAAAATCCGCGGGCTCCGTATCGAATTGGGCGAGATTGAGGCTGCCTTATCACTGCATCCGGCAGTGCGCGAGGCAGTGGTCTTGGCCCGAGAAGACATGCCCGGGGCCAAGCGGCTGGTGGCTTATTATTTAGTGGATCAAGGCTCGACACCTCCTGCTCCATCAGAACTATGGAGCTTTCTCAGGTCAAGACTTCCGGATTTCATGGTTCCATCAGCCTTCGTAACGCTAGATGCCCTGCCACTCACGCCAAACGGAAAGCTTGATCGCAAAGCCCTGCCGCAACCTTTGGCCAAAGACGCCCATCAATCATACTCCGCTCCGCGCAATCAGACCGAGAAGAAACTGATTGAAATTTGGGAAAGTTTGCTGGGAGTGAAACACATTGGCATTCACGATAATTTCTTCAGTCTAGGGGGAAATTCTTTGCTGTCTGTTAAGTTGCTGGCTGAGGTTAAAATCCATTTCAATACCGAGCTTACCCCGGTAGCCGCTTATCAATTTCCAACGGTTGAAGAACTGGCAAGGAACATTACTTTTAACGACAGGCAATCATCTTTTTATTCAATTGTCCCAATTCAATCGAGTGGCTCACGCCCCCCTCTCTTTGCGATTCACACCATAACGCTACAAGATTTGCCCAAATATCTAGGCCATGACCAGCCACTCTATTTTATACGCTATGCAATGGCATCAGAGAATAGCGATAAACCTGTTCGCTTACCGTCATTGGTCGATTTGGCTAGTCACTATATTAAGGAAATGAAACAGATCTTGCCTTCTGGATCGTATAATTTAATTGGATTTTCATTTGGCGGTATAATTGCCTATGAAATGGCCTGCCAATTAGTTGCAGGTGGAGACAAAGTAAACTTAGTTGGATTACTAGATACCTATCTTACAAAGGATAGAAAATTACTTCCATTACATTGTATTATCTATAATATTATTAAAAAAATAAAAACAAAATCATTACCTTTGTTGAATAATAGTAATACTTTATCACCTAAAAATGATGAAAATGAGTTTTGGCCTAATATCTACACATCAGCGCCAGACGTAAGATGCTATAACAGTTATAAAGCTAATGTTTATAATGGCCGTGTAACATTGTTTCAGGGATTTAAACAAGAAACTGCTTTTTATACCTACGATATTCCAGAACACGCATGGAGAAACTTCTTAGGTGATAGGGTAGAAGTTCAACACGTTTCTGGTTCGCATTTTGATATTGTAAGGGAGCCTCATGTCAAAATCCTAGCTGAAAAAATAATGTCCTGCATGGACAAAGCAACAACAGAATTCACGATAAATAATGATGTCGCGTAAGGAAACCCCGAAAATCCCCGCACTTCGTCACGCTCAATGCGAGCCATGAACATAACCGTTTTTTCGAGGTTTCCCATAAGGCTAATCAAACACTACCGTCTTATTTCCATAAACCAATATCCTGTCCTGAAAATGCAGACGCAGAGCGCGGGCTAGGACTAATCGCTCCAGATCCCTGCCTTTGCGAATCAGATCGTCCAAGGAATCTTTGTGAGAAATACGAATAATGTCTTGTTCGATAATTGGTCCCTCATCCAGATTATCTGTGACATAATGGCTGGTTGCCCCTATAATTTTGACACCACGCTCATGGGCTTGACGATAAGGGTTACCGCCAATAAAAGCTGGCAGGAATGAATGGTGGATATTAATTATCCTATTGGGGTATTCCGCCACAAATTGAGATGACAACACTTGCATGTAACGGGCAAGAATGACCGTGTCTATGTTTTGCTGTTTTAATAAGTTTATTTCCTGTTGTTCTTGTTCCTGTTTATTGCCTTTATTAATGGCAAATACATGAAACGGCACCCGATGCAAATCTGCCAATGGCTTTAGGTCAGGATGGTTGGATACTATCATGGCAAGTTCGGCTTCAAATTCACCCAAGCCATGACGCCATAATAATTCTTGTAGGCAATGATCATATTTGGATACAAATATTGCCAATCGGCGGCGATTATGGATACTATTTAGCTTAATCATCCATTGCGCTTGAAATTCGTCGGCAAGCGGTTGGAATGCCGCCGTGACTTTTTCACCGGAAAGGCTAAAATCCTTCATATCCCATGAGACGCGCAGAAAGAACAAACCTTCACCCTGATCCACATGCTCGTCTAGGTCGATAATATTGCCTCCGCGTTCAAATATAAAATGGGCAATACGGGCAACCAAACCCCGTTGGTCTGGGCATGAAAGTAATAAAGTTGCAGTAATGGTTTCTTCAGTCATATGGGGTTAGGAATTAGTTCAATCCACCGCTTCCCATAAACCATCAGGCTTATGCACGACGATAAGTTGGGGGGGGTAAACAATGGATAGCAATATGCCCGCGCACATCTGCATTTCATCGCCTTTGATTCGGCCAAAGGCTGCTTTATCGGGCTGAAATAAGGGGGGGGCATCTTTGCGTTTGATGACCACTTCCGGGTTGCCAGTGGTGACAAATTCCAAATCGGCAGGAGAGGGCGGGTCCATTCGGACGCCAGCGGCATAGGCTTTATCCAAACATTTGGCCTTGCGGGCTTGAGCGAGATTAATCCCAGGCTTTCCTTCCAGCAACTGATACAGTCCGTTAAATTTAGGCTTAAAAGCATCCGCCCGGTCCTTTAATAGCCTAGCAAGCGCCTGTTTGTCTTCCTCTGAAACTGATGTGACCGCAGGATAATGATGCCAAGGCTTGTCCTCCGCAAAATCGGCTGCGAACTCACGTTCGAACATGATTTTGCCAGTGGCATTTTTTTCATCCTTGCCTTCGCCTATTTGATTGGTCGATTTGCCGCTTCCCCCTTCGGTTGTCTCGGTTGTTTGATCGGACACCGAGGCCCAACTAAGTTGAGCATGGTAGGGAGTGGGCTGAGACGGCTCAAATTCTATGCGAATGGAGTTTTTACCCTTGCGCACGGCTGAACCGACGGATGCAACCGGCACCCAAACCGACGGTGAAACCTCGCGTTCATCGAATAGGACCGGAAGTTCTTGCTTGTCAATGTCGCGTTCGGCTATCAGGATATTATTGATGAACACTTTGGCCTTGCCGGGAACGCTATCGACATGATCCTCCTTGGTATCGCCGGTAAACGGCGTGAATTTGAATTCCACGTTGACGACTTTGGCGTTCACGGCACAAGCGCCAAATAACATCATGGCTATAAGGCTTGACCGAATAAAAAGGATATACTTTTTCACTAAAATCACTCCCGGCTGGATATGGCGGTGAGGAAAAGGCAGTCTGGCGACTTTATCTTGCCATAAATTAAGCCGCTTCGCCTATTAAGCTATTGGCCCTAAGACAAATTCAGTCCCATTGTAATGTATAGTCTGAGTCGGATTGTCTGACATATTCACCGTCAAAGCCGCTGTTTCGGAAATTATTATCGCAGTGCCGTTAACGGTTTCTGTATGCAAGAAAACTGAAATGCAATACATTTAAACTTTTTAAGTGGGCAAGCGCTGCAATGCCTCATTCGCCGCGTCTAGGTCAATGTGGGCGCGATGGACCCAATCCTCACCCCAATAGAAGTTACAACTGGTTTCGCCTCTCAGCAAGTGCCATTGGGCTTCCGTAAGCGTATGCCACACCTCCGGGTCATGTTGTTCGGTGTCGATGGCTTTGGCACGGGCGGCATTGACTAACCCACTGATTTCGGCAACTCTAGCCAATGCATCCTTTTGCGCTTGCGAACCTGTCCATTGCAGGAAACCCCGACCATGATGCCAGCCAGTGTTCCAAGCCCCTTCCTTTACCGTCACTTCGCCGGTCGCACCAAATTTGTCTAGATAGGCGTCAATGAAAGTCGGTTTGATTGCGCCGTCGCCTCTGGCACGATCCATCAGTTCACGATAGAAACAACTCCAGAAATTGCTGCCTTCAGTCACATTGCGGAACCAGCCGCCGTTCTCGCCGTCGGTGGCAGTGGTCACCAGCGGCTCAAAATTGCACCATTTGGTTCTTTGCGCCACTTCATACTCGAACCAGCCAAACTCCATGCCGGCTTCTTGGGCATCGGATAGATCACGGTCACGCACGACAACAATGATTTCTGCATCGCCATACTTTGCAATATGCGGGCGGTAACGCAATTCTTCCCAACGCATAGCGCTTTTGGGTTCGACATGATCGCAATCCACGATGACGTAACGATAACCCAATTTAGCCAGGTGGGGGATCATTTCCATGCTAAATCCCATTTCCGGAGGCCAGAAACCTTTGAAGTTCTCACGCCAGAACAAATGCCTCGCCATGGCGCGCCAACGGGTGAGATGCTCATCCCAATCGGTTTGAGGAATCAGAGGGAACACCGGATGATAATAACCCGTGCCTAGAATCTCTATGATGCTGCGATTTTGCCAATGCCACAACACTGACCCGCTATCGACGACTCCGTAGGTTTTTTCTTGGAATTCCGGGCTAGATAAGCTTTCCAACAAAGTACCCGATAACGAAATATGCACCCTACCCACGTCTTCGTAACCCCACAGCGAACGGGCGATGCGGTCATACGCGAAGAGAATCTCCTTCGCCTCCCATTCATTTTCAGCAAACAAGCGTTCCAAATTATTTGGCGGCTGATGAAGGTTAAGGACGAGGGCGTGGTGGATGTTGGTCATGGTGGTCTCCGAAGAAATGTTGCGGCTACTTTATGCGCAAAAGTTGACTGTGAATAGTCTCTTTTCTGTAAAGGGCGTGTTTAATGAATTTCATAGCCGATCGCATAGAGAGGAAAAATTGATTTTTATGGTTAGTTGAACGGTGTGCAGAAGCGACTTGTGCTAAACGTGCTATTGGAAATAATCTTTTTCATAGGCTTACAAGCGCTTCAAAATCAATGCATGGCAAGAATCGTATTCCAGCAGACCACGAATTAAGAGTCCTTACCATAAAGGCGTCATACCGATCCAGTTTGGATTTGCCTGATGGTCGAGATGGGTTCATTTTGTCCGAAACAGATAGAAAAAAAGCCCAATGCCGAGCAGGGCAGGGAGCAGATTACGGCTAATTAACCAAGCTGCATTGGGGAGTTGGGTGACGAATCCCCAGAACCTGTCATGATTGCCTGGCGAATAATCATTAGGAAGAAAGCAGGAACGATAAGAGTAAAAGTTTGCTTCAAACACAAAACACTGGGCGCTTTCCTTCATGAAGGTTTCGCTATAAATCGGATTGATGGATTTATCATCATAAATAGACTGTAATACATGAACTGCCGCTTTTAGTTTTTCGTCCACCTTGCCCGGGTTATCTGCAAATTCAAAGGTATAATTATCACCGGTTTGTTTGACGGAATAGGGTATGCTTCGCTTGTCTATTTTATATTCAAAATTACCAGTTATTGCGCCATGTCCAGATGAATGATAAGCCATGACCAAGGCGAACAATAGCCAAATAGTCATATTTTTTTGAAGTAATATCCCAACAAATCTTCCATTTCTATCAGTCATTTTATGTAGCCTATTATATTTATAAATTAATAGTTTTATATCAAAACATCTTTTTATCCCTCCATGGCAAGACGCACCTTTTTTAAAATAATTTGGCGGCTAGCGCATACGCTCGCGCAAGGTGTAAAGCAAAGTTTTCGCGGATCGTTCGACTATGGGTAGTTGTTCGAGGCTTTCGATACGGCTGGCCCGTTTTTCGTCAAGTAATTGTACAAACTGCACCGTATCCAACTCCAAGCTTTTGACCCCCTTTTGATTTACGAACACATACCTAGTAGGTTCTTGGCCTATCCAAGTCAGCCGCAGAGGAAGCCATACGTTTCGAGTTGAAGCAAACTTCAACCAATCTCCGACATTAAACCCTTGCAATCTTGAGCGCAGCAAGGCTTCCCTTTCCTCTCGGTCGGTGTCTGCGGGGGGAACGTTAACATAGTCGGGTTTATATATTCCACCGGCGTTGATCAGATGTTTTTCAAATTCATCTGCCAATCGGTTAGTAATCGAAGGTTCCGAGCCTATGCTATGCAGCCTTTCCAAGATGAGTTTTTTTAATTCCAAAACTTGTGAAGGGCTATATGTGATTTTGTTGTCGGATTGTCCGATTAAACAGTCGATCACATTCCATTCTTTCCTCCAATCATTGTTATCGTTGCCTTGGCGGAGAAAGGTGAGGACAAGCAGTTGCTGCCAGCCAACATTAAGTAAATCCAATAAAATTTTTGGCACGGTTTTGCCTCCGAGGCGAGTGTCAATTTCCCTACCGACTAATAAGCGTGCCCGTTCTAAGCGATGCCCTCCTTCGCAGGTGTCAACCACACGGTCAAGTCGCATGGCAAATGATTTAAGCAAACCCGTAGTCAGTTTTGCCAAAGCGTTGAGCGCGTCATAAAATATTTCTGATTGGCCGGCTGTTTCGATGTTAATGATGCCCAGGGCTTGTTCCAGAGAATTGAGCAGTTCCATATTGTCGATATCCCCATTAGGATTGGCGGCCAAGGCTAGCAGTGCCAATTGGTTAAGCAACTCCCTGGCGGGATGGCTTTTTCCTTCCAAAAGGGAAGGGTCGGCAAATGCTGCTATGAACAAGGGAATTTGTAGCTTTTGGTAAAACTGAGCAATTCCAATGGGAATTGCCGTATCGGATAAAATGGTGTCCAGTAATAATCCAATTATCTGTAAATTTTCCCTAACTTCTAGTTGGCTTAGCAAGCTTTCTTGCCCAGTTTGGGCAAGAATCTGCTCCAAACCCGATAAAAGCCTTGGTGCGGTCAAGTAACAAGGCTGTTGGGCTGAGTTTGTGTTGTACAATTTACGCAATGCAACAATCATCGCAGCAGGATCGAAATCGAGCGATTTTTCTGCCATATCCTTTTGAGACTGCGATTCCGCGTACCGGAACAATACTACGAAGGCGTTGAACGCGTCGGGCTGATGTACCCTGTTTTCTGCCATGGAAACCATTCGGGAAGGGAAGGGGGCTTGCATAGGCCCAAAATTTAAGTTCCTCATAATTCGCCTATGCGGTTCGGCGAAGGGGCGAAAGTATGTTGATAGCAAATCAAGTTGTAAAGTATAGGGGTAAACGGCTAACCAGTTAAGCGGTTTGACAAAAAAATATGAACGAACAAACAAGCATTGATCCTAACGAAGTCGCCTTTTTTCAAAAACTATCGTCATTGTGGTGGCAGGAAAACGGGCCATTTTGGCCTTTGCACCGAATGAATAACGTTCGGCTGGGTTTCGTCTGCGATGTATTAGCCGGAGAATTTGGTTTGGACAACACCTCGGATAAACCTTTGCAGGGTTTGCGCGTCCTTGACATCGGTTGCGGGGGGGGCATACTCAGTGAAGCCGTTGCTCGTTTGGGGGCGACGGTACATGGGGTGGATGTGGTTGCCAAGAACATTCAAATAGCACAAACACATGCTGAGCTGAGTGGATTGGCGATAGACTATGAAATCGCCAGCGCGGAAATTCTTGCTGGTCGCGGGGAACTTTACCACGCCGTCCTGAATATGGAGGTGGTTGAGCATGTTGCCGAATTGGATTTATTCCTTAGTGCTTGCATGAAATTGGTGCGTCCGGGAGGAGTCATGGTGGTCGCCACCATTAATCGCACCATCGCGTCTTGGCTGAGCGCCATCGTTATGGCCGAATTTGTACTCGGCTGGTTGCCGCGCGGAACCCATCAATGGTCGCGATTTCCTAGCCCAGTGGAAATCGAGAATTTCTTGGCAGGCCAAGGAATGAAGGTATTTGCCAGCACGGGGGTGACAGTCAATCCTTTTACGCAGCATTTCCGTTTAACCCATTACATGGGCATCAATTACATTTTGGCGGCGAGGAAATCAGTATATCCAATTGATATGGTTGAGCATTTGGATTGAATTCTTTTTGATTTCATAGCCATTGGTTGGCTTACCCTCGATAAAGTGGTATACAAAGCAGTGAAAATTCTGGTTTGACTTGATTTGATCGTGATGAGGCATCGAAATGTATACAGCAAGACTTGGAATTATTATCGCTGCATTGGTGGCAGTGGTTATTATAATCTGGGCTACTTTTTTTAGAAAAAAAAACAGCTAAGACGCACCAAGCTCATATCGGATTGGGCCGGGATTTGCACCCCGGCCCTGATATTCACAGGTTATGGCAAGCTAGGACTTCCGAAAAATGCCGGGAACGAAATAGGGCATCCCGAATACCTTGGGTTCACAATTCCGCAATGATGCAATCGGCGAATTTCGAGCAAGAAACCTCGGTGGCACCTTCCATCAAACGAGCAAAATCATAAGTAACCGTCTTTTTCGAGATGGCTTGCTCAAGACCTTTGACGATACGTGCCGCTGCCCCTTCCCAGCCTAAATATTCGAGCATCATGACTGCGGAAAGAATAACCGAGCCAGGATTGACCTTGTCGAGGTTGGCGTACTTTGGCGCAGTCCCGTGAGTGGCTTCAAAAATCGCGTAGCCGGTCAGATAATTGATGTTGCCGCCCGGGGCAATGCCTATGCCGCCCACCTGCGCCGCGAGCGCGTCTGAAAGATAATCCCCGTTCAAGTTCAAGGTCGCTATTACGTCGAACTCCTCGGGTCGAGTCAGCACTTGCTGCAAGGTAATGTCCGCGATTGAATCCTTCAATAGAATCTGTCCAGCCGGCGGTTTGCCTTTGCAGTCATCCCAACCGATGATCCTGCCAGCATATTCAGTCTTGGCAAGTTCATAGCCCCAGTCCCTAAATGCGCCCTCGGTGAATTTCATGATGTTCCCTTTGTGGACCATCGTGACGCTCTGGCGCTGGTGGCGGATGGCATAATCGAAGGCTGACCGAAGCAGTCGCTGCGAACCTTCTTTGGATACTGGTTTGATGCCTATCCCGCTGGTATCGGGAAAACGAATTTTGTCAACCCCCATTTCCCGTTGCAGGAAGTCAATGACTTTCTTCGCCTCCGGGGTCTCCGCGGCCCATTCGATACCTGCATAGATGTCTTCGGTGTTTTCCCGAAAGATCACCATATCCACTTTCTCTGGCTTTTTGACGGGCGAGGGTACGCCCGCAAAGTAGCGGACAGGCCTAAGGCACACGTACAAATCGAGCATTTGGCGAATTGCGACGTTCAGCGACCTGATGCCCCCACCAACTGGTGTAGTGAGCGGGCCTTTGATACCGACAAGATAATCCCTGAATGCTTCGAGGGTCTCGTCAGGCAGCCAAGTGTCGAAAAGATTTTTGGCTTTTTCGCCTGCATAAACTTCAGCCCAGGCAATTTTCTTTTTGGCTGCAAATTCTTTTTCAACGGCCGCATCGACAACTCGCACCGCGGCTCGCCAAATGTCTGGTCCGGTACCATCACCCTCGATGAAAGGGATGATGGGATGGTCGGGCACTTGCAGACCGCCGGTGGGTTCCATGCGGATGGGTTCCCCTCCGGCGGGTATTACTGGCTTGGGTGATGCCATGGTAATTCCTGTAGATCATGATTGTTGGTTGATGGGAAGGCCCTTTGCTTAGGACCGATAGTCAAGCTCCTTCTGCTGTATTAAACCCTAAAACCGAGTCGTAGCGAAATAGAACGCTGTGTCTACCCATAGCGAATGATCCGTTCATTTTGGTTCCTCAACAATCTGTGTTGGCATTCTCATTGACTGAAGGGAGTGGTTGATTGTTGCAAGGCATGAATTCCATCCGAAATAGAGATGCCCAATATTGGCGCATAACTTCGGATGATGCACCATTATAAATCATCCATTCTAGTTGGCGGTTTTTTAATACACTTAACAAATCAACTTATTATCTCGCTGTTTACAAGCTGGCCCGATTCTTGGTTGTCTGCGGGGCTAAAGCATTATCAAATAGAGCATAATTATGGAATCAACCAATAATAGCAACAACGTACTTTTTATTCTCCTCGGCGCCATCATGGTGTTGGCCATGCATGCAGGATTTGCCTTCCTCGAACTTGGAACAGTCCGCAGGAAAAACCAAATCAATGCTTTGGTGAAAATTCTGACCGATTTTTGCATTTCAACGGTCACTTACTTCTTCATCGGCTATTACATCGCCTACGGGGTTCAGTTTTTCTCCGGGGCTCAAGTTTTGGCGCAGAAATGTGGATATGATCTGGTGAAGTTCTTCTTTCTGCTGACCTTTGCGGCAGCCGTACCCGCCATTGTGTCCGGCGGCATTGCCGAACGCGCAAAATTCAACCCGCAGGGGGCGGCAACCTTCTTATTGGTGGGGTTCGTTTATCCGTTCTTTGAAGGTATCGCTTGGAATAAGAATTTGGGCGTTCAAACATGGCTGGAACAGAACTTTGGCGCATCTTTTCACGATTTCGCAGGTTCTGTGGTCGTCCATGCGGTCGGTGGCTGGATCGCTTTGGGGGCGGTCATCCTGTTGGGCGCTCGCAGAGGGCGTTATCACCGGGATGGCGGAATGTCCTCCCATCCGCCTTCCAGCATTCCGTTCTTGGCCTTAGGCGCATGGATATTGACGGTAGGCTGGTTTGGCTTCAATGTGATGTCAGCGCAGACCTTGAACGCGGTCAGTGGCTTGGTTGCCCTTAATTCGCTGATGGCCATGGCGGGAGGCACTTTGGCTGCGTTGATTGTAGGCCGTAATGACCCTGGTTTCGTCCATAACGGGCCATTGGCCGGTTTGGTGGCGGTGTGTGCGGGTTCCGATCTGATGCACCCACTGGGTGCTTTGGTGGTCGGAGCCATTGCCGGCGTGCTATTTGTCTATATGTTTACGTTTACCCAAAACCGTTGGAAAATTGACGATGTGCTAGGCGTTTGGCCTCTGCATGGTTTGTGTGGGGCATGGGGTGGAATCGCTGCTGGGATTTTTGGCCAACAGGCATTGGGCGGGATGGGCGGCGTGAGCTTGGCGTCCCAACTGATTGGCACTGCCTTGGGGGTGTCCATTGCATTGGCAGGTGGTTTTATTGTCTATGGCGCTCTGAAATATAGCGTGGGCATACGCCTAGACCCGGAGGAAGAGTTCAATGGCGCGGATTTGACGATACACAAGATCAGTTCGTCACCGGAGGCTGAGAGTGGGTTTTAAGTTAGAAGGCTCAATTGACCAAGAGTGCCAAATTTTTGCACGGTGTTCAGTTTAGCAAAAGCCTGTTGCATGGGAGCTTGAAGGGTTGGCAGGGTCAACGGGAACTTTTATTAAATATCTGCATCTGTTAAGCTGCAACAGTTCGATCATGGCTTCCGTATTTCCTTAAGTAAGGGGGTTTGGAGGCAAGGCGACGTTGAGGGGGCTTCAAGTTATTGCGCCCGAAACATTCCCGTTACCCTAACACGATAAATATAACGAGGGAAGAGATATGCGAAATCTAACCTTTTTCAAAAGTTTGGCTTTAATTTTTGGGCTATTGCTGACAGCGTTGTTTCCGGCTTCATCAGCTTGGGCGCATGGCGGGGCCAGTGTAGATACCGACCAGTGTAGAATTTTTGTAGGACCACACTTGGTTCATTTCACGGCTTACCAACCGCAATTGACGGGTTCCACCGAATTTTGCGGCGAAATACCTGAGTTGGGAACAACCACCATGGTCTTTGACTATGAGGGAAAAGCTCTCCGTAACATGACAGTTGAGGTGGAGTTCACCAAAGAACCTGAAGGTACACGAATTGCCTACTTACCGCCTTCCACCCATTCCAGCGGCACATTCAACACCACTTACAACTTTACTGAAGGTGGTAAATATTTGGCTCACGTTACCTTGATCAACGAAGGTCAAAAGATAGATGCCCATGTTCCATTCAAAGTAGGAACAGCCAAGGGTGAAATTTCCAGCAGCACCAAGATCATTATCATCACGGTGTTAGTGGCTGCTCTGTATCTGCTTTACCTTTCCAGCGTTCCGTTCAAGTCATTCATTGATGGCTTGTTCGCTCGTGCGAAAAAAGCAGTTTAAAGTTCGGTGACCCCTATCCGGTTATTAATCTGGATAGGGGTGACAGCGTGTTTTGAAGTTCAGTTCCAACGGCATTTTTAATATATGCAGAAAAAATCCCTCGTATTACTATTGGGTTACGCACTCATAACGATTTCTTCCGGGGTCGGGGCTGTCATCACTCCGCCACCTTCTGTGAAAGTGGATATTGGCGAAGCCGAACCATTTTGTAAAAGTGGTGTTCCACCCGAGTGGCGCGATGCGCAAACGGTGGAGGGCGTGAAGATTCAAGAGCAAAGAGTTTGCAACCCCGACAATCCGGCCGATATTGCCGCTTTCGTCAAAGGCACCAACAATATCTCCATGCAGACGCTGATGGACACCAACCTAGCGTCCGATGCCCTCACCCTCTCGAATGACATGGACGGAGACGGTGACCCAGACCTCATCGTCATCAAACTGGAAATTATGGAATTAAACGGTCACTCGCCTGATTTTCCCGGCGTTGTGCCCACGTTTGACATTGCTCCCGGTGTCCAGCCGAGTTTTTGGGTCTATACGCCGAAAACCCGTGACATGTCGACGAAAAGCTTTGCCAGCGCGGAAGCCAATTCGCTGCTGCGTATGCCTTCCCCCGCGATTCGAGTCGAACAGGGTGATGTGGTTTGGATTGTTCTGGAAAACACCCATTATTTCCCTCACTCAATCCATCTGCACGGTGTCGATCATCCCTACATGGATCATAGCGGGGAAGGTAATGACGGGGTAGGGCAAACCGCTCAAATGGATGTAATGCCCGGTCAAAGCAAGACCTACGTGATTAAACCCCGGCAACCCGGCACCATGTATTACCATTGCCATGTCCAACCGCACACCCATATTCCGATGGGGCTTGCCGGTTTGTTCATTGTTGAAGAAAACCGCCCAAACAACTGGGTGCAAACGTTTAATGTTGGCAATGGCAAGGTTCGTGCGCCTTCGGTGGCTGTTAAGGAAAAATACAGCCAAGAGTATGATTTGTTCTTCCAGTCTGCCGACAAAGAACTGCATCAAATTCCACAGGCTGCGAATGATCCGAGGTTGATCGCCAAGGCGATGAATCAAGACTATGACATTACCGATTCGACTGATGATTACTACATGCTCAATGGACGGTCTTTCCCGTACACATTGCGTGAATCATTGATCGTGGTTGATCCCAACGAAAAAGTTAAATTGCGTGTCTTAAACGGTCACACCGAGTCGTTGGCTCTGCACACGCATGGACACAAAGCCACCGAAACACATTACGACGGTATTGAGCAGAATCCCAGTGCGCAAATCACCCGCGACGTGTATGCGCTTGCCCCGGCCCAGCGTGTGGACTTGGAACTTAACACCACGGACGACGGATTGCATAGTTACGGGCCAGGCTTGTGGATGTTTCATGATCATGTGGAAAGGGCATTTACAACCAATGGAATGGGGGAGGGCGGTAGTATCAGCCTGATAGCTTATAAAAGCTTCTTAGATGACAATGGCACTCCCAAGGTTCACGGCATGGATTTGGCCCCGTATTTCAGCAAGAAATATTGGGAAAGGAAAATTCCTGTCTGGCAAAATTGGGCTGATGATTGGGGTGGCTTAGGCCAACCCGCCGAAGGTGCTTTACCGACAGGCACACCGACAGCCGCTATCGCACCGCCCCCCATGTATAGCTCAGCCACTGCCGCCGCGACAACCGCTGCTGCCAGCAGTGGGGGTGGAGGTTGGGGGAACCTATTCACCGGCTTGATCATTGGCGTTTTTGGCTACTTTGTCTACCTAAAGAGAGAGCAAGTGATGAGCGCGGCGGGACGATTGACCAATTCGTCTAAGGATAAGAAATGAGGAGAATGAACATGAAAAACATCTTATCCATAATCTTCTTGAGTATTTGGTCTGCCGGTTCCGCCATCAGTGCGGAGGAACCCAAGATTATCGACCATAATCAGTTGATGGATCATGGTGATGGGCATCTGATGGACATGGATGGCGGCATGATCATGGGCCAGAACAAAGATAAATTGCCGGCTGGCTGCGACAAAATCTCTGAAGACGTAAAGATTGAAGTCCATGCTGGAAGGAAATATTCCAAAGATTTTCCGGGGACGATTTTCGGATTTGACAAGCACGAATGGCGCGTCAAGCCGTGTACCCGTCTGACGGTCACGTTTATCAATGAAGATTACGTCCGCCATCAATGGATGATGCACGGCTTGCCTAAATTCATGTACGACAAGGGCATGTTCCATCTCGAAGTGACTGGCCCTGCGAAAGTGACTGGCACCTTGATTCTTCCCGCCGAAGACAAGACTTACCTAGTCCACTGCGATGAAGCCCAACACATGGAAAAGGGCATGAAAGGGCAGTTGGTAGTCGGCAAGGGCAGTGGCACATTCCCGTCCATTCCAGGCATCACCGACCCTACGATTCTTGACAATTACGGACCCGGCGGAAATAAACCACCATCGCCAACCACTCCGGTTGCGGTAACCAAAGCCGATGCCAATGCCGCGACCACACCGGCGGCGGGTTCGACGCCAGCCGTTGCCGTTGCGACAGTGACCGAGGAATCATCTGGATTCTTTTCTGGGTCCTTGATCATTGGTTTGTTGATCGGCTTTATCGGTGCGCCATATCTTTTCGGTGAAATTGAAAAACGCTGCCAAGGAAAGACAGCCGCAGATTTTTTGCAGTGCAGCTTGCAATTGTTGAGCGATCTGTTTAACGCAATAATCCGTCTGGTGAATTGGTTGATACAACGCTTCAGCGGTAAAGACAAACTTTTGCCAAAAGACTGATTCAAATATGCAAACCCCGCATTTTATCAAGGTGCGGGGTTTCTTAAGATTTAACAAACGCCCAATGGGCGTTTTTTTTTGCAAAACAAGTAACAACATGAATCAAGTGCCGAATCGACCCTGGCAGTTTGAATCGGCCTTCATTTAACATAATACGCATTATGCGCAATTATGCTTGTTGGTCTTAGTTGGCAGCTTAAATCAATATGGCATCAGAAGAGACTTGGTGGCGTTCGCGTCTGAAACTGAAACGGAATTTTCGCAATTGCTACAGATTCCGTTCCACTGCTGCCCTGCGGAAACTATTCGGCATTATCGGCCTGACGTGCCTGAAGGCGATGCCATGGACACCCGCTAACACACTTCTAGCGCCCTTGGGCAACTAGAATTCTGGTAACGATCAAGGACAAAACCTTGACAGCAAACGGGCGGACTGGCGAGACGGAAGCCGATATTGTTGTTGCGGTTATCAGTTGTGTTCCTGTTGCGGTTAGCGGGACGCACGTTCTGAGTTTCGTTGTTCCACGAGCCACCGCGCAACACCCGGCAATGCCCGGCATCACCCTCGACGGAAGATTATAGAACCGAATAGTTTCTTTCGCAAACCTTCGGTCTCACCGTGTACAGCATGTCCAATCCAACTTCTCACTCGTGGGTGAATCTCGTCGAAATCCAACCTACCCTCATGATATAGCCTAGCCATTTTGCGCAGCCGCCGGTGAAATGCATGACCGTTATCGTTGCGCAGTTTTCGCCTGAATGGGAATATCTGATAGCCGAACAAATCTATGCCATGGGCCGTTTGATAAATATGTGCCTTGCGCGGATGTAAGCGCAATCGATCTTCCGCGAGCCTTTCCCGAATGTTTTCTCTAATTGTGTGCAACTTTTCTTTGTCTCTGCCCATTACCACTAGATCATCGACATATCTTAGATAACCACTTACCTTGAGTTCTCTTTGGATGAAATGATCCACAGCGTCAAGATAGACATTGGCAAAAAACTGACTGGTTAAATTGCCAATTGGCAGTCCCGTCCTATGTTCAAGGGGGGTCAGCAAATCATCCCCCGGAAAATAACATAAATCTGCCCTGCCAATTTCCATGGGTGTTGTATCGACAATCTTATCCATCAAATCGAGTACATATCTGTCTTTAAGATAATGCCGTAGTTTTGCTTTCAATAAGGTATGGTCAATGGAAGGAAAATATTGTTCAATATCCATCTTCAGAACATAAGGATATTCTCTGGACCATTGCTGATAACGGTTGACCGCAGCATGTACCCCCTTTCCTTGACGACAAGCATAACTATCGAAAATAAAGCGCCGATCTATATAAGGTTCGATGGTATTTAATAGGGCATGGTGTACGATCCGATCACGAAACGGGGCAGCGGCAATCTGTCTTTTTTTGCGCTCGTATATGGTAAACAGCCGGTAAGAACCGGGTGTATAACTAAAATCAATCAGTTCTTGCTGCAAGCCAAGCAGTTCGTTTTCTAGATTGTAACTAAATTCGGCAACAGAAGATTTTGATTGTTTGCCTTTACGCGCCTTTCGGTAGGCCGTTAGAAGATTACTAAAACTGGTCACTTCAGGCCAGATTCTGCCCAAGCGTTTCATTGCTTAAAACTATGATTAAGGTATTTCAATGCTTTTCAACCAGCCTCCCACTTGTTTGCCCAAGTCATCCAATAATTTTGCGCCATACTCATAGCGGTTGGTCGGGATGGTGCGTAACTCATAAGCCATTCTCCATAGATGTCGCACGACTGCCAACCGCGAGTTTGCCCGCTTCAATAGTTCGCGTTTGTTTTTTACAAAGGCCGCCTCCACCAATAACTCCAATATCTCAAGCAGCCCGGATTCTAGCCGTTCGCCCAACGTAAACCGCCGATTACGCGGAAAATTATCCAGTAAAGGAATCAGCCAAATCAGCAGATTGTGGCAATCTTGTACAGCTTTAGGTAAAGAATGATGAGTCATATCAAAAAAAATTCGATGGGGGCTAAGCCCCCAAACCCCCAAAAGCAAAAGGGAAAAAGATAAAAGAAAAAAGCTAAAACGTCCTGGCGAGACGGAAGCCGACATCGTTGTTGCGGAAATCAGCCGTGCTCCAGTTGCGGTTAGCGGGCCGCACGCCCCGAGTTTCGTTGAGCCACGAGCCACCGCGCAACACCCGGTGTTGGCATGGTACTTGCATTGGTGACTCGCTCGCAGCCCCGTCCACAGTAGCCCCGTCATAGTTTTTGGTATAACAGTCTTGAGTCCATTCCCAAACATTACCCAGTGTATTGTACAAGCCCCAAGGGTTGGGTTGAAAGGCATCCGCCGGGGCGGTGAACGGAAATTTATCCGAACATTTGAACGGCTCCCAGGTGATGCCGCCATAAGTTGATTTAATCCTAGCCTCATTGTTCTGATCGAACACGTTGGCATAAGTGCAAGCTGCATCGTCTTGACCTTGGGGAGCTTCCGCCCAGAACCGTGGGGTTTTCGTACCGGCGCGGGTGGCATATTCCCATTCCGCCTCCGACGGCAACCGAT
>CAIWDB010000414.1 GCA_903911305.1 uncultured Methylococcaceae bacterium | reverse complement strand
ATTGAAAACGCTGTATCTGACATTACATTACCCAATAACTCACCGCCAACCCCGCAAACACCGTCGCGCCAAACCAGTGATTATTCAAAAAGGCTTTGAAACACTTTGATTTTACGCGATGGGCAATCAAGGATTGTTGATAGACAAAGAAACCGGCGGCCAGCATTAAACCCACATAGTAAGGCATAGCCAAACCCAATTGCAGCCCTATCACCACTAATATCAACAACATCAACACTTGCAAGCCGCCAATGATGTGCCGGTCATACTCGCCAAATAGAATGGCGGTGGATTTCACACCGATTTTCAAATCATCGTCGCGGTCCACCATGGCATACATGGTGTCGTAAACCAGCGCCCAGATGACAGTTGCGATGAACAATTCCCAAGCGACTAGGGGAATGGCATTGGTTTGGGCGGCAAAACTCATCGGCACGGCCCAACCAAACGCAACGCCGAGATACGCCTGTGGCAAATGGGTGAACCGCTTCATAAAGGGGTAAGAGGCGGCAAGAAACGCGCCCGGCACGGATAGGGCGATGGTCAATCCATTCAGCAAGCACACGAGTCCAAACGAAGCCAAACACAGCACCACAAACAACACCAATGCCTCCTTAGGCGACACCCAGCCGGCGGCTATCGGTCGCTGTTGGGTTCGTTCCACATGAGGGTCGAAATCCCGGTCGGCATAATCGTTGATGACGCAACCAGCGGCCCGCATCATCACCACGCCGGACACGATGACAATCAACACCAGCGGGTCAGGCTTTCCCGCTCCTGCGATCCACAAGGCCCATAGCGCGGGCCAAAGCAGTAATAAAATGCCGATGGGTTTGTCGAAGCGCATCAGCCGCCAGTAATGGCCTAGGCGATCACGATTGAAAGCAAAGTTCACAGTACTCATCATTGATTATCCGGCAGCATCAAAACGGAAGGCAGGAAAAACTCACCTACGCACAGGGAAACTTGGTCCACTTGGTATAATGAGCGCCTCCCCCAAACAGGTGACTCTATGGAGAAATCCCTGGCAACCATGGGTTTCCAATCCGACAATTTCGCCCTAGCCATTTCCAAATGGCTGCGCTGCAATCCTCGATAGGCAAATAACAACTCGCCCAAGGGTCTCTCCCCTAAATGGGCCATTCCGCAATGGATGCCACGCAAGGTGCGAGGCGGAATGACGGAACGGGCCAATACCAATGGCTGGCCCCGCCAATGTAACAGGACTTCCCTGATTAAGGCACGACGGCGCGGTTGTAGACCCAACAATGCGGCTTCATCTAAATAAGGGCTGCCCCAACATTGGCCTATCAGTCGCACACCGAACCCTTGCCCCACCGCATGCTTCAAACGGGCAGTCAATGAACCTGATTCGTTTAACCAAGATTTGATCGCATAGGGTGCTGTCAATTCGCTGGCTTTTGCCAGCCGCCAAACCGGTTCACGTTGAAATAGCCTACTTCGGGGATACAAATCGAGTCTTCCAATAAAGTTGCCAAGCCACTAGGCGATTAGAGGCGAATGATACCGCAAGAGCCATTATGACGCGAAGAAACTTATTTAGAAACTCTGGCTACCAACACACCGGCAAGCAACAGGCCAACCGCGAGAACATACAGGCCGGCATCCAGATTTCCACTGGTTTGTTTAACCCATCCCAACAGGAAAGGGCCAAAATAACCACCAAGGTTGCCGATTGAATTGATCAGGGCGATGCCGCCCGCCGCCGCCCGACCGGATAAAATGGCCGTTGGCAGAGTCCAGAAAGTAGACAATGCAGATAAAATGCCCGAGGCAGCAATGCCTAGCGCGGCAATCGACATAAAGGCTTGGCCTCGAAACAAGACGAGGATGACCAACCCTACACTGCCGATGAATGCGCTGCTTGCGATGTGCCAGCGCCGCTCTTGGTGAGCGTCAGAACTGCGGGCCACAATCACCATGGACAGGATTGCCAGGCAATACGGAACAGCGGAAAGTAAGCCCGTCACGATCAACCCGCCCTGTCCAAGGTCATGGATTATTTGTGGCAACCAGAATGAAACTCCGTACAGACCCAAGGCCAGGCAAAAATAGATTAAAGCAAGCAGCCAGACCAGGCGGGAGGTAAAGGCTTGCTTGAGGGTTTCATGGGTTTGGCTTGTCTGTGGGTGATCGCAATCATCGGCAAGTTGCTGAACTAAAAAGTATTTTTCCCCAGAACTTAGCCAAGCGGCCTTTTCAGGGCTGTCATCCAGCCAAAAATAGGTGACTACGCCCAATAGGACGGCTGGCAAACCTTCCAGCAAAAACAACCACTGCCAACCCCGTAACTGCATAATGCCATCAAAGGTTTCCATGACATACCCAGACACCGGCCCGCCTATGATGCCAGCCAAGGCAATTGCAGTCATAAAACTGGTGGTCGTTTTAGCCCTAAGTGCGTTGGGGAACCAGTAGGTTAGATAAAGAATGATGCCGGGGAAAAATCCTGCCTCACCCACACCTAATAGAAAACGGAAGGCATAAAACATAAACTCTGAATTGACCCACATCATCCCGGCGGAGATCAACCCCCAGCTTACCAAAATGCGTGAAATCCAGACTTTTGCGCCGACATGGTGAAGAATGACATTGCTCGGCACTTCAAATAGAAAATAACCGAGGAAAAACACGCCCGAACCGAAACCATACACCATGTCACTGAAACCAAGATCGCTGCTCATCTGCAACTTGGCAAATCCCACATTGACTCTGTCAACATAGGCAACTAAATAAAGAATAAACAAAAACGGCAAAAGCCGCCATGCAATTTTTCTATAGACTAGTGGTGTAATGGGTTGATGCTGACTATCGGCTAACATTGATCTTGGCGCTCTTGAGCGAAAAGGATAAACTAAAATTAAACAACCTATCCGATTGAATCCGTGTTTACAACTTAGGTATCATCTACGCCTAATAGAGTCATTTATATTGTTCTCAGAGGCTAATAATGTCGAAAAATGAAGAGTTTCACAACCCGGTGGAAATTTTTTGCAATGAATGGTCGATTTATAATAAAGTAATTGTAAACAATTACATGTATCATGTGGAAATAGACGCTATTCTAACAGAACTTCTCCACCGACAATACGCTAAGCGACCAATTTCCGTGATTGAATTCGGCTGTGGAGATGCCAGTTGTTCAGCCAAAGCACTTTCAACGTCCCAAGTGGAGCGTTATTTAGGCTATGATTGGTCAGAAACCGCGTTGGCTGGAGCAAGTAATAATTTGTCTGTCCTGAATAGCGAAATTAACTTAATCTGTGGTGATTTGTTGGAGGGTGTTTCTACAACAACCAAAGCGTATGATTTAGTTTTAATCATGTATGCGCTCCACCATTTGCAAACTAATGACAAATTAAAGTTTTTCCAGCATTGCCAGCGCATATTAAATCAGGGAGGTGGACTGTTTTTTGTCGATGTGATGCGTGAAGATCAACAAAACCGGGATGATTATATTCATGCCTACATTAGCTATATGACAGATCATTGGCTTGCACTTAATAAGGAAGAAAAGAACACATTGAGCAAGCATATTGGTGAAAATGATTTTCCTGAAACTGCATCTTGGTATCGTGAAACATCCAAACAAGTTGGTTTTTCCAGTGCTGAAAAACTAGGGCAGCATACTTTGCATCAAGCTTGGTATTTCTCGAACTAATTACTCTATAAAATCATGGAATTATTCTATCAAAGGTTCTTTCACGCTTTGCCAATCCGCTCTGTCACGACAGATCAAGATTTGCATTTGTTGTCAGAGGAAGAACTTCGTCTGGTAAGAAAAACTGAATATTGGGCTTTGTGGCTGGCTGTCTTGATTGAGCTGGTGGCTTATCTTCTAATATTCTTACCGCTTTATGAATTCCCAGATTTTTTTGAAAACCAAACGATTAGTTTAGGCGGTCCTTTTATTCATCTGACGGGTAAATTTCATTGGGCAAAAAGCGGATGGATGATTTTGATGACCGTCGCCGAACTCTACATTTTACTATTGTTGAACCTAGCGGCGGTGCATGGCATAGCCGTGGCTACAGGCTATATAAAACGCAATGAAAGTGCCCAGGAAACTATGGGTTTGATTCGAATTGCTTTGGAAAAGCGCTTCTCAGAATTGCAGCAATTCGGCATTGATCCCTATCAACAGATGAATCCTTGGATGCTCTATCTTTTTCTGGCCTTCAATCGCTTAAAAGGCTTGATTGGCAGTGTGCTTGCTCGAGCGGTAATATCCAACCTGTTCGGTCGTGAGATATTGCGGGTTTACTTGGATTTTTCTGGTATGCCAATATATATGGCAATCAACTGGTATACCACGCACGTCATTCTTCGTAACGCCCGCGTCGTGGTCATGGGCCAAACCTCCATTGAGATCATCCGGCGACAATTGCCGGAGATGCGGTTGACTCCATGGGAATTGGAGCTTGTCTACGACAGTTTGCAGTTCATCGCGGTAAACAAGCGAGACTTTCATGCTAACCACTATTATTTGACTAAAGCCATAGTCGAACATTTTGGGATTGAAATTCAGGCATTCCATCCGCTTCCTGCGGACTATTTTGACAAGCTAAAATCGGCACAAAAGTCTATCGCCAATATATGCCGACTCATTATCGTCCTCGGTTTCATATTAGATGGTGTACTGTCTTGGCGCGAACGCCGAGAACTCGCCGATCTCCAAGATGAGGGTATCTTATCCCTCTGTTATGCCGATTTGGAGAGGTATAGGCATCAGTTTGTCGATGGGCAGGGACTTGACGAGGTTACCGCTCACTTGCTGAGTGTAGACTAAACTCGCAGTATCAAATTTTGGAGGTTAACCATGATTGAGGAAATTCATATTCAAACCTTAGCCAAAAATGTTGCCGGTAAACTCCTCAAGCAGGGTCATAAATTAGCGGCAGCAGAATCATGCACTGGCGGTTGGATTTGCCAGACTGTGACCGATATTGCAGGGAGTTCGGAGTGGTTTGACCGCGGTTTCATCACTTATTCCAACCAAGCCAAGCAGGAAATGTTAGGCGTGCCTGAATCGGTCTTGGCGGTACACGGTGCCGTCAGTGAAGAAGCCGTGTGCGCCATGGTAGCCGGGGCTTTGCTCAACAGTCAGGCGGACTGCGCCTTGGCGGTCAGTGGCATAGCCGGGCCTGGCGGAGGCACGGAGGGCAAACCGGTTGGAACCGTTTGGTTCGCTTGGCAACGACGAGGTGGGGATTGTATGAGCCTTAGTAAGCAACTAGAGGGTGACCGACGCTCGGTGCGATTGCAAGCAGTTGCTTTGGCATTAGAAGGTATATTGCATATTGATGGCTAAATCAGCGCATCGAATGTTTTTTGCGCTATGGCCGGAAGAATCAACTCGGGAAGATTTGACTGAGTTGATTGGCCGTCTGAGTGCAAAAACAACCGGTCATTGGAGTAGACCGAATAATCTCCATATAACATTGGCCTTTCTTGGATTGGTAGAGACTGAAAGCTTAGAAAGGCTGGCTTTAGTGGCGAACACGGTCAAGCCACAAAGTTTAAAATTGCAGCTTGATCGCATTGAACATTGGCCTAAACCAAAGATCATTTGCCTGACCCCGACAGGGCAGCAGCCGATTTTGGGCCAACTCGCAAACGAGTTGACGACTCTGCTTGGAAGCGCAGGCTTCGAATTGGAAAAACGCCCTTTCCGCGCTCATTTGACCTTGGCAAGAAAGGCATTTGAAGCGCCTGCGGAGAGTCTATTAAGACGGGCTGTGCATTGGGAATCGTCAGGGTTTGCGTTGGTCGAGTCATTCCCTCACCCCGAAGGGTCGATCTATAAGCCGATAATGTCATGGCCCGTCAGATGATGCATGACAAAGACTGGATTTTGTGGCAATGTCATCATCATCAAATCCAATGCCGCACCGAACGCTTTTAAATTCGGGTGAAACGATCTTATTGCACGTCAATTGTTTGGCGGCGTTCATATGAGGTGAAATATGCTAAAATGTAACAAAATAAGTATAAATGGATTCAGGCCATAACCATCATGACATCTAAAACAGTGTTGATCGTAGATGATAGCAGACTCTCTAGGATGATCATCAAAGCCCTGATTTTGGAGAAATATCCCGAATGGGTTGTGATGGAAGCAACAAATGCAGATCAAACTATCTCTTTAATAGGCAAGATCACAGAGCCTAACCTTCTAACCTTGGATGTCAACATGCCTGGGATGGATGGATTGTCGTTAGTACAGGTTATCAGAGAAACCTGGGGTAACGTCCCTATAGTAATTATGACTGCCAACGTTCAAGAAAGCGTCAGTCGAAAGTGCGCGGAAATGAACGTTGGTTTTGTGGAAAAACCCATCACTGCCGAGTCGGTTGCCAAAGCCCTCGCATATATGGAATAAGCCCATGTTTATTTTGAACGAATTGCAACAAGATGCATTGTTGGAAATTTTCAACATTGGTGTGGGTAAAGCAGCAGCGGCCTTGAGTAAAATGACATCCGAAGAAGTGCTGCTGAGTGTACCCACACTTGAGTTTTTGGAATGGGAAGAGGCCAAGGCGCATCTGCCTGGCAATGGTAAAGTCATTTGCGGCATTTCCCAACGTTTCGACGGCCCGTTTAATACGGAAGCTGTTTTAATGTTCCCCGAAGAAAAGTCACTTGAAATAATAAGATATATTTTAGGTGTGGATTCTACCTTGGAAAGTCTCACCGAAATGGAGCAAGAAGCACTGTGTGAAATTGGCAACATTGTCTTGAATGCTTGCATGGCTCCGATTGCTGACATTTTTTCCGCTGAATTTCGAGCAACAATGCCAGAGTACAGGTCAGGCACGAGTGAGCATGTTTTAAGCGTGGATGTTGAAGAGACTAACCGAGTCATCATGCTAATGTTGGTTAAGTTGCAAATGGAAAAACACGAAATCGAAGGATACTTGGCCTTTTTATCAGTGCTGCCTGATATTCAACGCTTAACAGCCAATGTTGACCGTTTCATTTCCGAATTTACAAAATAAATTTTTCTCATGATGAGCAAAGATTCAATTTCTGACGAGTCCTTTGAGACATCCAAATTGCATCTGGCCGAACTTGTTGTCCGCGAAGCTCAAATTGGTTTATTGGTTCTTGACCAAAATGAATTAATCGTCTTATTCAACGATTGGCTGGCAAAGGCAGCCAACTTGGATGAGAAAGAAGCATTGGGCAAGGAACTGACCCAACTATTCCCCGAACTCAAAGAGTCCCGTTTGCAAAGCGCTGTTACAACCTCGCTTCAAATGGGGTTCCCTGCTTTACTGTCCCAATCCCTTAACCGAGCGCCTTTGCCCCTGTTTGCCGGCGAAGAAGAACGGAAAATGGGAATCCGCATAGAACAGCAAATTCAGGTGATCCCGTTGGGAAGTGGTGACGGACCCCGTTTTTCCCTAATCCAAATCTCCAACGTGAGCGTGGCTGTAAAGCGGGAAAATATGCTGCTTGAGCAGGCGAAAGAACTGAAGCGCAATCTGATTATTGATGGTTTGACAGGTGTCTACAGTCGGCGCTACTGGGAAGAGCAAACCTTGATTGAATTGCGAAAAGCCCGGCGAGCTTGCTTGCCGGTAGCCATGATAATGTTGGATGTGGATTTGTTCAAAAATTACAATGATGCCTACGGACATCAAGAAGGTGACCTTTGCCTTGCCCTTGTCGCCAAAGCAGCCGCGAGCGCATTAAAACGCCCCCGTGACATTCTTGCCCGCTACGGAGGTGAGGAATTCGTGGCATTATTGCCAGAAACCGATCTTGAAGGAGCAAAAGTTGTCTCGAAAAGGGTATTACAGTCCGTGGAAACACTGCAAATCCCCCATAAGCAATCCAACGTAGCCGCTTATGTCACTGTGAGCATGGGGGTCTCCTGCGGTTATCCTAGTGAGGGGGAATCCCAAGAAATAATCCTATCTGAAGCTGACCAAGCTTTGTACATTGCAAAAGCCATGGGGAGAAACCAAGTGATTATTTGTAAAAACAAGGGTTTTTTTACAGTTGATGATATTCCCTTAAGTAATCCGTTAGCAGAGAGAAAACATAGATAGTTTCTGGTTTGGCTTCACTGTTTGTCCTTATCAGAAATAGACAAGTCATAGTAGGGATTTTTCTTTGGCCTGAAACACAGCTAATAAAAAAAATCGATGGAAATTCCTATATCATATACACATGAGTTTGAGTTTACTGAAGAAGATTTCCGCATCATTCAAAAGCTCATCTATGATCATGCTGGAATCACCCTAAACGATGCAAAACAAAATTTGGTGTATAGTCGGTTAAGTCGACGTCTACGTGCCAATAATATAAAAAATTTTTCTGCTTATCTTGAGTTCCTGTCAAAGAATAAGAACGAGTGGCAGCTTTTTATCAACGCACTCACCACTAACCTTACATCGTTTTTTCGGGAACCGCATCACTTTCCCATATTGGCAGATCACATCAAAAGATTCGAAACAATGGAAACCATGGCATTGTGGTCTTGCGCCGCTTCAACCGGTGAAGAGCCTTATTCCATGGCTATGACGATGATGGAGGTTTTCGGCAGTTACACCCCGCCAGTTCGAATAATAGCCACTGATATTGATACACAAGCACTTGAAATAGCAAAAGTCGGCATTTATGGCATGGATAAAGTCGATATGCTGACGCCTCAACAATTGAAGCCATATTTCCTAAAAGGCAAGGGCGCTAATGAAGGTTTGGTCAAAATTCGTGATGAACTTCAGAATATAGTAACGTTTCGCCAAGTAAACCTTTTAGGCGATCATTGGCCGGTAAGAGGCCCTTTTGCAGCTATATTCTGTCGCAATGTTATGATTTATTTGGATAGGAAAACCCAAGCATCAATTCTTGAGCGATTTGTGCCATTATTAGCCCCGAAAGGATTACTGTTTGTGGGGCATGCAGAAAATATTGTATTAATCTCTAACTTGTTCAAGTTGCACAGTAGAACAGTTTACGAACTGAATCAACAATGAACATGTCGGCAATCAGGATATATTATCATAATGCATTCAAATGCGAAGCTGTCAGTATTTCCCCTGGGCAGTTTTATGTGACTGACCAAGATATTTTGATAGGGACTACTTTGGGTTCTTGCGTGGCTGCATGCATAAGGGATCGCTTGTCCGGCATCGGGGGAATGAACCACTTTTTGCTGCCCTATTATGGAAACGATCCGGGCAATGCTGATTTCGAATCTGCAAGGTATGGGGCTTACGCAATGGATATGCTGATAAAAGAAGTGATTAATTTAGGCGCAGTCAAAAAAAACCTTGAAGCAAAAGTATTTGGAGGTGGTAATGTGTCTGGATATTACTCGACTCTTGATATTGGAAAGAATAATGCTAAATTTGTACGCCAATACCTAAACGAAAAATCAATTAATATCACCGCTGAAGATCTTGCAGACTTTCAAGGCAGGACAATCTATTTTTCCCCGCGCTCTGGCAAAGTCTGGGTAAGAAAACTGGCCGTTGTAACACCCACCATTTTGGATATGGAAAAGGAATATCCAAATACCATAGAGTCTGACTTATTGTCTGGCGAAATGGATATGTTTTAAGAAGGATGTGGAAACCATGAAGTTAAAAGTACTGGTCGTTGATGATTCAGCTTTGATCCGTAGCATTATGAAAGAAATCATCAATAGGCAACCCGATATGGAGCTGGTCGGTGCGGCGCCAGATGCCTATGTCGCTAGGGAACTCATTAAGCAATTGAACCCCGATGTAGTGACATTAGACGTTGAGATGCCAAAAATGGATGGCTTGGATTTTTTGGAGAAACTGATGCGCTTGAGACCACTGCCTGTTCTTATGGTTTCTTCGCTAACTGAGAGTGGGTCGGAAACAACCTTGCGTGCTCTAGAGTTGGGAGCGGTCGATTTTGTCACTAAACCGAAATTGGGCATTCAAAGTGGCATGATGGAATACTGTGATTTAATTGCCGACAAAATACGGTTGGTTGCAAGTGCAAAAATCAAAAGGCATACATTCTCAGAAACCGCTCCTTTGAACAAGTTGGTTGATTCCATAACCCCTCTCCGCGGCAAATCTTTCAGCATGGAGAGACTTATCGGGATCGGAGCGTCAACGGGCGGCACAGAGGCCATCAGAAGCTTCCTAACCCAAATGCCTAGTGATTGTCCCGCCATACTCATCGCCCAACATATGCCAGAAGGATTCACACGTTCATTTGCGCGCCGCCTTATGGCGTTATGTGAAATTTCTGTTAAAGAGGCAGAAGACGAGGAACCAGTTCTTCCCGGGACAGCGTATATTGCACCAGGAAATCGACACCTTCTGCTTCGTAGAAATGGGGAATGCTATATGACTAAGTTAGATTCAGGTCCACCGGTCAATCGACACAGACCCTCGGTGGATCTTCTTTTTAGTTCCATTGCCGCTAATGCAGGCGATAACGCAGTCGGTGTCATCATGACTGGCATGGGTAAAGACGGCGCATCAGGATTGCTGGACATGAAGAAGGCTGGGTCCGTCAACTTTGCTCAAGATGAAGCTAGTTGTGCAGTTTATGGAATGCCTAAGGAAGCAGTGGCAGTGGGCGCTGTCCATGTCGTAGCCCCGCTGGATGATCTCCCATTTCGAGTGCTAAACCACTTGTCTTTCATGGAAAAGCCAGATAACTGTCATTAGTTGATAAGTTTTTTCGTCCGTGCATTTTTTCTAACTTAAACTATTTCATCGGTGTTTTCGGTCAATGACATTTCAGCACCCGTCATTAGCCTATCAACGTTTATCAATATCACCATGCGCTCGCCAATTGAACATAATCCTAGCAAGTATTCTGACTTCAAGCTTGAACTGTAACTTGTCAGAGTTTGAATTTGATTAGGGTTCAGTGTTATCACATCGGAAACACCGCTAACCACTATGCCGGCCAAACGTTCATTAATGTTAAGAATAATGACGGCAGTTAGATGGTCGTAGGTCGTCACCCCAAGTTTGAATTTTATGCGCATGTCGATGATGGGCACTATCAAACCGCGAAGGTTGGTCACCCCTTTGATAAATTCCGGCACACCTGGTATTCGCGTCACATTGTCGTATCCACGTATTTCTTGAACTTTGAGGATGTCAATTCCATATTCCTCGTTTCCCAGCATGAATGTTAGGAATTCTTGACGAACTTCGTCTGCCACATCCTCTTCGCTAATTGCCCTGACAAATTCTGAAATCACTGTATCCGTCATAAATGTACCTCAGCAAGAGGCAAGATTGGAAGCGGTTTTGTTTGTCCCCAGTTGGT
The DNA here is from genome assembly GCA_903911305.1 of uncultured Methylococcaceae bacterium. Lineage (GTDB taxonomy): Bacteria > Pseudomonadota > Gammaproteobacteria > Methylococcales > Methylococcaceae > Methylumidiphilus. The sequence goes on along the minus strand of CAIWDB010000414.1, from coordinate 112 downwards.
GACTGATGTACAACAACGAAGGAACATCCAAAATCAAAGATACACTTCCGTCACCCAAGATGGTTGCACCGGAAATCCCAGGAATTTTGCGAAAATTAGTTTCAAGGTTTTT
>CAIWDB010000413.1 GCA_903911305.1 uncultured Methylococcaceae bacterium | reverse complement strand
GGCGGGTCAAGGCGTGGTGTTCGATCAACACGCCTTTGGGCTGCCCGGTCGAGCCGGAGGTGTAAAGGCAACAGGCGAGTTGATTGGGGCCGGGCGTGACTGACGGGGTATCTGTGGGGGCATCGGCGGGGAGGGTGTCCAAAAAAACCAATTCCGCGTGTTGTCCACCAAGCTGCCGGGCGGTGGCGGTTGTGGTGACAATCAGCCCGATCTGGCTGTCCTGAATCATCCATGCCAAGCGGTCTGCCGGATAGCCGGGGTCTAGCGGCACGAAGGCCCCGCCCGCTTTGAGGATGCCGAACACGGCAACCACCATGGCAACTGACGGGGCAATGCTGATGCCGATTAATTGCCCGGGCTTTACCCCGTGCTGTTGCAGGCAATGGGCTAATTGGTTGGCTTGTCGGTTTAATTGTCCATAAGTCAATTGCCCGTTTTGGTCAATGACGGCAATTTTGTCGGGTGTGCTGATTGCCTGGCGGCAAAATCTTTCGGTCAACACCAGCGGATGATTGTCGATAGCTGATTCATTAGGATTAATCATCATTTTAGAGCGTTCTCTTTATTTATTTCTGCAGAGGAATTGTCTGCCATCAACAACGGCCTCATCGCCACGCCCAGGCCGCTGAAAAAACCGAGCTGGAATAATATTTCCGCCGCGTAAATGCCAAAGCCGGCGAAAAACACCCCGGCTATGCAAACCACCCCGGGTATCACCGTGGTCCAAAGCCCCAGGGTCATGGTTTTGTCGTATTGCCGGGCCAGAGAGAACAAGGTGTCGAGTTGGCTGAGGCTTTTGTCCATTAGGACTACCTGGGCGGTGTCGGTGGCGATGGTGGTCGCGCCTTTCAGGGATATGGACACATCGGCCTGTTTCAGGGCAATCGCATCGTTGATGCCGTCGCCGACGAAACAAACCACCCGCCCTTGTTCCTGTAGTTGCCGGATGATTTTTGCCTTGTTTTCCGGGAGGGTGTCGGCAAAATAAGTGTCGATCCCCAATTCCCCGGCGAGTTTCCGGGTGGGCTCGGCTTGGTCGCCGGAAATGATGCTGAGGGACAAGCCGCGTTGTTTCAACCCTTCGATAACGGCCTTTGCCTCCGGGCGCAGCGTCGCGTGTAGCTCGATGGCCCCGGCCAGTTGTCCGTCAATCGCCACCCCGACGAGGGCAAAGCCTTGGGTCTGGCAGGCAAGCTGTAGGGCTTCGAGTCCGTCAGGAATACTCAAGCCCTCCTGGGCCATGAAACGGCTGCTGCCGACCCGGACCAGCCGCCCCCCTATTTTCACCTTGATGCCATAGCCCACTTCATAGCTGGCCTCGGCGATGCTCATCAAGGGCAGGCCGCGCTGCTTTGCCGCCGCCACAATGGCCAGGGCAATCGGGTGCGGTTGGCGGTGTTCGGCGGTGGCGGCGTAGGCCAACAACCCGTCCTCGGTCAAATCGGGCGCAAACACATGGATTCGGGCGATGTGGGGTTGTTCCAGGGTCAGCGTGCCGGTCTTGTCAAACACCACGGTGTCCACGGCCTTCAACCGATCCAGCACCCTGCCGTCTTTGATCAAGATGCCATGCCGGGAGGCAATGCTCAAATAGTTCATGGTCGCCAGCAGCGAGACCATGTTGATGTTGAAGCCGACGCTCGCCCCCAGGCTCGCCACCGCACCCCGAAGCCCGACCAGCGGCAGGGCTATCGCGCTGATCGCCAGGTTGGGCAGGATGGATTGGTTCGCCAGCGCCATGCCTTTCAACTCCGTTTCGGAGTGGTAGTTGGCGGTTTTATTCAAAACCTCGACAATTTGCGCCGAGACCGTGCTGGCCCCGGTTGTTTCGACTTGGACAAGCAGCCGCCCGCTTAACAATAAGGTCGAGGTGAAAACCCGGTCGCCCGGCTCTTTTTCCAGCGGCTGGCTTTCGCCCGTGAGCATGTGCTGGTCAACCGAGCCCATGCCGCCGACAATCAACCCGTCCACCGGGATGGGCTCGCCGGCATTGACCACCACCACATCCCCGGCCTGCAATGCTTCAAAGGCTGTCTCTAGTTCGCTGCCATCGACCAGCCGCCAGACAAACCGGGGCTGCAACGCGAACAGGTCGGTCAGGTTTTGCCGCGACCGCCCTTCCATTTGATGGACGATTTTGAGCCCTAAGAAATACAGGAAAAAGGCGACGCCGGCAAACACATAATAGCCAGCCAGCCAAAAACCCGACAGATACAGCGAGCCTAGCAGGCTCAGCTTGAGTTTGCGTTCGACGAGCATGTCCTTGAACAGGGCTTGATACATCGGAAACAGCAGGACGGCACCCAGTAGCATGGCGGGGACGAGCAAGGCGGGGAACACGAAGCTTGCCAGGGTGGACACGCCGATGCTAAGCCCCGAGAGGGCAAGGTAGCGGTTGGTGGTTTTCTCGGTTTCATTCAGCAGGGGCAGCGTCGAGTCGTCTTCCACCAGCGCGGCCAGTTGTTGCCGCCGGTTTGCGCCGCCACTGAATAAGGGGTCGATTTTCTGTCGGATGAATTGCTGGCAGGCTTGGTCGGCTTTTCCCATGAAGCCCGGCATGGCCCCGGAACCGGGGGATTGGGGGTTGAGGGTTTGAAGGCTGAGGGCTTCAGCCAGGTTTTTGGGTCGCCGGAGTTGGCGATAGGTGCTGATGCCGGCGCACAGCAGGCTGCCGCCGAGTATCGCCGCTTGAACCAACACGACCTAGCCCCGCCACAGCAGGGTGGCCAGTTCGCCGGGCTTGTCCAGTTCGGCCGGGAAGTCGTGGTAAACGACATTTTTCCCCTGCCGTTGGAAAACCACCCGCCCGCTGCCCTCGTCCCAGTCGACGATGTCCTCGCGGCGCACTTTGCCCACCGGGCTGTCGAGCACCAGGCGCACGCCGTTGGTCCAGGAGCCGGTCGTCCAGTACAACTCGTCCACCAGCCGATACAGGCGCTTCAGCGGGACGCGGAAACTGGCCGAGTAGCTGATCGGGTCGGGGATGAACAGGTTGATCGGGTTGGAGCGCAACGCGTCGAGCTTGCGCAACAGTGCCGTCAGCACCGCCACATGGTCGTTGATCCCGCGCAGGATCGGGAACTGGCTGTAGGTCCTGACTCCCGCCGCCTGCAGGCGTTGGATCACTGCCACCATGGGTCCGTCGATTTCATACGGGTGGACCACGTGGATGTAAATGCGCACCTGGTGCCGGCCGAGCAGCCCCGCCAGCTCCTCGGACACCACGCTGGGGGCGAACACCAGGTTGCGGCTGTGGATGCGAATGTCGGTGACGTGCGTTTCCTGCCCCAGGCGGTCGAACAGGGAGGTGAGCTTGCGGAACGGGATGGTGAGCGGGTCGCCGCCGGATAAAATCAACTCGGTGATTTCAGGGTGCTTGCCCAGGTAGGCCAGCACGCGGTCGATGCGCTCTTCCAAGGGGGGCAGCGGGTTGCCCTGCATGTCGCTGATCACGTCCTGGCGGAAGCAGTACATGCAATGCCCCGCGCATTTGTCGGTGACCAGAAACAACGCCCGGTTGGTGTATTTGTGGATCAGCACATTGGCGAGTCCCTCGGGCATGTTGGTTTGGTCTTCGACAAAATCGGGGACTTCGTGCGCGGTGCGCAGATCCAAGCGGTCGGCGGTCGGGTAGACCACGCGGTACAACGGCCCGTCCAGACGCCCCAGGGCCTCATATTCCTCCTGCACCAGTTTCTGATAAGGCGGCGGGACTTTGATCGGCAACACGTTAAGCGTTTTGGCTTGGTCGTTGAACAGCTTGACTCGCTCGGGGGTTATGAACGCCATGGCTTTGTTCATAGATGGCTCTTCCGAAGAATGTGTGGGTAAAAAGCTAAAAATTTGACGGAGGAATCCCGCTCCTAACATGTCCGGGTTAGGGACATCTTATTGTACAACACTTGTACCACACGCGGCGCAGTTTTTCGTTACCTGCTTTTGAGAGCAGTTGAAGCTTCGGTGTCATTGGCGTTTGCATCCTGCCTTTGCAGCGGATGCCGGGGTCGCGCACGGAATAGGCAAGGCGATAGCACTGATGCTGGCAAACCAGACTCAAGTGCTTATTTTCATCGATTGCAAGCCACATATCACCCTTGATCTCGTCAAGAATCTGCCCACGGCACTGGTGATTGCATCGAACTCGCCCCAGATGAGGGAGCATGGGAAACGGGCGCTTACCACGCCTACCGTCAAGATCAATTTGTCGGATGACATCCTGTCTTACGAATATGCCAGCGCACTGAAAAACATTGTCGCCCTTGAAGTTGGCATCGTCACCGGGCTAGGGCTGGGAGACAATTTCAGGGCGTTAGTGCTTGCCGAAGGCATGGCTGAAATCGCCTACTTGATGGCAAGAATGGGTCTGCAATCCGATGTCTTTTATACCCTAGCCGGCTTGTCGGATATATTCCTGACCTATTCCAGCCACTTCGCCCGCAATTACACCATTGGTCACGGACACCTTCCTTCATTCGCCAGCCGAGGCTATACATGAGCTGAAATGCCTATTTAGCTTCTCCCCGCATATTTTTTCATGCAGCTATTGATATTTACAAGTACCTTTTATTATGGAAAAATAATGAAATAAACTTATAATGTAATTGCATAAGCTTAATTTTAGATTTCAATTCCCGTGGTAATGCATAATCAGCATTCAACGCCAATTTCATTAGGTTTTTGCGGTTAGCCACCCATCACATGGGTTGATAGATTGCTTCAAGGGTTAGAAAAATCAGTATGAAGCTCAATAATTTTGCCCTGAAGTCAAAATTGTGCCTCAAGACCATCAGAACAGCGTTTGATGAATTGCAGCCCTTGCTTGTGACAGAACCCCCATGCTCCATCTAATCCCCTTTGTTCTCGGCGGTACAACAATCGTTAGTGCGTTTTGTCTAAGCAAAAGCCCTAAATCACTGCTAAATCAATTGGCTGATGATAATGAAAAGCTTGACAATAACCCTCAGACTCAGGGAAAAAGCCCTCTAAAACAGCGAAGTTTAGATTTGTTATTATCTGTAGAAACCGCTTACCAGGGTAAAATCCAAAAATACATTGACCCATTGCTTGGGCAAACTCGCCATCAACATTTGCAAGAGTTTTCGTCCACTGAACTCCGTCAGCTTAGTAAGCAAGAGCGTGTCGCTAATTTGCAACTGGGCATTGGTGGTGGAGCTTTGGCTTCAGCCTTAATCAGCAGATTTGTTTACGCCCCCTTTATGGGAGTAACGATGCTGTTTGGAATGAGTGATCTTTTCAGTTTTTACTATACAGGCTATTTAGAATGGAAACGCACCCGCAGACTGGGCTCTATTCACTTAGCCTGTATTTATGATGGTTTTATGTGGCTGGGTGGCTTCGCCATGGTTGGTTCCCTTGGTCTGTTCCTCTTTGGTATCGGTTTAAAAATTAAAGCCGTTACCGAAGCCCGCGCACATAAACATTTAAACGATATTTTCCAATTGCAACCTGACACGGTGTGGGTGCGTGTTGACGGTGTAGAGCTAGAAATTCCCTTTGAAAAGCTGGCAATAGGCGACACTCTCGTGCTTCACAGCGGACAAGTTGTGCCTGTGGATGGCAAAGTCATCACAGGCGCAGCGATGGTGGATCGGCACGTTCTCACGGGTGAAGCCCAGCCAGTTGAAACAACGGTAGATGATCAAATATTTGCCTCAACACTCGTCATCTCCGGCAGCATTGACGTGCAGGTTGAGCAAACAGGGACGGAAACCACCGCTGGACGTTTAGGTGCAATTCTCGAAGAAAACGCTAAATACGAAGTATCGACCACGTTAAAAGTCATTGAAGCCAGTGACCGTTACGCTTGGCCAACATTGGCTTTAAGTGCCCTCAGCCTACCCTTTATCGGATCTGCCAGAGCGATTAGCATAATGGGCGCAAACTTCAGCTATTCCATCGCTATCACGGGTTCTGTGGCGATGTTGAACTACCTCAACGCGGCATCTGAAAATGCGGTGTTGATCAAAGATTTCAAAGCACTGGAAAATCTCAACGACATCGACCTGATTATTTTTGACAAAACAGGGACTCTGACGGTAGAGCAGCCCAAAGTTGAGCGCGTGTATCAGTATGACAACTACAGCGAGGCACAGGTGTTGGCTTTCGCAGCCGCCGCTGAAGCGCGGCAAAATCATCCCATTGCCAGTGCCATATTGGCGGCTGCAAAAGCGGCGGAGTTAGCCATTCCCGCGATTGAAGGCACCCATTATGCCCTAGGTTTTGGTTTAAAAGTAAAACTGACCTTAGAAAATAAAACACTGCGGGTGGGCAGTGCGCGTTTTCTTGAACAGGAAAACATCGAATTGCCAGCACAGTTTGCGCACTTAAGCCAAGCTTGCTACGCCGAAGGGCATTCTTTAGTCATGGTGGCACTGGATAACCGCTGTATTGGTAGTATCGAATTGCGCCCCAGTATTCGTCCTGAGACCCATCAAATCATCCAGCGATTGAAGCAACAAAACCTGCAACTGTGCATTATTTCTGGCGACCAGACTGAACCGACGCGCAAATTGGCTGAAGAACTGGGCATTGATCGTTATTTCGCTAATGTTCTGCCAGATGGCAAAGCCGAATTGGTTGAACGCTTCCAACAAGAAGGTCACCAGGTCTGCTTTATTGGTGATGGTATTAACGATGCCATCGCCATGCGCAAAGCCAAAGTCTCTATTTCCTTGCGCGGCGCCACCGCCGTCGCCACTGATACCGCGCAAATTATTTTAATGGGCGGTAGTCTCAATAAACTGCCAGAACTCTTTGGGCTTGCGCAAAAATTCGAGCGTCGACTGGTGCAGAACTTATACTTTACCTCAGGTGTCAGCATCCTGGCCTTAGCGGGTATTTTTCTCGGCAGCTTTAGTTTTGTGGTAACAGAAAGTCTAGGTTTTGTCTCTATAATGGGCGCACTCGCTATCGCAATGAAGCCTGTTCAACATGCCTTAACTGATGATAAAGAACTCAAAGAACTGGATAAGCAATTGTAACGAACTGCAAGCATAAGTGAGTGCTAATACTCGATGTTCAAGTTTTTAGTTTTTACAAACCGCCAAAGTTGGCACGAAACCTGACTACAGCCGTTGTGTTATGCCATCATGCTGCAGCCGCCCCAAGTCCCTTCCGCTCATGTGTTTGGACGAGGGGGCCAAAGGAAAGATGGCTTTCAATGTCCCGGCCAGTTGCTCGAATTGCCCTGCCGGGTCGTCCGCCGCCAGTATCTGCCGGACGGATGCAGTCCAAAAACGCCTCGCTCCTGCAATGGTCTCGCAGGCTGCCCACGGTGAACGCGGGCTGTTTGTCCTCCAGGCGGGCCATCTGCTCGGGGTGAAGGATGAGGGCATGGTCGCACAGCAGACTCAGAATCATGCCTCGGCTTGATCCTTCTTCGTCGGGCTGTTTGGCCAGACTCCCCCATCCCTCATAAAGCTTCCAGTCCTCCAGGAAAACCTCCACCAACCATTACACTATTGGCGAGAAAGTCGGCTTTGTGAGCCGAGACAGTGTTGCGACAAATCAAGATGAAACTCAGGGGGCGGTTGAAGTGCGCAAGCCTTATCGATGGACAACGGGGCGAAACCGCACAATCACCATCCGCGCTTCTGACGAGTCAGAATTCTGTCTGCTTTCTGTACACCGTACGCACACATAATGAAATCTATGTGTGAACTCGGTTCATCTGCATTTTCGCGTAAATGCGAATTCAGAGCTAACTTAAGGGATGCCAGCCCACAGGCGTATCACGGGAGGCTGTTCCCCAACAACCTGACCGAAAACAACGATGGACTGGCAGCTACAATTGATAACACTCTACTTGGAGGTTTGCAAACATTGGCAAGAGGAGGGATGGGTACAGGCCCAACGGTTCGCACCTTTTGCCGACTTGAGCTTCACCGACGAGGAGGTCGCCACCATCTACCTGTTCGCCGTCGCGTCGGAGCAGAAGCGCCAGATCAAGGGCATCCACGCTCATGCCCGGCGCTATTGGCGCGATTGGCTTCCCCAATTACCTGGCTACGGGGCCTACGTGCAGCGCATCAACCGGATTGCGGACTGTTTCCCGCCGCTGCTGGAGCGTTTCTGCAAGACGGACGGCGAGGTTTCCATGGCGGGGTTGGGCCGACTCCATGCCGGTGATCATGGCCCGGCAAAGCCGCCGCTACAACGCCAAGGGCGCCCCCGAACTGGCCGGCAGCGGCTACTGCCCGACTAAGAACCTTTACTATTACGGCGTGAAAGTCCACTTGATCGGCGACCGAAAGCCCGGTGCGCTGCCAAGTC
>CAIWDB010000412.1 GCA_903911305.1 uncultured Methylococcaceae bacterium | reverse complement strand
CTTTGACTTCCGCCAAGAACTCATCAGCTAAGGCTTCCTTGAGATTATCAATACGCTCGTTAAATTCATCGGAAACCGCCTGTCGCCATGTTTCGTAGGCTTCGGTTTTTTTATGCGCTTCCACCTCTGCTTTGGCTTGGGCTTTCAGTTCCTTTTCGACACTACGCAAGGCAGCGGCTTTTTCCTTGCGTTGCTGCGCGTTGTCGCTGGCAACCGATTTATATTGTGCGGTCAACGCATCCAGCTTGGAGACTAATTCCTCTTCTATGGCTTGAATCGTTGCATCGCCATGTTTTAACGCCGCCTTTTTTACCTCAATCAGTTGTTCCAATGCCTTGCCGCCGCTATCCTTGGCAAACAAGCTATCTTGCGCTTGTTCTTTGATGCGCTTCAATGCGGTTGTGGTGGCATCAGCATATTTTTTCAGGAACAGCACCGAACTTTTCACCCCCGCGCCATTGGCAGCAAAGGCAAATTGTGGCAGGGACACCACGGCAACGATACGCCAATGGTCTTCAATCCAGTCGCGCACATATTGCATGGAGCTATTGGTCAAGATGCTATCGGGGATGACCATTGCCAGATAACCGCCGGGTTTTAGAAAATGATGGCATTGTTCCAAAAACAAGACTTCGGTGGTTTGCTGGTCGCGTGGATTTTTTTGCAGCAGATTGATGTTGTTAAGCTTTGCGTCTATCCAATCGACATCCTTGCAACCCAGTATATAATTTTCGACATAACGCTTTTCCACCCATTTAATCTTGGAGCCAAAAGGTGGATTGGTGATGATAAAGTCAAAATAGCTGGCCTTAAAACCGCCTTTCTTGTTGGTTCTGGACGGCATCTTGTCGATGGGTTCCAAACCGTCCATGGCAATGACGTTGGTGTGTCCGTCATCGTGGATAATCATGTTCATTTTGGCGGTTCGGGCAATACCTTCGGATATTTCAATGCCGAATAAATTGCACTCCGCGAAGTCGTGCCAATGCGATTTATGCCGGATTTTTTCAACGTCTTTGTCGTAATATTCATCGGCTTGGCGGCGAACTTTGTCCAAGGCATGAAGCAGAAAACCGCCACTGCCACAGGAGGTATCTAGTACAAGGCTTTCATTGTCGATAGGCAGGGCATCAACAATAAACTTGACAATATTTCGCGGGGTGAAATATTGACCGAATTCACCCCGAAAAAAGCCGGTCATAAAGGTTTCAAACGCCCGGCCTTTACTATCCAAGTCGGTATCGTGCAAATTGATTCCAGCCAGATAGCCAACCACGGTTTGCAATTCGGCATTGGATAACCGGATGTCCTCCTTAAATACTTCCTGATCTTTAGCCCTTCCATTTTCATAAAGCTTTTGGATGCGCTTTTTCAGGTCGTCGCCGTGGTCGTCGGTGAAAATCTGAAAATCGTAAGGCTCGCCTTTCTTGCGAGCCATTTGTTCATCCCAAATTTTGCAAAAAATGAGCTTGTCGAGTTCGTCGAAGGCTTCCGATGGATTGCGCTTGCCTCCCGCCCAGAGGGAATCATGCGCTTGTTTGAAAATACGGGTGAGTTCGGCTTCCTCCACTGTTTTCAGTTCAAAACCGCTTATTCCACCTTTAACATATTTATAACGCGAGACTGCTTTTTGTCCGGCGCGTGGCAAATCGGCAAGGCGGTTTTGAATGCGCTCGTTGGCGGGAAACTCCAACACATTGAAATAATCGTTGCGTATGCCCGATGTGACCCAAAGGTAATGCGCCCTTGACGAGTTGGAATAACCAAAGCCTTGTTCAATGCCTTGATTGATTTCGCCTTGGCTGGCATCTTCCCGTTTGCATTCGACTAGGATCAGCGGCGATTTCAGAGTTTTATCGGTAAACACCACCGCATCGGCGAAGAGGTTCGGCTGTCGATGCGGAACGGGGTATTCAATGTCGATTTGTTCTGGCGCATACCCATAATCGAAAACCAAGGAAAGATAAGCTTTTACCCTCACCTGTTCTTCCGAGTCAGTGTAGCGAAACTTTTTGTTTTGAACTTTGTAAGTGATGTTTTTCTGGTCTGCGTCGAAGACGATCAAGCCTTTTTCCACGCCTAGATCTAAAAGTTTGTCCATAAGGGTTGCGGTTGAGGGATTTTGGAGTTATGTGGATAGCATACCGCTTTACAAGCGAACACTTTGCCGGCGGCCCACCCCAGCTTCAACATGAAAACCGGGGTGATGGGGTACTCGCCCACTTTCCCCCTCACGCCATCGGTGCCGAAAAATGCTTTTTTCACTACTTAAATCTCCGCTAATATATCGGGAACAAACCAACTGTAGCCCGCGTTTATGCATTGCGATTGCCACACCATTCATCCTATTGTAACCCAATTCGAGATTTGGGCTGGGGCATGCATAAATTATCCGAGTTGTGGCTTGCCTTTTTTCCCAGCGTTCCGCGAAGCCCACGGGGTAGGCGCGTGAACGCCAAACGCCCGCTGTTGTTTGCCCTGCTGCTGATGCTCGCTTGGCTGTGCGGGCCGGTGTGGGCGGGGGTGTCCCTGCCCAACGGCACGGTCGGCGCAAGCGTGGTGGATGTGCGCGTCAAAGTATTGGGCGGTTATGTCACGGTGGAACGCCAGTTCATGGATGGCAAGTGGCTCGTCAACCCGCGTTGGAAGCCTGCCGAATTGAGCGGGCAGCCCATTGGCGAGAATTTTTGCCAAGCTTATCCGCAAATCAAAATCCAAGACCGCAGCTACAGCGGCGACGGCCAAACTTGGACTCTGGAAAACCGCTACAGCGTCCGCACCGCCGACTACTTCACCGGCACCGGTTGCGCCGCGAACCGGATTAAAACCCTGCGCTGGCAAGACCGCACCACCGGCAACTGGATGGAATACCGGCGCAATGATGCCTCCACCCTGCAATTCCAGTTGGTGAAATACGGCGACCGCAACAATGCCTCGGTAAACTTGGCGTATGACGATCAAAACCGCCTGCAAGAAGTCCGCGACCATTCCGGCAGCCTCGTCTTCAAATATGCCTACGTCAACGGCCTATTGACCGAAATCCAAGACAACCCCGCCCTGATTCCCGGCAACACCGCCCCGCCACGGCGGGTGAAATATGAATATGGCACCACCAGCCGGGCCGGACAAAGCTACCCGGTGATCGTCAAAGCCACCGACGTCCTCGGCAACCCCGCCCTCTACACCGTCACCGGCGGCAACCTGACCGCCGTCACCGATGCCGAAGGGCGCAAATGGCAATATCAATACACCGCCGACCGGGTAACCAAAACCATCGCCCCCGACGGCACGGAAACCACCTATTCCTATGAGTATGACAAACTCAAAAAGCAGTACTCTGTGCGG
>CAIWDB010000411.1 GCA_903911305.1 uncultured Methylococcaceae bacterium | reverse complement strand
TACATGGAAAAGTTTTTGGAGAATCCGCGTCATATTGAATTCCAGCTGATTGCCGACTCCTACGGTAATTGCGTCCATTTGGGTGAAAGGGATTGCTCAACTCAGCGTCGCCATCAAAAAGTGATTGAGGAAGCCCCAGCGCCCGGTATCTCAGAAGAGAAGCGTCAACGCATGGGTAAACGTTGTGTCCAAGCGTGTAAAGAGTTGGGCTATTTGGGGGCGGGGACTTTCGAGTTCCTCTATCAGGAAGGCGAGTTCTATTTCATTGAGATGAACACCCGTGTGCAGGTGGAGCATCCGGTCACGGAAATGATTACTGGCTTCGATATTGTCAAGGAACAATTGCGCATTGCGGGGGGTGAGGCGCTTTCCATACGCCAGGAAAACGTCAAGATTACCGGTCATGCGGTTGAATGCCGCATCAATGCCGAGGACCCCACGAATTTCTTGCCTTCGCCGGGCTTGATTGAACAGTTTCATATGCCTGGCGGACCGGGGATTCGAGTGGAAACCCATATCTACAACGGCTACCGGGTACCGCCCTATTACGATTCAATGATTGGTAAATTGATCGCCCACGGGGATACGCGCGATAGTGCGATTGCAAGAATGCGCACGGCGCTCAATGAAATGGTCATTGGCGGCATTAAATGCAACATCCCCTTGCTGCTGGACATTATCAATGATAAGGCATTCCAAGAAGGTAGCCAAAACATTCATTACTTGGAGAAGAAACTAGGGACCAAGCACTGATGTGGAGGCAGTTGTCTGCGGCAACCGGAGAAGTCGAGGCCGAATCGCTTTCTGACCATTTTTTTGATTTGGGTGCTTTGTCGGTTAGCCTTCAGGACGAAGGTGACCAACCGTTGTTTGAGCCGAAACCGGGGGAAATTCCACTTTGGCGCAACACGCGAGTCATCGCATTGTTTGAGCCGGATGTCGATCTGTCCAGTGTGCGTTCTGCCGTGACGGATGCATTTGGCGAGGACATGGTGGCCCATTGGCGAGAGGAAGACATTCAAGATCAAGCTTGGGAACGTGCTTGGCTGGCCCATTTCCGCCCTATGCAATTCGGTGGCCGGCTTTGGATTGTCCCGACTGGTTTCGAGTTGCCTGCTCAAGAGGATGCCGTGTGTGTCAACCTTGATCCTGGCTTGGCTTTCGGGACTGGCACTCATCCAACCACTGCGTTATGTTTACAATGGCTGGACAGCCAGCCACTACAGGGTAAGTCGGTTATTGACTTTGGCTGCGGTTCAGGCATTTTGGCAATCGCCGCGTTGCTGCTTGGGGCAGACAAGGCTGTTGCCACTGACATTGACCCGCAGGCGCTCATTGCCACCCACGACAATGCTTGCAAAAACGGTGTGGAAGATAAGATGGACTGTTATTTATCCTCACTGATGCCTCGAATGCAGACCGACATCATGCTTGCGAATATATTGGCCAACCCTCTGATTGAATTAGCGGGGAAGTTGGCAGAGTGGGTGAGTCCGGGAGGGTTCGTGGTGCTGTCTGGCATTCTTCGCGAGCAGTCCAGCGATGTAATGGCTGCCTATGTCCCTTATTTTGCGATGGATAACCCAGTGTTTCTTGAAGATTGGACACGACTCGTTGGCATCCGTCGTGGCGCTTGAGTCAACTATGCAAAACTTGGCATGGTTTAGCTGGAAACAGTGTCGCCATATAGCGACAACTAAGCAAGGCTTCCCAAAGTCTTGCATATCTTTAGCCTGTCTCAACTGCCAATAAGGTTTGCAATGCGAGTTTTCTACATTTGCCAGCGTGTCCCTTACCCTCCTGACCGAGGGGACAAGATTACTACGTTCAACGAAATTCGCCATTTGGCAAAATCACATGAAGTGCATGTGTTTTGTTTGGCGGATGGCGAGCAGGATTTAGCCAATACTGGCAAATTGAAAGACTATAACGTGGCAAGCGTCACCGCTGTGCCGTTCACGGGCATTGGGACTAAGCTTCGCGCTTTGTTGGCACTTTTTCTTGGGGGTTCGCTGTCGGTTGCAGCCTTCAACATGAAACAGCTTCATAATGCAATTAAGCAACGATTCGTTGAATCAAGGCCGGATGTCATGATCGTTTACAGTTGCAATGTCGCGCAGTATGCGGCGCATTTCCCACAAGTGCCAAGGATCATGCAGTTTGCCGACTTGGACTCGCTAAAGTTTGGGCAGTATGCGGATCGGTCAGGCTTGATTTTAAGTTGGGTCTACCAGTTGGAGCAGCGGCGCTTGTTGGCCTATGAGCGTCACATAGCCGATACCTTCACCCACTCCTTAGTATGCACTGACGTGGAACGCAGGGACTTTGAACGATTAATCCCCGGCAGACCCGTCACCTTGGTTGCCAATGGCGTCGATCTGGAGTATTTCCATCCAATGGGCCAAGCCAAGCGTCCAGCCTCCATCGTCTTTACCGGGGTGATGGATTACTTGCCAAATATTGATGCCGTGCAATGGTTTTGCAGTGATATATTCCCTTTGGTGAAGCGTGAAATTCCCGATGCCACTTTTGTCATTTGTGGAAGCCGTCCGGTTCCTGCGGTAATGCTGTTGGCGCAAACTCCTGGAGTGACTGTCACCGGGCGGGTCCCGGACACCAGACCTTATATGGATTCGGCGCAAGTGTTCGTTGCCCCTTTGCGCATGGCGCGAGGGATTCAAAACAAAGTGCTGGAAGCGCTTGCCATGGGCTTGCCTTGCGTGTCCTCGACAGCGGCTTGGCGTGGCACGGTGATTCCGTCAGGCGATGGCATTGTGGCTACTGACGAGCCACAAGAATTTGCGAGTTGCATTATCCAGTTGCTTGTTGACCATGACTATCGCGAGCAAATGGCACTGAAAGCCCGTCAGTCGGCCGAGAAATTTTATACTTGGGATGCGCAAATGCAACGCCTAGACCAAGTGATCGAAGCGGCAGTCATCCCATGACAACTCACATTAATGATGTGTGTAGGTGTTTTCCTATAACTTTAAACATTTGAATTCCTAGCAATGCGTATCTGGATTTCCGGCTGTGGCGGCATGATGGGCTCTCACCTTTGCGAGATGCTTCAAGAGCAGGGTCATGAGGTTGCCGCAACCTATTACAAACCCACTGTCGATTTGAATGAACTGGTCGGATTGCCGCTTCAGGAGGTTGATATTCGGGATTGGTGTTCGATCTATGACTCGATCAACGCCTTTCAGCCTGATGCTGTGTTTCATCTTGCCGCGCAAAGTTACCCGGCTATTTCTTGGCAACGCCCAGTGGAAACACTTGAGACTAATGTGATAGGGACCGCTAATTTATACGAAGCGATACGGCGGATCAACCCAAAAACCAAGGTTATTGTGGCTGGCTCCTCGGCGGAGTATGGCTCGGTCAATTCCGATAAAATCCCGGTGACAGAAGAATGTCCATTGCTTCCTTTGCACCCGTATGGCGTGTCCAAAGTGGCAACCGAACTATTGGCGCTGCAATACTGGGCAAATTACGGCATGCAATCCATTCCTGTACGGATATTCAATTGCACGGGTACCCGTAAAGTTGGGGATGCCCCTTCCGATTTTGTCCGTCGCACCGTATGGCTGGAACGGCACCCCAATGAAAATGGAATTCGCGTCGGCAACTTGGATACACGGCGTACCATCGTCGATGTGCGCGATTTGAATCGCGGACTGATGATGCTGCTTGAACATGGCGTGGCAGGGGAGGTTTACAACCTAGGCGGTTCGACAGCATATCCGATGGAGGAAATCTTAAGCAAGGTCCTTTCCCGTTCGACGAGGAATGACATCGTTTCAAAAACCGACCCAAAACTCATACGCCCTACAGACGAAGCTGTCATTTGGGGCGATAGCACCAAACTTTCGCGGATAACCGGATGGCAACCCCACATAAGCTTGAACGATACAATTGAAAACATGCTGGAATATTGGCGAGGGAAACCCGACGCAGCGCTGATCGTATAAGCTACTTCTTACCTGCCGCACCTAGGAACGGCAGCATCACGCCAAATAACAAAATCAAAGCACAGCCTACCAAAGCTTTGTTGTCGGGAGTCCGGGAAAACAAAACCACGCCCCATGCTAGACTCAATACCGGGCTGAGATAGCTCGCCGCGCTGACCAATGCTGCCGGCGCTATTTGGTAGGATCGGGTCATGTAAAATTGCGCAATACTGGCAGAGATACCGCCCACTAAAAGCATTACCCAAACATCCACACTTCTCGGCGACTGATAGCCAACATACCCAAAATAAGCCAGATGGATGGCAAGCCCGATTAAACAAAAATAAAATATAATCGACTCCGTGGAATTGCTGCGGCCGGCTTTTGCCACCATCAAATAGGCAAGGGCGGCCAAGAAACCCGTCCCCAAGGCAAACGCCCGCCCTAGGAAGTCATTCCCCTCAAACCGAGGCTCGAACAGCAAGACAAGCCCTACCATTGCACCCAGAATCGCCAGCCAAACTAAGCCTGAGTTTTGCTGGTTTAAAACCAATGGGCTGAGCAAAGCGACAAAGAAGGCACTGCTGGCAGCAAGAAACGCGCTCTCGCCAAGCCCGATCATTTGAATGGAGGCGAACGATAGCATCAGCGCCAAGCTTCCAAACAAACCTCGCAGCCACAAAGACAAGCGAAAGTCTCCAAATAGACTGAGGCTATTCCCTGCCAGCAAAGCAGGTGCAAGTAGAATAATCATATTGATGAGCAGACGCCCGAAGCTGACCACTTGGGCTGGCAAGTCCGGCTCGCATTGCCCTATGGCGTAGACGCAGACATTCATCAGCGAAAACATCAGGCTTGCAACGATCATGCAGGCTAACCCGCGCAATTTTGCAGAGCGGGAAAATGTGGCAATAGGGGTTTTGGCTTGCATTCACAGCATACTTTCTGAATCAAGCATAGAATATACAACAGCGGAAGCATTTCGCGCCGTTTTTTTCAATGCACAAGAGAGAATTTATGGAAACTGCGCTTCCACCCCCTCCATTGCCACCCGCATTGCTAAGCGCATTTCTGCTTACCCTCGCCATGAGTTTCCTGCTCGGTTTGGGTTTGCGGGAGTATTACCTCGTCGCGAAGAAAACCTATTATTTTGGCTCCACCCGCACATGTACCTTGATCGGTATCTTGGGTTTCGTGTTGTATCAACTTCAGCCAAACGGTTGGTATTATCTTGGCGGACTGATGCCTTTGACGGTATTAATGGGCGTTTATTACCACGCGAGGGAAGCCAAGCAACAGCCTGGGATGATCGGCATTTTGATCGCCATATTATGCTACGTGATAGGGCCAATCGCCTTGGTATTACCGGGTTGGTTTCTTATTCTATTCACCATTTCAACCCTGTTTGTGTTAAATGCCAAGGAAAAAATCAATCGCTTGACAGAAAATCTTGGCAATGAGGAAATCATCAGCCTAGGTAAGTTTCTGGTGTTGTCTGGGGTTATTTTACCACTGACACCGCAAACTCCCATTGCCGACTTCATCCCAGTGTCGTTCCATCAAACTTGGCTGGCCGTGGTGGTCATCAGCGGCATTTCCTATTTGGGATACCTTGTGCAGACCTATTTGTTGAAAGGTCAGGGTATATTGCTGACGGGAGCCATAGGCGGGGTATATTCCAGCACGGCAACCACCGTTGTGTTGGCGAGGCAATCCAAGGCTTACCCGGCACTGTCGAATGCCCCGGCAGCGGCCATTGTATTGGCGACAGCCATGATGTATCCGCGTTTATTGGTCGTGGTAGGAGTGTTCAAGCTTTCTTTGGCGATTTCCCTACTACCTGCTTTTGCGGGTCTTGCTGTCATGAGCGGCGGTCTGGCATTTTGGCTGAATCGCGGGGTTGCGACTTCCAACCAAACACTAGGCGTGACCAGTAGCCCAAGAAACCCATTGGAATTGACTTCGGCGTTGCTGTTTGCCTTCCTGTTTGTTGTGATTTCCGCCGTGACCAAATATAGCATTGGTCTTTATGCTGACCGAGGGTTGATTTGGATGTCATTTTTTGCCGGTTTTGCGGATATTGACCCATTTGTCCTTTCGCTGGTGCAAGGCAAGCTTGTTGCCGGACAAGGCATACTGCTCAAGGCCATAGTCACTGCCACGGCCAGCAATAATTTGCTCAAGGCCATCTATGCAGTTGCCCTAGGTACTCGCCGCACGGGCTGGCGGGCGGGAGGAGTGCTGGTCTTTTTGTCCAGCTTGACTTTGGCGGGTGGGTTATGGCTGTGGTAAATCAGCCAACGAAAACAATATTTGGGAGCCTCGAAAAACTGGTTACGTTCATGGTTCGAAAGGCTCACCACGAACGTAACCTACTGATTAGATTAATACCGTTCGCACTGAGCATGTCGAAGTGCAGGGTTTTTCGAGGTTCCCATTTGTACCCCAAGCCATTTGCTGCTATGTTTTGCAATCTAGCTAAACCACCACATTAAGGAGTATCGCGCCATGTCCAAAATCAGTTTGAAACAACGCACGATAGTTGTCGCTGTCAGTGCCATCTTGCTCGCCGCTTGCGCCCGCAATGTCAGTAAGGAGGACATGGCGAAAGCGACCGAAGGCTATATTGAAGACACCAATAAATTGTTCGTGGTGGATTGCTTGCTACCGGGGCAGGTGCGGAAAATGGGAACTCAAATGACCTATCTGTCTGCCCGTAGGCCCATCCGAACGACTGCGGCTGATTGCGAGGTGCGGGGCGGCGAGTATGTCGCCTATGACCGTGCCAATTATGCCAGCGCATTCAAGGTCTGGTTGCCGAAAGCGCAAGAAGGGGATGCCGAGGCGCAGAATATCGTCGGGCAAGTGTTTGAAAAGGGCTTGGGCCAGCCAGTGGATTACAAGTCCGCTTTTGACTGGTATAAAAAGTCCGCCGAGCAAGGCAACGCCGATGCGCAACTCAACTTAGGGCATCTATACGAGAAAGGTTTAGGCACAGCTTCCGACCAAGAAGCGGCGAATCAATGGTATCGCAAGGCATCAGGCTTGGACAAGGTGGGATTGCCGTTCACCCCTGCGGTTGGGAATACGCAAATGGCTACCGCCCCTTCATCGGTTCCGCCTGTTAGTAAACTTCAGCCTGTGGCCCAAGCCGATAATACAGAGTTGGAATCCTTGCGCCGGGAGGCCGAAGCCAGCCGAAGGGAAGCGGAGCAAAGCCGTCAGGAAGCC
>CAIWDB010000410.1 GCA_903911305.1 uncultured Methylococcaceae bacterium | reverse complement strand
TCAACCTTCGGTCACGCCACTTAACAGCGGCACAAACACCACGGACGTAATATTCTCAATTTGAACCCCAACTTCAGTGCGGGTAATGCGTTGCAAAGTTTGACTGCGGCCATCTCCAACCGGAATCACCAATACAGCCCCAGGGACGAGCTGTTCAATCAAGGCTTGCGGGACTTCGCTCGGGGCAGCGGTGACGATAATGCCATCATAGGGGGCATAATCTTCCCAACCCCAACCCCCGTCACTATGTTTCATCCGCACGTTGCGCAAATGCAGTTCACGCAAACATCGGCGAGCCCGCCTTTGCAAGGGATAGATGCGTTCCACGGTGTAGACCATTTTGACCAACTGCGTCAGGATGGCAGTCTGGTAACCAGAGCCAGTGCCAATCTCCAACACCTTTTCAAGTGGACCCTTGGCAAGGAGCAGTTCGGTCATTCGGGCCACGATGTAAGGCTGCGAAATCGTCTGGTTAAAACCAATCGGCAGGGGCATGTCATCGTAAGCACGGGTAGTCAGGGCCTCCTCAACAAAAATATGCCGGGGGGTTGCCTGCATGACATCCAATACCGCTTGATTCTTTATGCCCTGTTCACGCAACCGGGCGATCATTCGTTCCCGGGTCCTACGTGAAGTCATGCCAATTCCCTCCAAGCGCTGGTTCATTTCGTCAGACCCCCTTCAGGCAACCAGTTGGCAAGTCTGTCCAAGCTATCATATCGGGTCAGGTCGATTTGCAATGGAGTGACCGACACATACCCTTCACGCATCGCATGGAAATCGGTACTCGGACCCGCATCTTGCTCCGGGCCTGCCGCCCCTACCCAAAATATTTCCCTGCCTCTCGGATCGTGGCTCCTAACCACCGGCTCGGCCTTGTGGCGATGCCCAAGGCGAGTGGCCTGAAACCCCAAAATTTGATCCAGCGGTAAATTTGGGACGTTGACATTTAAAATGGTGTCAGCGGGCAAAGGATAGCGACGGATGTTTTGAAACAGCTTCACTGCCACATGTGCAGCCGTCTCAAAATGGGTCGGGTTGATGCCGCCCAATGAAATAGCCACAGCCGGCAGACCGAGGAAACGACCCTCAGTGGCAGCGGCGACTGTGCCAGAATAAATCACATCGTCGCCTAAGTTGGCACCGTGGTTTATGCCGGCGAAGACCATGTCCGGCTCCCGTTCCAATAGGCCGGTGATAGCCAAGTGAACGCAATCAGTCGGTGTACCGTCCACTTTAATATAACCATTACCGGTTTTTATGGCGTGCAGAGGCCGGTCCAGCGTCAGTGAGTTGCTGGCGCCACTCCGGTTGCGTTCAGGAGCCACCACAGTGATATCGGCGTGTTCCTTTAAGGCATCGGCCAAAGCGATGAGTCCCTGAGCCGAATAGCCATCGTCGTTGCTGATGAGAATATGCATCGTGCCTTGATCGTACCTTGCGATTTCGCGTTAATGGCATAATTTTACCATCATCGCCAGTCAATTCGTGGACTTGTGGCATACCTGATGCGTAATTTCAATCAATCGCCTGAATTTGACCTCAACATTTTGAACCATGGCCCTATGTATCGCTGTTACATAGTCGGAAATCGACTATTTCAGTAAGGCGAAATCCAGCATAAAGGCTATAATGTCGCTATGCGCAAACCCAAACACCTTCCCCAAAAAAAGCCAACCACTCTCGCTTTATCTGAAGACGATAGCCGTTTGTTTCGCGACACGGTCGGTGAGGTTAGCCCCGTTGTCCATGACAGAATACCCTTGGTAAAAGTTCGACCAAAACCATACCGCCATTCTCATGCTGTGGTTTGGTCTGATATAACCCCGGTTGAGATACCACTGTTAGAAATAGGGGATATCATGAGCTTTGTCGCCCCCGGCATTCAAAAACGGGTACTGCAAAGGCTGCGTTCGGGAAAATTTGGCGTGGACGCAGAACTGGATTTGCACGGGCTGACTGTGGACGAGGCAAAGCGTCGTTTGGCTGGGTTCCTAGGCACTTGTATTGCCGACGGTTGCCGATGCCTCCATCTTATTCATGGCAAGGGCTACCGTTCCGAAGGGGATTATCCCATCCTTAAAAACCGCACCAACCTTTGGCTAAGGCAACACCCCGACGTGCTAGCCTTTTGCACGGCCAAACCCACTGAAGG
>CAIWDB010000409.1 GCA_903911305.1 uncultured Methylococcaceae bacterium | reverse complement strand
TAACGGGAGAAACCTCATGCAACCCAAGCTAGTCATCACTTTTAGCGCATTGAACGAAGCGAACTTCCAGGCCAAGGTCGGTCATATTCTTGCCTCTTTAACCAACAACCCCCACTTCCCCGAGCCATGGCCGGAGCCAGTCCCGTCCTTGGCCCAACTCAATGCAGCCTACACGGTTTATCTGGATGCCTACCATGCCAGCCTGACGCGGGACAGCCTGAAAATCCGGCAACGTGAGACTGCACGGGAAGCACTGACCGATAGGCTGAAACATCTTGCCAACTATTTGGAATTGGTGGCACATAACGACACTGACAAACTATCCACGACAGGTTTCGATTTGCGCCGGGACATCGTGCGCGGCATCCACGGCGGAACCTTACCGGCCACAGACAAGTTTTGGGCGGAACTCGGACCCAAGAGTGGCACGGTGATGCTGCATGTAGCCCGTGTGGCAGGGGCAAGACTCTATGAAGTGCAAATCGCCCAAGGCGACCCCTCTTTGGAGGAACACTGGAAACCCGCCACCACCACGGCCACCGGTTCCCATATTCTGCTGGAGGGCTTGACCCCCGCACAGACTTATTGGTTCCGCGTCCGTGCCATGGGTAGCGGTGGGCCGGGGCTGTGGACAGACCCGATTAGTTTGATTGTGGTTTGAGGAGATTAGGAGTAGGTCGGGCGCGTCTCTTTGCATTGCGCCCGACACTTCGATTTGTCTACTTGGCTGACCTTTTCCAGCAAGCCGTGGTAACGGGTTTGCCCTGACGCATAATCTGGCGCGTTTGACGGAATAACAGGCGGGACGGGAATCGTGGCAGGTATGAGACACTCTCATTCACAAAAAACTAAAAAAAACCCTCAACAAAGCTTATATCCTTATAATATTACTAAATACATCCATCAATGACGAATTATGCCGGAAAACTTGTTGACATGAAACGGAATAAATGTATCATAATTTAAACCCTGTTAGAATCCGCGTTTTTGAGGCTAAGCGTCAGTTACGGTGATGTCTAACATAGGCAAAGGCATCATACTTGATGCCTAATACAAAGTTGGGCACTGCGGTTTCCACGGAACCATCGATCCACCTAGGAGGGTGTCTCCACATACGAAATTTGAGTTTGTATAGCCTATACAAAACTGTAACCAGAGTCACACACAATAAAATAATTCCGAGTAATTTGTTTTTATGACTAAGTGCCATCAATGTTCTACTCCTGCGATGAGTGTTGTTTATGATGATAACGATAACGAAATTCCGCTTTGTCTATCCTGCTACGCTATCTTTTCTAGGACAAAACAAGCTGAGATAGAAACACTTGAAAGGCAAGCTAACTATTACTCAGCACAGATAGTGCGCTCTGTGGGTCTACCAGCCTCGTTTGCTACACAATTTCCTCCTAGGTATAAACCTTTATATGTAGAAAAAATGAATAATATAAGCGTATCAAACAGTGTTGTTGGAACAATAAATACAGGATCAATCAACTCTATAAATCAAACAATATCAGCGCTTATTCAGCTTGGAGAGGTCTCCGTTGCTGAAGCTGTTAAAGGACTTACCGATGCTATTATAAACAGCAAGAATCTGGAGCCTAACCAGAAAAACGAACTTATAGAAACCATAGATTTTGTATCCACAGAAGCGGTATCCCCCATAGAAAATAGAAAATCTATAATTGGACTAAACCTCTTAGAGAATGGACTAAAGGTCATTAAGTTGGCTGATGACCTTGTGGAAGTATATCAAAAATATTGGCCTATTCTGGAGTCCGTATTTACCTAATAACACAGAAAAATTATAAACAAAGCTACATGTCTGCCACCGTGCAGTGCCCAACCCGGCTTTCGAGGGGACGTGGGAATCCCTTCCCCTCAATTCCTTACCCACCGTCGCCGCGCCCCTCAACGCGGTCGTTAGCCCTACAATCACGCCAATGAATCCACACACCTATACTTTTACACTCAGCGAAGATTGTTACGCTGGGGCAAAGGCGATCTTGGATGGCAAACTTGCAACCAAGGCGACCGATCCGTTGACTGTCGCCTCAGTCAATTTTCCCGC
Organism: uncultured Methylococcaceae bacterium; assembly: GCA_903911305.1. Lineage (GTDB taxonomy): Bacteria > Pseudomonadota > Gammaproteobacteria > Methylococcales > Methylococcaceae > Methylumidiphilus. The sequence goes on along the minus strand of CAIWDB010000409.1, from coordinate 2,326 downwards.
CGAGAATCCGCGATTCCGACTTCAAGTTGACCGGAAGCTGAAAGGAGACGTGTGGAACATCTCACCCGGCGCACGCAGCAAGGAGGCGAATGAAATCATGGCCTATCGTTTACCAGATGGCACACTGCCGGACGACATAACGAGGCTTGTCAATCTGTCCTTCCAAGAGGCTGTCAGTTGTTACGAGATTTCATGCTTTCTAGCAGCAATCGCCCTGTGTGGGCGCACCATCGAGACAGTTCTTGGTGGAGAGTATCAGCAGATAAAGGGGATTCATCCATCATCAGACCCATCGAAGCCGGGTCTTAACGCGATCATTAACGAATTGAAGCGCCAAGGTCACGCCATTCCTACTGGTTTGAAGGAGAAGATGGAGACGATTGCAATTCACCGGAATATGGCTATTCACGGGAACTTAGTAATTCCCACCGATGATGAAGCTCGTAGTGCTATCTATGCGACACGAGATGTCTTGCGCTACGCAGCAGAGCAACACAGTAAATGACAATGCCGCATGGATAAAAAGAGCAAAAGCCATGAAATCCCAGCCTTTTCTCTCTGCCCACCCGCCTAACCCGCCGTTCCAACGCGGTAAGGCGCATTCGTAGGGCGCGCAATAGCGGTTCCGCCGCGTATTGCGCCGCATGGGGGAATGAGTACAATTGATGGAGTTGACTAAACCGCTATTCCACCTACGATGTTACATTTATTTTTAAACCCTCAATCTTTTAGGCTCGCCCATGCCGAACTACCGACGTTATCGAGTGCTTGGCGGTACTTATTTTTTCACCGTTAACCTATTGAAAAGGTATCCCAACGATTTATTGATACGCCATGTTGAAATTCTCTGTACCGTGGTGCGTGTTACCCATAGACGCTGGTCTTTTTGTCGATTATTGCCATATCAACCTGGTTAAATATGGCTTGGTTGGGCGGGTGTCTGACTGGCCTTATTTAAGCTTCCATCGATATGTGGAACGGGGCATTTATAAATTGGATTGGGCAACGTTCCCGACCATCGATACTGTTGTCGGGAAACGCGGATAATCGTAATGGATTGTATTGGGGGATGAAGCTTGATGAGAGAAAGTTCCAACTCCTTGCTTGCTATTAGATTCGGCATTCGGCGCAATACGCGGCGGAGCCGCTATTGCGCCCTACGCGGGCTAAGATCGATAATTAATAATCTATTACGACTATATGACTTCTTTCAATGTATCAAAAATAATAGTGCTTGAGTCTCTTCGGTCAACTGACAAAAGAACAGGAGAAGATCTTTCAAAAGATCTTGAAACCTTGGTAATTCATAAGAATAGTAAAATAGTGATTAAGTATCACTGGATAAACACAAAGTTAGAATTCATAGATAAACTTAAACAAATCGAAATAGATGCCAAGAGTGGCGCTCGACCAATTCTCCACATTGAATGTCATGGCTCTTCGGATGGAATAGAACTTGCCGATAACAATTTCATAGCATGGAATGATATTAAATCATATTTCATAAAAATTAACGAGGCGACCAATCTAAATCTTTTTATTGTTCTTGCTGCTTGTTATGGTGGAAATATTGCAAAAACTATTCAGACGATGGATAGAGCCCCATGTTTTGCAACGCTTGGCCCGACAGATAGTATTTGTCCATATGAAATTAGTAAAACACTAAGTATTTTTTATGACAGACTTATTAGTTTACATGATGGAGATGCTGCTTTGGAATCCATTTTTTCAGAACCTTTAGAGAATGGCGAATACTATTTCCAGAGGGCGGAAGACTTATTTAAGGATGTATTCTCTAGGTTAATTAAGAAACAATTTGAACCAAATGAAATGGCAAAAATACTTGAAAAAAATTTTCACACACCATGAAGAACGACGAAGAGATGAAAATTTTCTTAATGGAATTAAACAATAGAAAACAAGAGTATTTTGAGCGCAGTTATAATAATTTTTTCATGATTGATCTGCATCCAGAGAACAAAGAAAGATTTAAAATAACGCTTGAAGATATGGCCGGGTAGCGAAGCGCGGCGGGGTTGGCAACCCCGCCGCTTACGTTTTGTGCGAAGCCACGGCATACGACATGGTACAACGCGGTAAGGCGCAATAGTGGCTCCGCCGCGTATTGCGCCGCATGGGGAAATGGAATCAATCGGTGGAATTGACTAAACCGCTATTCCGCCAACGGTGCACAATTTATGATTATTTCCTCAATCTTTTAGGCTCTCCCATGCCGAACTACCGACGTTATCGAGTGCTTGGCGGTACTTATTTTTTTACCGTTAACCTATCCCAACGATTGTTTGATACGCCATGTTGTAGTCTC
>CAIWDB010000408.1 GCA_903911305.1 uncultured Methylococcaceae bacterium | reverse complement strand
TAACGGGAGAAACCTCATGCAACCCAAGCTAGTCATCACTTTTAGCGCATTGAACGAAGCGAACTTCCAGGCCAAGGTCGGTCATATTCTTGCCTCTTTAACCAACAACCCCCACTTCCCCGAGCCATGGCCGGAGCCAGTTCCGTCTTTGGCCCAACTTCATGAAGCTTACCGGGTTTATCTGGATGCTTACCATGCCAGCCTGACGCGGGACAGCCTGAAAATCCGGCAACGCGATGCGGCAAGGGATGCACTGACCGATGAACTAAAACATCTTGCCAGCTATTTGGAATTAGTGGCGCATCATGACACCGACAAACTATCCACCACCGGCTTCGATCTGCGCCGGGACATCGTGCGCGGCATCCACGGTGGAACCTTGCCGGCCACCGACAAGTTTTGGGCGGAACATGGTCCCAAGAGTGGCACGGTGATGCTGCATGTCGCCCGGGTGGCAGGGGCAAAACTCTATGAAGTGCAAATCGCCCAAGGCGACCCTTCTGTGGAGGAACACTGGAAACCCGCCACCACCTCGGCCACCGGTTCCCACATTCTGCTGGAAGGCTTGACCCCCGCCCAGACTTATTGGTTCCGCGTCCGTGCCATGGGTAGCGGTGGGCCGGGGCTGTGGACAGACCCGATTAGTTTGATTGTGGTTTGAGGGATATTTTTGGCTGGTTCCCAAATTCCAGTTTAAGAACCTTTGTCTAGCAAGCTCCAGCTTGTCATCCCGACAGAAGCTGGAGCTTCAAATACTGGGTTTCCAAGCTGAGCTTGGGAATCACTCATACGTTAGAAGTAGGTGTTTATGGGTAAAGCGATACGAATGAAGAAAACTAGGTTGCCGTCCCGTAATAGCGGACGTGGTTGTGTGTATTACGTTCATACCGATCAGGGGTATGTTGGGATGGTTTCTAGCCGCGAGCAAGCGCAGTTAATGGACAAACATTCAGTCCTAATCTGCGACGAAAATGAGACATTACAATTCCAGCAATGGGGAAATGAACGAGCCAATCAATACGTCCTTGACAAATCACTTGCTTTGGGTTTCTCACGGATTGGCGACACGCCCTTCTTTGACCGAATTGAAAAGGGAAATGGGTATGTATATTTTATCGAAGCTGTAGGTCTATCCCGAGTCAAGATTGGCTTCTCAGAAGATCCTGAAAACAGGCTAAGACAATTACTAACAGGTTCCCCTGTGACACTTCGTATTTCCGCCAAAATGCCGGGCAGCATAGTTATGGAAAAGGAAATACATAGCCGTTTTCAACATCTCAAAGTTGAAAATGAGTGGTTTCACTTCACTGATGAAATTAAATCATATGTTGACAAAAACTGCATATAACTCACAGAAGATAGCCGGGGTATGCGAAATGGGTGCGGCGGGGTTTGCAAACCCGTCGCTAACGTTTTGTGAAGTCATGGCATAGAATATGGCTCAAAACGTTACGGACGGGATTACAAATCCCGTCCGGCTGAGTTTCATGCAAAGACGCAACGATTTGGAGGAAAATTGACTGGTTCCCAAACTCCAGTTTGGTAACCTTTACCTTACAAGTTCCTGCTTGCCATCCCGACAGAAGCTGGAGCTTCAAAAACTGGGTTCCCAAGCAAAGCTTGGGAACCAGCCAAACATAATAAATCTAGTATTGTTTCCTTGCTGTACACTATGCGAGTGTAAATTAATATACTTATTGGAGTGCCTAATCTAGTTAGGCGCACGGGGTAAACTGAATGAATTATGAGGACTCAAGAAATTGCTGGCATATTTTTCTATTGATGAGATTGCTCAGAAGTCTGGTCTCAGTAGAGATCAGATTCTGCGGTTAGGAATGTCCGAAACAATAATTTTTTCAGTTCTGGAGCATGCACCGATGAATTTTGAAGAAATTTCTGAGTTCGAAACAGAGGACGGCAGAAAGGAAGTTCGAACGCGGACGAATGAGACTATGGTAATAGTTGGTGAGAAAGGTCCCGCTCTTAAAATAAAATATATTAGACCAGAAGACTTAATAAATGTGGTAACCAATAATGCGCCAAATAGAAAAACTCTAGTTAGTGCTTTATACGATACACGAGAGCTAGATCCAAAAAAAGGCAAAAGGTTCGTTAATAATCCTTGGCGCGTTAGTTGTGATGATCTTGTTGTGTCTAATGAAGAATGGGAGCATTTTTCAAAAGGTCCTGGAAAACATATCAATCATTACTTGCCATTAGTAGCACCTGAAAAGATCACTTTTCCATGGCTTATTAAAAATATCACTATTGGAGTATGGGTAAAGGTTGTATTTCTTATAATCTCAATATTTGGAAGTGGTGTGTATCTAGCAAGTACCCCACTTTATCAAGAGATAATCGATAGCTTAAAACCAGTAGTCGTACAACAAACAACATCTAACCAAGGACTCAAGGCAATTCCGCAAAGAGAATCGCCTTAGCCAAATTAAAGGGATCAACGTGGTAAGGGGTAATCATAAACGCGGTAAGGCGCATTCGTAAACGAGGTAAAGCCCATTCGTAGGCCGCGAGCGGCTCCGCCGCGTATTGCGCCGCATGGAGACGATTCAACACTCGTTGTAATATAGCTTACGCCTTTGGTCTATGTCCTCTAACTTGTCCTAGAGAAAATGAAACGCAAGGTCTACCTTGAAACCTCGGTCATTAGCTACCTGACGGCTCGTCCAAGCAAGACGATTCTGGGTGCTGCCCACCAGCAAATCACTTTGGCTTGGTGGGAATTACGTCACCGCTATGAATTGCTGATATCCGAATCGGTCATGCGGGAATGTGCCGCAGGTGACCCAATCGCAGCACAAAAGCGGCTGGCTGTGTTGGCTGACTTACCTTTGCTATTGATTGATGAACTCGCCCTAAGCATCGCTTCTGAATTAGTGCAAAACAAGATTGTTCCTGCCAAAGCCGCCGAGGATGCCTTGCATATCGCTGTAGCAACGGTTTATGGCGTGGATTATCTACTGACTTGGAATTGTCGGCATATTGCAAATCCCGAAATGCAGAGAGAAATATCGGGATTTCTCGAACAGAAAGGATTATATTTGCCGTTTATATGCACACCTGAAGAACTTTTAGGAGAAAACAATGCTGAATGATGAAATTGTTGAGGAAGTAAGGGCTATTCGGGAGGCTCACGCAGAGAAATTCAACTTTGATTTGCGGGCAATTTACGATGACCTAAAGAAATCAGAAGCCAAACATATTGCCGATGGACATCCCTACATCACGCCCCCCACCATGCCCGTCAAGCCTAACACGGCATTCCAGCGGTCCCGCTTCGCTCGCCGCTGAATGCGCCGTTAACGCGGTAAGGCGCGAGCCGCTCCGCCGCGTATTGCGCCGATTATCTGGATATGAACCGCCGATAATTTGTACACCGCTTGAATTAATGGAGGACTAAACCATGTGGCACGATCCCATTGTGGAAGAAATTCACCGTATCAGAGACGAACACGCGAAGAAACTCAATTACGATCTTCATGCGATTTGTGAGGATCTTCGCAAAAAGCAGGCAACATCTGGCATCAAGGTAATTTCACGTTTGCCCCGTCGGTCAATTGTTCACAATGCCGCCTAAGCCAATTAACGCGGTAAGGCGCATTCGTAATTCGTAAGGCGCGAGCGGCTCCGCCGCGTATTGCGCCGAACATGGTAACTGGCTACGATAGAGCCGCAGCATCCATCATTTTAAAGCTATTGGAGTATTTATCGTGCTAAAACAACTGACAGCCATTATCGAGCGTGAAGGAAATGGCTATGTTTCTCTCTGCCCTCAACTCGATATCGCCAGCCAAGGAGACACCATTCAAGAAGCACGGGAAAATCTTCGAGAAGCTCTTGAATTGTTTTTCGAGGCTGCATCACCCTCTGAAATCCAAGAACGGCTCCACCAAGAGGTATACATAACCCAATTGGAGATTGCTGTTGGGTAAGCTACGGATTTTGTCTGGCTTGGAAGTTTGCGCCATTCCGGCTCGCCATGGTTTTGTTGAAGTACGTCAAAGGGGCAGTCACGTTATCATGCAGAAGCAACTTGAAGAATCAACGATTACGGTTCCTGTTCCCAACCATTCAGAAATCCGCATCGGGACACTTCAGTCAATTATCCGCCAGTCCGGCATTTCAAGAAGCAAATTTGAATCGTAAATAAACCAACGAATCTTTTAGGCTGGCCTTGATATGAAGCCACGAATTTATATAGGGCCATAGGATGCGCGAAGCGCGACGGGGTTTGCAACCCCGTCGCTTACGTTTTGTGCGAAGCCACGGCATACGACATGGCACAAAACGTTACGGATGGGATTACAAATCCCGTCCGACATTGTGCGTAAACCGTATTGCGCCGGATGGATAAAAAGAGCAAAATGCCATCAACAACCCATCGGAGGTTCTATGGATTTCAACATTGAGCCGGGTAGATCGGGCAACGGATCAATCGTTGCCCGTTGTTTCACGTCAATAGTTGACTAGACCAACTGCCTCAATGCGAATTTACTTGGATATGTGCTGTCTACAGCGTCCAATGGACGATCAAACGCACCTTCGTATTCATATAGAATCTGAGGCCATTCTTGGCGTGTTGGCTTGGTGCGAAGATGGTGGTGCGGAATTGCTAAATTCAGTTGCTTTGAATTACGAAGTCGATCATAACCCGCATCCAGCAAGAAAAGCCTTTGTTCAAGAAACCTTGCTGAAAAGTAAGCAAACCATTCAAGCTTCGGATTCAGTAGAACAACGTGCCCGCATGTATTGCGACAAAGGAATTAAAGTATTGGATGCCTTGCATCTGGCCTGTGCTGTAGAAGAACAAGCAACTTATTTCTGTACATGCGATGATCGTTTTTATCGGCGTGCTAAACAGCTAGATACCGAACAGACTCTGGTTGTCTCTCCATTAGAGCTTATTGAGGTAATTGAGCCATGAGTGTACCTACAAAATCTTTAAGTGATATTACTAGCCAAGCCCTTCGTGTACTTGCCCGAGAAATCGGTGCTGCTGATACCATGCGCTTTTTAGGCCAGTTTTCTACCGGCAATGGAAACTACACCGAAGAACGAGCAGCACTCTTCGACCATCTCACTTTGGATGATGTTCTTGCCGAAATTCGACAAGACAAAAGCGTAACAACAGGGTAAGACGCAATAGCGGCACTCCGAGCATTGCGCCGAATGGATAAAAAGAGCAAAATCCATGAATCCCCGGCCATGTATCTCTACCCACCCGCCTCTCAAGAAGCAAATGCAAGTCATTGATATTTTCAGCCCTAGTACTAGATGAAGCAAGTAGTGGCGATCCAGCAGCCGCTCAACGCAGGATGGAAATAATCCGTGAAATTCCAACCTTGTTTGTGAGGATATTCGCAAAAAGCAGTCAACATCTGGCATCAAGGTAATTTCACGTTTGCCCCGTCGGTCAATTGTTCACAATGCCGCCTAAGCTAATTAACGCGGTAAGGCGGATTCGTCGCGCAAGCGACAATCCGCCGTAAACAAAGGCAAAGAGCAACAGCCGAGAACCCCCGGACTTGTCTCCGAAGCGCGACGGGGTTTGTAACCCATATGCGCCAACTTAAGGGGTCAGTGGTTCGGATGGCTTCAAAAAGAATGTCTCACGCAACGGCGCAACGACGCAACGTAAAAGAAATCAATGCGTGTGTGACAAAATCCAAATGTGATAGCATGAACAATACATCATTAAAACACTATATTTTGCTCTTAACGTTGCGTCGTTGCGCCTTTGCGTGAGAAAAAAATCCCTAACGATCCAATCCAGCGCACCCGCGCCACCAAGGGTTTTGTGGAGCGGCAACTCGTCTGAACCCTAAGCTATGCGAGGTATTTATGCCCAGCGTTCGTCTCCCAATAGAAATTGAAGAGAAGCTTCAAATGCTTTCCCTATCGAGACATAAGACGAGGATAGAAGTTATCAATGAAGCCTTGGAGCTGCTTCTGAAGTCTGAACAAGATGAAAAGGATTCCTACGAAATAGGACAGGCTCTATTCGGGCGACACGGATCAGGTGGAATTAATAATGGGTACAAAGAAAGAGTGAAAGATAAAATCCGTGCTAAACACAATTCTCGTTGATACGGGTCCGCTGACCGCACTCTTTGACAAAGATGATAAGCATCACCACAAGATACTTGAATTCATCAAAGGTAAGAAGTTTCCTGGAATCAAGAAAATCATAAGCATTGATTCCGACTTCGATGTGTATCGACTACCGGGAAAGGTTAGAATTGAAAATGTTTTCGGCAAATCAGCCGGGTAGACATTCTCGATTTACATACTTGCCTAACAACTCGATCCAACGCGGCGCAATAGGACCATAAAAACTATGCAGCATCTAGCCCGCTATTGGGCATATGGATTTCGCTCGAAACTGATATTGATGTAACAATGCCCGCCAACTCTGAGAGAATCATAGAATGAAAATACCTCGTCATGGGCGAAGTGAATTACTTTACCCGTGAACGCGGCGGCGTTGTCGATTGGCAGCGCAATGGCAAATTCTTGAAGGAACCGGGCTACTACACCACGCTGATTGGTGATGAGGCGGTCAAGTTGATCGACCAGCAAGATGGAAAACAGCCGTTTTTCCTCTACTTTGCTTCCATGGCCCCACATGCACCTTACCAAGTGCCGCAGGAATACATGGATCGTTACCCCGCCATACAGGACAAACAGCGCAAGGCGAAACGGTGTTTGATCCCAATTACGACATTGACGATGGTGGCTTGCCTCACGAGAAACCGGCCTTGGGCAAGAAATGACGAGCTTTGTTATCCTTGGGTGGGTCGGGTAATTCAGCCCGCCCTGGACATTTGAACCTCGTGACAGTGATTGAGTTGTTGGAATAGAAACCCCTAAGCATCATCGGCGTTGCCAATGAGGGTTGTGCATTATTCGCGATTGATGTGACCATCAAAACCACTTGGAACATACCTTGCTCATTAGCACTATTCGGTTTAACCTTCCACATACCGATAGGGTATCATGAGTGACCATTGGCAAACGGGTATCGAGGAAAAGCTTAGATCATGCAAATGATGTCAGTAAGATAACCGTTAACGGCAACGGTACGGCCTTCCCTTTTTTTGAGTTTTCACAATTGAGGATAGCAATAAATGCGTATTATAAGAAATCATTTACTTAAGGGTTTTCTGACCCCCGTTCTTGCACTGGGATTGGCGGCAGGATGTCAGACTTACAACCCTACCACGGGCCAAAAAGAGATTGACTATGGCGCAACCGCCGGGGTGGCGGGAGCGGCAATGGGCGCGGCAGCCTTGGGTGTCGCTTTGAGTAACAACAATGATGATCGGTACTATGGAGGAGGGTATGGCGGGCCGGCTTATTATGGCGGCGGCGGCGGTGCGCGAGGCCGAAATAATGTCAATGTCAACAAAAGCGTCAACGTTAGCGGCAATACCGTCAACAAAGGCAACAGAAGCGTTGATAGAACCACTAACAGAGGCAACAATGTTGGCGCTGGCGGCGGTCGCGCTGGTTTTGGTGGTCACGCTGGCGCTGGCGGTCACGTTGGTGGTGGGGGTCACGTTGGCGGTGGGGGTCACGCTGGTGGACGCCGCTAAAACACGGGACCGCCATTCTGACCTTACCCCTGTGCTTTTTGATTTTAACCTAACTGTACCAAAATCCGAGGTTCATCCTTATGTGGAAATATTTCTTGGCTTTATCCCTGATTGCCACCTTAATCCCTGGAGTGACGCTAGCAGATAAAAAAGCCGCCACCCCCACCCCACCGCCGATCCCCACCCTCAAGTTTGAGGGGCAGCTAAGCAAAATCGATAAGAAAGTTGAAAATCTGATAGGCGTTGATAAGCAGAAGATTTTGCGGCAGGTCGCCGAAGCGGCTGTGCTATCAGATTATTGTGCCGCCATCGACCTTGATCAGAATAAATTCAAAGAAGAATTCGGTAGGTTGTCCGAAGACGGTACAAAACGTCCACTAGCCGAACAACGGGGTATCGACAACAAAGTGTCGATGTATTTTGGCGTTTATGTCGGTTTGCTGGTGGCGGAAGGCACAGATCGGCGCGGCGAATTTTGCGATCTTGCCGAACAAGCCCTCAAGGACCAGAAACCGATCAGCCGGTTTTGGATAGCAACCAATAATAATCCGAATACGCCCAAGCCTTAAACGCGAGTCCAACACCAACTTATTTGGTATTGGTCTGGAATTTGTTTGGCCTTGCGGTTTATTGGGCCTACGGTTCTCGACACAGCGTCGGGTTAGTAAACTTGCAGTGAAGTAATCATGAATGACCATCAAACCATAAACAGTAAAACACAGCAAAAGACGCTGCTCATAGTGGATGACACCCCTGAGAATATTATGGTTTTAGGTGAAATTTTGATGCCTTATTACCGCGTGCGGGTAGCCAACTCTGGCGCGCGCGCGTTGGTTGCAGCGACTACCGAACCTCGCCCTGATCTTATCCTATTGGATGTGATGATGCCTGAAATGGACGGCTACGAAGTCATTACCCGTCTGCACTCAAACCCCCACACCACCGATATTCCAGTCATCTTCATCACTGCACTGGATGCCCCCAAGGACGAAACTCGGGGTCTGGAACTTGGTGCTGCGGACTATATTACCAAACCAGTACATCCGGCCATTGTGCTGACGCGAGTGCGGGGGCAGATCGAACTCAAGGAGGCGCGTGACCGAATGATAGACCAGAATGCGTGGCTGGAATCCGAAATCGAACGCCGCATGCGTCAGAACCAGATGATCCAAGATGTCAGCATGAGAGCGCTCGCCAGCCTTGCCGAGGCGCGTGATAACGAAACCGGCAACCATATTCTGCGAACCCAAGGTTATGTCAGAGTACTTGCCGGGGAATTGTCAAAGTTACCGAAATACGCCAATACACTGAAACCCGGCGTTATCGAAAGCTATGCCAAGGCGGCACCCTTGCATGATATAGGGAAAGTTGGCATACCTGACCGCGCTTTGCATAAACCCGGCAAACACACTCCAGAAGAATGGGAAATCATGAAAACCCACGCCAAGGTAGGTGCCGATGCCATTTGGCGCGCCATTCAAAACGAGGAGGATCAGGTAGGGCTGGATTTTCTTCACATCGCAATGGATATTGCCCGCTACCACCATGAAAAATGGGATGGCAGTGGCTACCCTGACGGTCTGAGTGGAGAGAAAATTCCACTGCCGGCAAGGTTAATGGCTTTGGCCGATGTGTTTGATGCAATGATCAGCAAACGAGTCTATAAACCGGCATTTACGGTGGAGCAAACGACAGACATGATTAAAGATGGCCGCGGCAAGCACTTCGACCCTGATGTGGTCGATGCCTTTGTGGCTAGGCTTGACGATTTCCAAGCAATCGCCGCACGTCATACTGACGAGGTTAATGGCTAAAGGGATTTAATAGGTAGTAACCAAACTAAACGTCTATAATAATGTAGCCAGAGGCCAAACAGTTGCCTATTGATTTACAATGCTAGATACAAATAATCGGCTGTTCATCTCGGTCAACTCGCAAAGTTCAAATACTTAGGAAAATTAATCGAACACTACTTGCATAATTGGGCATCACTCTATGAAAAATACGTCAATATTAGTTGTCGATGACGAACCCTTCTTTTTTGACGCAGTCGAGGCACTGCTGGACGATGAAGGCTACCAACTGCACTATGCCTCCTGCGGACAGGATGCTTTGGACAGTTTGGCTATGTTTGCCCCCGATCTTATCTTACTGGATGTACTGATGCCCGGCTTGGATGGCATTGAGGTCTGTCGCCGTATCAAAACCTCAGTTGAATGGCAAATGGTCCCAATTCTCATGGTGACAGCCCTAAGCGACAAAGAGGACTTGGCTCGTTGCCTCAGCGAGGGTGCCGACGATTTCATCAGCAAGCCGGTCGATCCTCTTGAACTTCGTGCAAGAGTTCAGTCTTTATTACGCATCAAGAGACAGTACGACAGAATCCAATCGTTGTCACAAGGTCAAGCCGCAACCATTGCGATGTTGCAAAAAAGCTTAAATCAATTGCGTAGCAACGTGGCGATGAGTTTGCCCCACGAACTAAACACCTCACTCAATGGCGTTTCTGGCATCATTGATTTGTTGTTGTCTAGACGCATGTCGATGAGCGATGGCGAAATTCACGAGTTCTTGGACATCGCGCAAGAATCGGCGCACCGGTTGGAGAAATTGATCCATCGCTTTTTGGTGTACCTACAGCTAGAAGTGGACACCAATCATGCAGACGGTTCGCCTAAACGCAAAGTACAACCTGTGAGCATAGAATCCCAATCCTTCATTGAATATTGTGCCAAACAACAAGCCAAAATTTCGCAGAGGATTGATGATTTAGTCTGCAATCTACAGGGTGCGACGATCATGGCGCATCCGATGGACTTAAAGTTTATTGTCGAGGAACTATTGGAAAATGCTTTTAAATTTTCCGACCCTGGCGCTCTGGTAGCAGTGTTTAGCAACGTTGAAGACGGAGAACTGGTTTTCAAAGTCATCGACCACGGCAGAGGCATGACCAGTGAACAAATCGAAAAGATTGGCGCTTTCATGCAGTTTGACCGGGGCTATTACGAACAACAAGGGATAGGGTTAGGGCTTGAAATCATCAAGAAGCTGGCATTGCTCCATCATTGGAGGTTTGCCATCTCAAGCCAAGAAGGAAAAGGATCGGCGATAGGCATAGTGTTACCGTTGGCGGAATAGGCAAAACTCATG
>CAIWDB010000407.1 GCA_903911305.1 uncultured Methylococcaceae bacterium | reverse complement strand
CTGCGCGATGCAATCGCCCCGGACAAGCTCTTGGGCCATTCCGACCCCCCGCTAGCCCGTGGGGATGTGTGTGTTTTATCAGTCGTTCACTGATAGGATATATCATATAAATCACTAAAGACAGACAACGGCCCTTGCCTGGCGTTGGTGATCCACGGCAATTCCCCTTGTCTGGACTTTATGAATAGTCGAACAGCCTCACGGTACGATGCGGCTTACAGTGTCCATGATTCTCGTCAATCCAATCTTCATGTTGCTGACTTTTTGGACGTTTTCTGAGTTGCAAATAATTCGGGTTTTTGACCTTAATGATTGCAGGTCGCTACAAGTATCTTGCTTGCCGCAAGCAGCCGAGTCCGTGCGTTACAATCGCTTTGGCGAGTCGGGATATCAAAGAATCAAAAGATGTAAGTCCCCTCACATCGGGTTATTGGGAGGTCATAATCAGGGGAAAACAGAGTCTGCAATTGGCCTGCACCGCCGACCAGAATGGCGTTGATCTCGGACTGTGTAAAGGGGTCTGAAGTCCAATGGAACAGGAACTTACGCTAAGGACTTAAGCGTCTGAAATGTTAAGATTATTAACACAATCCCCACATCTGCTGAATCAACGGCTTGTCAGTGCCATAATTCAGGGGCAAAATAGGTCATGAAAAAGCAGTGATTTGCCGATCCACTCGCATTGCATCCAATGTTTTGGGTATGGAATGTGCGTGATGCCGCGAAAACCAAGGGGCGCGTTTTACTGCACTGGACAAAACGGCCCAAAGTGTCCAATGTTATCGGCGTAGTGACATCGCCCATTACCCGAGGCTTGCGGCTTTAATACAACAAATAACAGATTAGGAGGTAATCATGTCTTCAATGAAAGTTTCCCGTAGGGTAGTACTCAGCGTTTTATTTGCAGCAGCGTTCACCGCTAATGCTGAGGTGCGGTTGCCCGACGGAAATGACTGGGCGAAATCCACTGAAAGAGAGCATTTGGCTTACATATTGGGCCTATCGAATACCCTGACCGTCGGTTATGTTTCCGATGAAAAACATTTACCCGGACAGAAAGAGACCTTTACCCATCGGGCGGTTGCAGGATTAGATGGAACCACTGTAGAGCAAGCCGTCAACGTCATTGATGCCTGGTACAAGGCTCATCCGACCCAACTAGATACACCCATCTTCAAGGTTATATGGGACCAAATCGGCAAACCCAACCTCGCAAAATCCAAACAATAAGACCCAACGAGGAAACTCTCTCATGAAAAAGTTATTTTTCGTATTACTCATTACTGCGGGTGTCGGCATTGCCGTGCAAGGTTGTGCCACGACGAAGGGTGCACTCGCAGGAGCTGCCATCGGCGGACTGGCCGGCGACGCTGGGAAGGGAGCAAAGATTGGCGCCACAGCGGGGTTCGTGGTCGATGTCTTCGACTAAACACGCTCTAGCATTTGAATAGAAACTTATGATTCCCAATTTTTTATGCATTGCGAACCTTAATGTAATGAATGCCAATGACTGATTTCATCTGTCCGGGTGATTGTCTGGTCGCATAGAAACTGGATCGTTTTTTTTGAAGGGGCGTTGCCGCACTTATTGAAAATCGTGACGGGCTTGCAGGCAACGAAAGTAGCGTTCAGCTCGCTGAATGGGCGGATGGACACGACAACACAGCAAGGCGGACTTTTATCACTAGGGGTTTTCGCCGCATTGGCTCAATCCATTAAGGGGATACCCGCAATGATTCGGCATTTAGCGCACATTGGCTTCCTAGTTCTGACCGTTATGTTCCCTACCGTCCAGGCTGATGGAACAGTCGAGAAAGTGCTGCGCGAAGGAAGGCTGCACTGCGGCGTAGGAGAAAATTTGCATGGCTTTGCGGTCAAGGACGTGCAAGGCCAATGGCAAGGCTTCAACGTGGATTTTTGCAGGGCCGTCGCCGCAGCCATTCTTGGTGACGGGCAAGCGGTCGATTTTATGCCGCTCACCCCAGTCGGTGCCTTACCGGCACTGTTATCCGGGCAGATCGACCTGATTTCCGCAGCCACCCTGACCTTCGGGCGCGAAGCAGCCATCGGCTTGGTGTTTCCAGGCATTTATTTTCTCGATGGGCAATCATTGATAGTTCAAAAGTCCATCGGCGCCAAGCGGATCGAGGATTTGGGCAAGGCCACGGTGTGTGTTCGCAAAGGCACGACCAGCGAAACGGCGGTGGCGAATGCTTTTCAACGTCGCGGTTTGGCTTACCAGCCGCTCGTCATCGAAACCCTGCCCGACACGGTGCGGGCGTTCAAGGATGGGCGATGCCAAGCGGTGGCTGGAGTACGTTCAGCACTAGCGGCTTGGATCAACCACAACCCGGATGAATCCAGCCGATTTGAAATCCTGCCGGGGTACATTTCCATGGAACCCATGGGACCTGTGGTGCGGCAAGGCGATGATCGCTGGATGGCTCTAGTGCGTTGGGTGCTTTATGCCCTGATCGAGGCCGAGGAGCGCGAGATCAGCCGCAGCCAGGTGCTCGCCCAGCGCGACAGTGCCTCCGACCCGATTGTTCACAGGTTTCTGGTGGAGAGCGGCCCCTTGGGCAAGCCACTGGGCCTTAGGCCCGATTGGGTCGTCAAGGTCATCGCCACCGTGGGCAATTATGGCGAAATGTTTGATCGCAATTTGGGCGAGGACAGCCCCCTCAAGATCGAGCGCGCTTACAACCGGCTCTGGAAGCAAGGCGGCTTGCTTTACTCGCCACCCTTCCAATAATCGACGCCATCCTCATCAAGAAACTGCTCATGGTCATTGGCAACCTGCAAAACGTTTTCACTTTCTGCGTATTTTTCGGTGTCATTCTGGCTATCGCCTTTGATGCCATCGACATGGTGCTGGCCGCCTTTTTGGGCGTATCCCTGCTTATCGTGGCCGGCGACTTCACGTTCGATGACGTTTTGAATATCACACGAATGGCCAACGGACCCATCGCGCTTTTGTTCGGGGGCATGCTGGTAGCCCGCACCTTGATGCCCACCGGCATCTTCGATTGGATCGGCACCCATTTTCTAATCTTGACAAGGGGCAGCGGCAAGCGTTTCTTACTCGGTTTGATTGTATTGGTGGCCCCCCTCTGCGCAATCCTGCCCAATGCGACGACGGTTATCCTGCTCGCGCCAGTTATCATCCGGGTCGCCCAGGCGCTGGAAGTGGATTTCATAGGCCCCATGGTGCTTACCGCCATCATCAGCAACTCGGCCGGATTGTTGACCCTGGTCGGCGATCCCGCCACTTTCTTGGTGGGCAGTACCATCGGCATGACCTTCGTCGCCTATCTACAAAAAGTAAGCCTAGGGGGGCTGCTCTCCATCTTGGTCATCATTCCCTTTATGCCCTGGCTGATGAAAGATATCTGGAAAGTCCGTCGCCAATTGCCCGAAAACCTAAAGCCGGAACCTCTCAAGCGGCCATGGTTTTGCGCCGTTGCACTTTCCGTGTTGGCGGTCATGGTGCTGCTTTTCCTGTTTGGTGAATCGATTCCGCGTCCTATCGTCCCGCCGGCTGTTGCCATCGTCGGCGCGACCCTAGCCCTGCTCGTCACCTATGGTTACAAGGTCGAGCCCATTGAGGCTGTCATCAAGGATGTCGATTGGCGGACTTTGCTCTTCCTCATGTGCCTGTTCTCTCTGGTGGCCGCTATCAACAAGACTGGCGTTCTTCAGAGCGTTTCCCAAAACCTCTTTGCTTGGTTCGGACGCGATCTGGTGGCCGTGGGAATGGTCATGTTGGCTGGTGTTGGGGTGGCATCCGGTTTTCTGGCCAATATCCCCATCGTTGCCGTGATGTTGGTCATGGTGAAAGGGTACTTGGTCACCGCTGAATGGGTGCCCGAAATCGCCATGGCCCCCAGCTTCTCAGACTGGCCCCCGCAAGTTTTGCCGGTCTTTGTTGCAATGATGTTCGGCGCCACTCTAGGCGGCAATGCAACGCTTATCGGTGCCTCGGCGAATGTAGTCAGCGTCGGTATCTGCGCCAGCCACGGCAAGCAGGTCTCGTTCATGACATTCATGCGTTACGGATTGCCAGTGATGGCCGCGCAACTGGCCGTTTCGGCGGTTTATGTCCTAGTTTTGTTTTATTTTTCAGACAGCTAAGCTTAAGCTGGGGGAATTTTCGCAAACTCACCCGCATTGTTTGGTTTCAACCCGCATCCATCCGGGGGCTCAATGTTGTTGTAAGGTTTCCTTCGTCGTTCCTTGGATCGCCGGAACCTAGGCTCCAAGGATGGCAGGAGTTACAAAGCGTCCATGCAATCTGGATTCTGGCGATCCATGCCGGATGACGGCTTGTTTCAACAGTCTTGATGCAGGGCCTGCCCCATACGGGGTACGTTTAAACAAACGTCACCAAAGTCCCATAGAATTTTTCACGGGCCGGATTCCGGTTGGTTTTACATCGGTTTATGACTGACGGGGCGAACACTAAAACGCGATAAGGCCAAGCAATCGGCCTTGTTTGGCTTTGGCGGTTGGCTGGTTAACGGGCGCAGGCGGCACGGATGGCCAAAACCCGAAATTGCCGTAACATGTTGGAGTGTATAGGCATATTTGCTCTTACGGTTGTCAGCATAAAATTCTATGGGACTTTGGTGCCGTTTGTTTAAACACACCCATCTCCGGGTCCTGTGGAAGAACCCCCAAAAGTGTTCGTTCTGAGCTAAGCATCTTTCCAGAAGTACCGTTTCAAATGTTTTTCAAGCTCATTTACCATTGCATCCACATCAATATCACCATTGCTTTTTCTAAAATTGTACTTGCCAGTGAATATAATATGCGACCAGGCAATGGGTGAGATTCTGGCAAATTCATCGATAATTGCCTGGCTCGTCCCAGCGGCAAGCATCCGTTCATAAACGGTGTTTAAAATAATGGAGTTATAGGCGATGATGGAATTTGCAACCAGCCTTACTGCATGTGCGCTGATTTGATTGTTTTCTATCTTTTTACCTTTAAAAACTCCACGATAAATTTTCCTGATGAGCCCTTGTAGTTGGTGGTAAGCTTCCGTTCGATTCCTAGCTGTTCGTATGGCTTTTCGCAGAGACATGTTATCGATTAAATTTAACACATGCGTACTTTTAAATATCGAATTATATTCAATCAGTGCTTTTTTAAGTCCTGTATAACGCGCATAGGAGTTTAATTTTCTAACGATGTTACTTTGCGTGTTTTCTTGCAGCAGCAAAGAAAGTAATACCCGCAATATGCCTCTTTTTTTCGATTTAATCAGATTTTTATCAATGACTCCCTGTGAGCGAATAATCCCAGTATAGTTGTCAGTGGTTTTTACTGAATACAAGTTATTTGTCGCGTCCTTTATTGGGTAGGCGTAAGGATTCCTTCGTAAATGAGTAACATCGTACCCAACTGCATGTTTTGTCAGGACTGACTATGAAAACGTTCGTTTTGACGAAACATATGTGACCATGAAAACCATCGGATATAACAGACAGATTCTGCACAAAAAACCACGGAAATGACCTATTTTTCGACACCTACTGTCCATTCCATAGAAATTTGGCCTACATGGACGCTACGGAAACGTGCCAGTGAAGTCGTAAAAGCGGCAAAGAAGCCTTGTTACTCATTTACGCAGTAATCCTTACGCCTACCCAATCAGGCGCGAAAGTGGGTGACAAGATACAAGTTGCCAACGAGGGCAATCAACCGGTCACCATCACCGTGCCGGTGCGCGACGATTCCGGCAAGGTGGTAGGGCAGGAAACCAAAGAAGCCAAGCGCAATACCTGGAATGTCCAAATGGCTGAATCCTTCGCCAAGGAGCCGCCTACCGAAGCGGTCAAGAAATATCCCGAACTCGCGGGGGCTTACGCCACGGTTGCCGCCATTGACAAGAAGGCCGAGGCCGACGGGCTTGATGAAAGGCAACGCGCCGTGGTCAATGCCAAGGTGCGCGAGTTGGTCACCAATAGCATTGAGCGCGGCGACATACCGAATACGAAACTCAGGGAAGACCGGGAAGTGACCCGGCCCAGAAGCAACGAGCGGGATTATTCGCGATGAGGATAATCAAGACATCCGCGTTGGCGGCGGCAATCCTGTTCATGGTCGGCTGCGCCAGTCATTCCACCAAAGATGTCAG
>CAIWDB010000406.1 GCA_903911305.1 uncultured Methylococcaceae bacterium | reverse complement strand
TCCTCTTTTTCCTAACGCTTCCGTTCTATTCCACCCGGGAAAAGACCAAACCAGTGCCGGAAAGGCTTACCCACGGGATCATTCCTTTGGAAGAGCGTAAAGGCTGGCATTGGGATATGGTTCGCCGTTTCTTGGCTTGGGTGGGGGATATGGTTCGCCGTTTCTTGGCTTGGTTGACTTCCTTCGAAGCTTATCGCCGCCTAACGGGGGTAGTTGTAGGCTATATGGAAAAAGCCGATGGCTATGTGGAAGAACTCAAAAAGAAATACTCGAAATGACACCCATGAAAACCATTATCGCGCTTGTATTTTTTACCCTTTCCTTCGGGGCGCAGGCTGTTGAAGGCTCTTTTCCTTTGCAAAAGGCGGATGTAGATGTATTCGACTTGGAATCAGTTCGCCGAGGCGCTGGTTACTTTGTCGATTATTGCATGGGTTGCCATTCAATCAAGCATTTGCGTTATTCGCGGATTGGCAAGGATTTGCACATAAAGGACGATGTGTTGCGCAAAGAAATTATGCCCGAGGGCGCTAAAGTTCATGAAAGCTTCTTGACTGCCATGCACCCGGAAGACGCAGTGAAGTGGTTCGGGGTAGCCCCCCCAGACCTTTCTTTGGTTGCCCGTGCCCGAGGTGCAGACTGGCTTTACAGCTATTTGAAAGGCTTTTATATCGACGAGTCGCCAACCAGACCTACTGGAGTGAATAATCTCTATTTCAAAGATGTTGCCATGCCCAATGTGTTTTGGGACTTGCAAGGACTACAAAGACCCATCATCAAAACACATGAAGGCAACCAAGTCATCGAACGATTGGAAAAAGCCAGTAAAGGCAAACTATCAGATGAAGAATTCGACCAAACCATGTCAGATTTGGTCTCCTTCTTGGTTTATGCCGCAGAACCGGCTCAATATTCCCGCCTAAGCTTAGGCAAATATGTGATATTTGTGCTATTGATTTTAGCCGTCATTTTATTCAAGCTTAAGAAAGAGTATTGGAAGGACATCAAGTAAGCTTTTCGTGTTAGAATGCCCCCAATGTAAACCGCCGGAACTTGGCGTTTACTTGGGGGCATTTTTTATTTGTCACATCGTGACAAACCAAAGCCACCAACCTAACCCTGAATGCGGCGTATAGCGTCAAGGCAACCGTGTTATTTCTTCGTAACCCTCTGAGGTGTTTAGCGTGGCAACTGCGGTCAGTCGCAAATCCGTAATGACTTTATTCTGTTCCCCCACATGTGCTTACAGTCACCGAGTACGCTTTGCGCTATGGGAAAAGGGCATATCTGCGGATATTGAGTACGTTGACGTTCACCAACCCCCAGAAGATTTGATTGAACTAAATCCTTACGGAACGACGCCTACTATGGTTGATCGGGATTTGGTTTTATACGATTCGAATATCATAATGGAATATTTGGACGAACGATTCCCCCACCCTCCATTGCATCCAATGGACCCTGTTTCACGAGCCAGGGCGCGAATGATGATTCATCGTATTGATCAAGATTGGTATCGTTTAATGGATGAAATTGAAAAGCTGTCTGACAAAAAGGCCGCCAAACCCAGAAAAATGCTTCGGGAAAGCCTGATTGCATCCATACCCGTGTTTGCGGCCAAAGTTTATTTCCTAAGTGAAGAATTCTCTTTGGTGGATTGCACAATCGGACCACTACTTTGGCGTTTGCCCATGCTTGGGATTGAATTGCCAAAACAAGCCGAACCCATTCGTACTTATGCAGCCCGCTTATTTGAGCGCGAAGGCTTTCAACAAAGCCTTAGCGAATATGAACGAGAATATGCCAGCTTTATCGACTTCGCTACAAACTGATGATTCCACTGAAACCTTATTTAATACGTGCCGTTTATGACTGGTGTGTCAATAGCGATTTGACACCCTATCTACTTGTCAATGCTGAACTGGGCGATGTCATCGTTCCCCGCCAATCCGTGCAAGAAGGGCGGATAGTACTAAACCTAAGACCTCAAGCGGTGCATAATTTGGCTTTGGGCGATAACTACGTCGAATTTAACGCTCGATTTGGCGGTTCGCCTATGCATGTTAAGATCCCAGTCAAAGCGGTTCTGGCTATCTATGCCCGTGAAAATGGGCAAGGCATGGTTTTTGACGGAAATGAAGAGGGTGAACCCTCCCCGCCTGAACCCACAACGGACGAGCCAACCGAAACCAAGCCCACCAAATCTCGCCCTGTTTTAAAAGTGGTAAAATGATCAGGTGCGGTTAATTAGCAAATGAACATTAATCACGTAATTCGGAGCTTGCAATGAATACAATGATTCAACGATCAAATTTGAAATCAGAGAAATCTTGGACTCTATTGTTACTTTTCCTGGCAATGGCTGCAACTAGGTTTCATCATGAAGGCACAGCATTTGCCCTGCCGGACGCTTCCTTAGCGGTATTTTTTCTGGCTGCTTTTTTTTTGAAAGGCAGTTTACGGGTTTTCCTTGCCTTGCTTGCTTGGGCTTTTTTAATTGATGCTCTTGCCTTAACCGCAATGGGTGTGGATAGTTATTGTTTTTCGCCAGCTTATGTTTTTCTCATCCCAACTTATGCGGTGATGTGGTTTGCTGGTAATTACTTTCTAAAGTTGCCATTCAAGTCGTTTAGTTGTTATGTTCCGGCACTTGCGTTTGCAATTTTCATATCCTCAACATTGGCATTCCTAATTTCCAACGGCAGTTTCTTCTGGTTTTCGGGTAAAGTTTCAGCGGTGTCTTTCATAGAATATGCTGTTGGTTTGTCCGGTGACTATCTGCCCTATACAGGCGCGACAGTGTTTTATGCGTTCTTCGGTATTGGCATGGATGCATTGCTTCGAAATCTATCAAATATCCGTTCCAGCCAGCCAGCTAAGTTTTAAATTAGACCTATGAAAAAGCTGAATGTATTATTCGTTTGCATGGGTAACATATGCCGCTCGCCCACTGCCGAAGGTGTTTTTAGAACCTTAGTGCAAAAACAAAGGCTTGATGATTATTTCGAGATAGATTCGGCTGGAACCCACGCCTACCATATTGGTAATCCACCGGATGAACGGTCCCAGAAAGCGGCTTTAGCGCGGGGTGTTGACCTAGGCAATATTCGCGCTCGCCAAGTGGGTCATGCCGATTTTGAATTCTTCGATCACATTTTGGTCATGGATCGCCAAAATTTCGATACGCTGATGTTCGTATGCCCTAGGACACACTCTCATAAAGTTAAATTATTTTTGGAATTCGCTTCGGGGGTGAAGGTAAAGGAAGTACCCGATCCTTACTACGGAGGTGACAAAGGCTTTGACCACGTATTGGATTTGGTTGAGCAAGCCTCAATAGGATTTCTCAATTCAGTCCGACATACCATTCGAGATTAATCCTTGGTATAAGGATGTTTAGAAATTAGCTAGCTTTATGCTTGCAAAGAATAAGACCTAAAACAAAAGGCCGACTCGGTTTATAACGAGTCGGCCTTTGTTATTATTTCACCTTATTCAGGAATTTGCCTTCACTGTCAAACCGGCAGAAATCGCCAGTGAAGTACCGAACGCAATCAGGCGTTTCTTCGATTTTTGCCGTGTCGCCGTTAAGCAGGATTTTTAGCTCGCAATAATGCGCCTCTCCTTGGGCCTGCTTTTTCAAATGCAGTTCATTCTCGCTGATGACTTTGGCCTCACCGGAGATTTCGGTGGAACAAGGCTTGTCAGTTTCAGTGCCAGTCGGTTCAAAATCAACATCCAACAATACCTTTACTTCACCTGCCTGTTTAGTGATTTTCATGTGTTGAGTATGACCGCCATCTTTGCGGATATAGTGGTCAGCGCCAGCCAATACGCTGGTGGAAAACAACAGCCCTAAAGCAAAAATCATCGTCTTTTTCATCGTTTGCTCTCCTAGTTTGAGTGTCATCAAGGAATCTATTGTGTTGTACTTTATTTTCAACCCCTTAAACTGAGGTTTTAATCCCGTAGCAATTCGTTAATCCCGACCTTGCCACGGGTTTTTTCATCCACTTGCTTGATAATGATGGCGCAATACAAGCTGTGGCTACCGTCTTTCGATGGCAGGTTGCCGGACACCACCACCGAACCCGCCGGAATGCGGCCAAAGGTGGTTTCACCTGTCATGCGATTATAAATCTTTGTGCTCTGTCCAATATAGACCCCCATGGAAATTACCGAGCCTTCCTCTACCACCACGCCCTCGACCACTTCCGAACGTGCGCCGATGAAGCAATTGTCTTCGATGATGGTTGGACCAGCTTGCAAAGGTTCCAACACCCCGCCAATGCCCACGCCACCGGACAAATGCACGTTTTTGCCAATCTGGGCGCAAGAGCCAACCGTCGCCCATGTATCAACCATGGTCCCGGAATCCACATACGCGCCGATGTTGACGAATGACGGCATCAAGATCACACCGGGGGCGACATAAGCGCCCTTGCGCACAGCGGCGGGTGGGACCACGCGCACACCGGCCTTGCGGAAGTCCTCCGGGCTGTAAGACCCAAACTTCGGCTCCACTTTGTCGAAATAGCGGGTTTCTCCGCCATCCATCACGCGGTTGTCATTAATGCGGAAAGACAGCAACACGGCTTTTTTCAGCCATTGGTTAACGACCCATTGTCCGTCAATTTTTTCCGCCACACGGCGATGTCCAGAGTCGAGCAAGTGCAAGGATTCGTTGACCGCTTCGCGGATTTCGGCACTGACCGAGTTGATGGAAATCTCGGCACGGTTTTCAAAGGCTTGGTTGATGGTGTTTTCTAATGACATGGTTGTGGTTTACTCTCTCTATTGAATTGATGATTAGGGTTGGAGTTGGAAGAGGCGTTTAAGCCAGTTAATGAAGTCATCGACCGCTTCAGAGTGAGCATCGACATAGCCCATTGAGACAGCGAAACCGATGGGGTGGCCGGGTTCTTCTTGCCAAGCCAGCCATGTCGCTATTTGGGCTTTGGCAAGGTCTTTCGATTCGTCGAAGCGCGGCCCGTCCGGCAAGGTGTTTATGGAGTGTTCAACATGCCCCCAAAGTCGTTGGTTGCCCTCATTGTCATGCCGCATCCCAATAATAAAATCCTCCAAAACTCCCTTGGTTTTATTGTTCGGCATAATCCAAATTCCTAAACGCTTCTTGCCCTCTTGCGGGTCGCTAGTCCAGCCTTGCTGTGCAGGGTCATCTGGCAGCGTATAATCCAGTTCAAATTCTTGTAATTTATTTTTAATGTCTTGCCAGCGTTGTCGCAGATTAGTATCAGCATCGACAATGATGCCGAGAATTTCCACTTCTTTGTCTGTTATCTGTGCCAAACCATTTAAAACCCCTTTCCAATCACCTGCTGGACATGTCTCGAAACCTTTTGGAATTATGGTCTTCCCTTGTTTTTCATAAAGCTTGCGTTTGACGAACAGATGGCCGAAAAAGTTGTAGTCCGCACCGCCTTCGACCAACAAGCGGCAAGCAAATTTTTCTTTAGCCGGTTTAGCGGGATGAGGCATCATCGAACCTCAATGCCTTGTTCGACAACGGCCTTCATTAGGCTTTTGTTGTAGCTCTTCGCTTCTATCGCGGTACCGTCTTGGGCCTTTTCCAGACTAATCAGCCTAGCTTCGTCCTCATTTTCGGCGGCAGCTTCTTGGAAGGCTTCCACACAGTCCCAACTGTGGGTAGTGGCGAAGACTTGGATATCCCATTCCTTTGCCAGCTTGAACACTTCGCGCCAAACATCAGCTTGAACGCTATAGTGTAAGCCTGTTTCAAGCTCGTCGATTAGCAAATAGCCACCACTCGCTGCTGACATAGCTAAAGCAAGTGCCAGTATCCGTTGTGCGCCTTCACCTAATTTGGCTAGAGGAATCCCACTCGAAAAACGCCCCACGTTTACGGAAGGAAACCGCACGGAGTCTTGAATGTTGTCGCCTCTAAAAAAATACTCTTCAATATCGGGTATCAGGGTATGAAGGCAATCTAGGATTGATTTGTTCTTATACTTAAAAACAACCGCCATGTCCCAGTATCTAGCTTGGGCTTTCCAAGATAGACCTTTTACCGGAATAAAAACAACGCGATCATCCATTGATTTTGCGATGACATCATTGAGTAAATCATTTTTATTTGGTAAGTCCGGCCACTCCGGTTCTACGACAAAGCCTGGATTTGGGAAGCCTTTGATGCAAATAAGGTTATCGTGTCGAAGTTCAAACTCAATCACCGGTTGTTTAGCATCGGTGGCATCCTCACTTGGCGGATACTCACTGCTATTACCATCGCTATCTACAACATCAATAGGAAAGCGAGGCTCAAGTATGCCAGCGTCTTTTCCTCCTATGCGAAAACTTGCTGATTGCGATTTTTCCGGGGGTCGAGCAAAAAAACTTTTGACTGCTTCTATTTGATCTTGTTGCACTCTTTTGGCAGGTTGGTTATAGCGGACTAATTCGTTACGTTCATACAACATACTATGTAAAACAGGCCAAGAAGCTCCACTTGCTAATAACCACAAACCTTCAAGCAACGAAGTTTTACCAACGCTATTTTTTCCGACAATCAGATTGACCATGCCGAGCTTGTCGATCACCAAATGCTCAAAGCAGCGGAAATTGGTGATTTCCAAGGAAGGTAACCGCACACAATAGGGTTTAATATCTGACACTTTAAATAACGGAGGAACAAATTTTTTCCCGTTCATAACTGAGCCACAAATTCTTTAATCCGATTAGCCGCCTCAACACATTCCTCCAACGTCGCCACCAACGCCATCCGCACATGCGCCTGTCCCGGATTGATGCCATGCGCTTCCCTAGACAAAAACCCACCCGGCAGCACCGTCACATTTTGTGCGGCAAACAATTCTCGGGCAAAGGTTTCGCCATCGAATCCCAAACGGCTGACATCGGGCCACAGGTAAAAACCGGCGGGGGGAATTTTCACGTCCAATACATGACGCAAAATTTCGACTACAGCAGCAAATTTTTGCCGATATAACTCCCGGTTGGCGATGACATGCGCCTCGTCGCGCCATGCCGCCAAACTGGCTTGCTGAATTGGCAATGACAATGCACAGCCATGATACGTGCGATAAAGTAAGAATTTCTCCAAAACCGACGCATCCCCGGCGACAAAACCGGAACGCAAGCCCGGCGCATTGGAGCGCTTGGACAGGCTGTGGAACACCACACAGCGTTTGAATTCAGTGTTGCCGATTCGCTGGGCCGCTTGCAGCAAACCCGGTGGTGGGTTGGTTTCGTCAGCATACAACTCGGAATAACATTCGTCCGAGGCAATGACAAAATCAAACCGCTCAGCCAGTTCAATCAACTGGCGC
>CAIWDB010000405.1 GCA_903911305.1 uncultured Methylococcaceae bacterium | reverse complement strand
TTGGCTCAAGCCGGGTCCATTGTATCTTCCCTTGCCAACAATCCCTCTTTCCCCCGACCTTGGCCCAGCCCATCCCCCAGCTTTGAGGAATTGGAACAAGCTTTCAATGCTTATCAAAGCGCCTATCAGGCAGCACTGGGCCGGGATACTTTCAAGGCTGCCCAACGCAAGGATGCCCGCAAATTTCGGACACGGTCACATTGATGGCGACCTAGGCGAATGTCGGAATGAATTAACCGAGTGGCTAAGGGTTCATGGCGCTAAGGCATGAGCGGATTAGGTTTTCCTCTACGAATGCACCTTACTATATTTAACCCTTAACATTTAATTATGCGTCTAACCACTTCTCAGGTAGAAGCCACAAAAAATACAGTAAACCGGGTGCTTGATGTACCTAATCGTGTTTGGCTATTCGGTTCACGCACTGACGATAGCCAACGCGGAGGTGATATTGACTTGCTAATTGAAACTGATGCGATATTAGCAAACCGAGCGGAAACCATCTGCCAACTTTATGGCGCATTGATCTTGGCATTAGGTGATCAAAAGTTGGATATAGTACTAAAAGATGCACTGATCGGCGAAGCGCCCATTTTCGAGATTGCCCGACGCACGGGAGTCATGCTATGAGCTTAGTCTATTTGCCGGAACATGCGGAAAATGCTCTCTTGGCTCTTACTCTTGCAAAAAGGGAAATGGCTCACCTTGCCTATACCCACAGCACCTTATTCTCCCAAACGATCACTTTGGAATGGGTAAAGTCTTTAGCTGAGCGTGAAGACCTGTCAGAGAAAATCGATGCTTTTGTGAGCAGATTTGGACGACTGCAAGATCATATTGGAGAAAAGCTAATACCACGTTTTGCAGCATTACTGGGGGAATCTCCAAAATCTTTACTAGATGTGTTAGCTTATGCAGAGAAAGTCGGGTGGGTCAACAGCACCGCTGCATTCGTTGGCGCGAGAAAACTAAGAAATTTATTGGTTCACGAATACATGACGAATGCCGTACTTTTTCTGGAATCATTGCATGCAGCTAACGCCGCAACAAGCATACTCATGGATGTGGTGGATAAAATTGAACAACATGCTAAAACCTTAAACCTTTCATGCCCCCAGTCATTACATCGGTAAAACACTTTCAGCACCGAATAATGAACAAAAATAGAAAACTAATCACCTTCGACTGGGCCATCAAACGCTTGCTGCGTAGCAAAGCCAACTTTGGCATCCTCGAAGGTTTTTTAAGTGAACTGCTGAAAGAAGACATCACCATCATAAAAATAAACCGCTTTAACGACATCGCCAAAGACACCTTGGACGAATGGATTTACTTCTTGAAAAATGAAGAAATCAAAGAAAACTTCACCGCCAAAGGCTTAAAAGAAGCAGAAGAAAAACTCAGCATCATGAAGCTACCCGAAGATGAGCAAAAAGCTTATGAGCATTATAAAGACGACTTGCATTATCAAGCCAGCATGTTCGAGTCATCGTTTGGGGATGGGTATAACGAAGGTGAAGCTGCTGGAATGGAGAAGGGAATTGAGAAAGGAATTGAAATGGGAGTAGAAAAAACTACAAAGACAATAGCCTTAAAGCTGATGCAACAAGGTGTCACGATTGAAAACATCGCAGCCGTGACAGGGTTAAGCGTCACAGTGGTAGAACAACTCATTGGCACCGAACAATGAACAAAACCATGCATTCTGCGGAATACGCAGCAAGTAGCCCGGATGGAACGAAGTGAAATGCGGGGTTTCGGGCTTCATTACCCGGATTCCGCTCCGCTCCATCCGGGCTACGCTGGCTCAATTTGCCCAACATGGCGCACAGGCGGCAAGACCGGCTAGCCATCTATTTCGCCGCACAGCTAGGCTTGGCGCAAATCGAACCGAACCCCAACAAGCAGCGCAAATACAGTGACTTTATCGACTATTACGCGGAACTGAGCGACGAGGAAATCCTCGAATTCCGCACACATTACCTAAACAAAGAAGGTGCAATCATGGGCTTGGCA
>CAIWDB010000404.1 GCA_903911305.1 uncultured Methylococcaceae bacterium | reverse complement strand
GCCGCGAATCGCCTCAAGCGCAACCTTCGCCTTGATCTCGCCAGTGAAAACCTTGCGTTTCTTCTCGCTCACAACAACCCCCGTTTTCCCGAAGGCTACCATCTTAAATGATTGTCCGAAAATTGGGGTCCACTATACCCGTTTCAGGGGCTGAATAATGCGACAATGCAAAAATACTCAGCTATCCCCTTCAGTTCGATGCAGATTAGTCGTTAACTAAAGGAATCACCGAAAATGTTAGTTTCAGCTATAAAAGATAGCAAGCATAAATCTGCATTTTTCTCGTTGTGTTAAATGTAGCGGATATGGTTTGGATAGAAGTTCGTTGGTGGTTGATGTCCAAAGCGAAAAATACAGATTTAGTGAGGCAATCTTATTGCTCAGCTTGCTTAGTTCTAGCCATAAAATCAACGCAGCAAATCAAAATTAAACGACCAGCATGAAAAAAAAAGGCGCAATGATTTCTTCCAAGCTGTATTTGAGCAGAGTTTGGAAGTTTCCATTTGCATCAAGCCTCAAACTGGCAGGATTATCGCCTGCAATAGAGCATTGCACAGTATCTTGGGTTACGAGCCCAAAAAACTCATAGACTGTTCGATCCTCGATTTGGCCCCAGACAAGCCTGCGGGAGAATTGTGGAACGCACTTGCCAGTTGTTTTGAATTCCGTAATAACGTCATAGAAGTCCTTCATAAAAATGGCGGCAGGGTGCGTATGAATTCCAGTTGCACAGCCATTTGGAGTGATGATGGAAGTATTATTTGCGGACTTGTCAGTTTAACGCCCAATTTATCCGAATCCTCGTCAAGGGTAGGATTACAAGAAAGCCAGGCCCATTATCAAAACTTGGCTTATGAAATATCCATGGCTGAATCTAGAGAGCGTGAACGAATCGCACGAGGATTGCATGATGTGGTTGGACAATTGCATACTATGCTTAGTATCAGGCTGGACGAGCTGAAAGAGACCAGCCCTACAGAAAACGCAGCAGGAGTGATCGCGGAAATGCGTTCATTATTGAACCAAGCAACACAGGCAACCCGAGCCACCACTTTTGACCTGAGCAATCCGCTCCTAAACTTGTTGGGACTGAAGACAGCCATCGAAAGTTTAGGGCAAACCTATGGAATTCCCCTTTTCGTGGAAGGTTACAATGAGGCGCTGCCACTGCCAGAACCGGTTCTCGCAGTGGTATTTCGGGTGGTACGGGAGCTGTTGTTTAATGTTCGCAAACATGCGCTGGCGCGGCATGTTATGGTTTCGATCAATCGGTCGAGCGATAGATTGTCAATTCACACCAATGATGACGGTGTAGGCTTCGACCCAAAAGCCATATTTTCGAAGACTCCCACTGGCGGCTACGGATTGGTCAGTGCCCGCGCTCAAATTCTCTCATTGGGTGGTCGTTTCAATATAGACTCATCGCCTGGCGCCGGTGCGCGGATAATGATTGAACTACCCTTGCCGCAAGTTAAATCTTCTCATATCTAGGCTGGTGATATTTGTGATAATTCCATTGTTAGCACAAGGATAATGCCTTATTGAACCAATTTTTGCATCTTAAGTTGTTGTTTTAAAATAATTGTAATAATTTGTTACATTTCAAGGATTGTAAGCATCAAGCTGAAGGGAGTATAAACAACATATGAGATGGGAATGTAGCGTTTTCTTGCCATCCTTATTCTAACTTAGTTGAAGAGGCGTGCCGCCCCAGGGAAGGCCCGGGCTTGGTTTGCCTACCCCTTAAACAAAAAATATGTTTGACAGAGGAACCTCATGGTCATTCGCGTCGTGATTGCAGACGACCATCAAATCGTCCGGCAAGGACTGATTTCATTGCTGGAACGCGAACCGGATATTGAAGTGATAGGCCAAGCAGGTGATGGGCTTGAACTAGTCAATTTGGTTCGAAAACATAGGCCCAATGTGGCGGTGACTGACATCACAATGCCAGGTTTGAACGGGTTTGAAGCTATTCAGAGGATTCAATCCCTAACCAAAAAACCCAAGCTGATATGCTTGTCGGTTCACGGTGACCCTAGGCTTGTGCGCGCAGTCTTGGACATGGGCGTGTCAGGTTATTTGGTCAAGGGTTGCGCGTTTCATGAATTGATCCTTGCTGTGCGTGCCGCAATGGACGGGCAAACCTATCTAAGCCCGGAACTGTCCAAGGTGATCGACCAAACCGACCACCCGAACGACATGAGTATCGAAATGCCGTCCCATATGAGTTTGACAACCCGGGAGCGGGAGATTGTGCAATTATTCGCGGAAGGTTATAACACTCGCCAAATTGCCGAGCGTTTGCATATTAGCGATAAAACGGTTGCCACTCACCGTGAACATATCATGAATAAATTGGGGATCACGGGTATCGCCGAATTAACCCGCTACGCTATTCGGGAAGGGCTTTGCTCCGTCTGCACACCATGCCCGACCACCAAGGGGGGTTGCGACATTTCATCATCTCCGTGTTGCGTTTCCGAGCCTAATCAGCCATTACCGAAACGTATCACTAATCAAACACCCGCAAGCTAGCATTCCGTTGGTCTAGGCCGACTCGATTTCACAAACCGAGTTGGCTGAAATTCAAATAAGGTTTTAACTTTATGCAATCGGCGCTTGTTCAAAGTCACGAGTCCTTGAGTTAAAACTTTTTGTGAAAAAATCAGATTTTTTCCGATACCCAAGCTGTTACTTAAAGGTTACGCTAACAACTGTGGCGTTGCGTGTGATTTACCTCAAGCTTATTGGCTATTAGGCAAAGTCATCAGGATGGGTTGAATTCACAAAAGATTAGCCAAAAACTGTACTTAATCAAGCAAACCTTAAATAGAAGGAATATGACTTATGACCAGCCCAACCTCCAAAGAATTGATAAATGCAAGTATGGCATTTATAACTTACACAGGGGAGTCTCTCGCTGTTGGTGCCAACACTGTGTTTGAAATTGGCAAAGCAATTGATGGGCTTCTGCCCACTTATCCCAATTTGAACAATGATTGGCAAGTGGTTTGGGGACCTGCTCTCCATAGTTCGAACGAAATCATCACCAAAAAACAGGCAAATCTGACATTTGTCGCCCAATCTATGTCATCACCCTCTAGCTATATTGTCGCCACACGGGGAACTGTCGGGAACAACATTTGGGAATGGCTGAGTGAAAACTTGGATGCTGATTTCTTAACATGGCCTACGCCTGGTTCACTGCCTCTAACACCTTATGCTTCCAAGGCAACGGCCGATGCATTGCGCATAGTGTTAAAGACTTTACCTCCTGCCACAACGCCAGACGGATTTTCGCCATTACCTGGGGCAGGGCAAACCTTGGCTGACTTTTTGACTCGATTGACCGAAGACGGTCCAATCGAGATTTGTTTTACCGGACATAGCTTGGGAGGTGCCATAGCACCTGGTTTGGCTTTGTGGTTCAAGCAGGCACAAGGCAAAGCTCAAATTCCGGAAAACACCATTCTTTACCCAATGCCCGCTTGGGATGTCAATTCTGTCGCAACGATTTCCTGTGTGTCATTGGCAGGGGCAACGCCGGGGGATACTGCCTTTAGTCATTATTTTGGGGAACAATTAGGTGCAAATTATGACCGTATATTCAATACGAATGATGTGGTTCCACATGGATTTGCCGAACTCAAGCAAGTGCCAAGCTTGTATGCACCAGCAATCCCCATGGAGGAGTTTGAAAAAATATCCTTGGATGTAATTGAGGACAATGTAGTACTCGCAGAAAGAAAGATTAACTCAAAGTTTGACGTGTTGCCCAACAGCAATCCATTCACCTGTCCTGTAGACAAGGCACATTCCAGTTTTGCATCTCAAGCACTTTATCAGCACATAGCCGCTTATCAGCAGCAATTTGGTTTGCCTGATGCCTTTTAATGGAGGATATTATTTATGCCTACCCCAACCGACAATGAACTCACCAATGCCAGCATGGCATTCCTAGCCTATACCGGCCAATTTTTATCGGTTGACCAGACCACCGTGTTTGAAACCGCAAACAAGATTAATTCCCTTCTTCCAACCTACCCCAATTTAGACAATGATTGGGTCATTGTATGGGGTCCGGCCCTGTATTGCACAACACCCCCCAAAACCCCTAATCCACAGGCAAACCTGACTTTTGTTGCCCGCTCACTGTCTTCATTAAACAATTACATAGTGGCTACAAGGGGGACCGTTGCGAACAATGTTTGGGAATGGCTAACCGAAGACCTAGCCGTCAGTTTTGATCCATGGCCCACACCTGCGCCACAAAAACCAACACCACATGTATCATCTTCCACATTTTTCGCATTAAGCTATGCATTAAACACCGTTCCGCCGACTGCAACGCCCAGCGGATATTCCCCATTGCCCGGTGCGGGGCAGACCTTGGCAGCCTATTTGGAAAGTATCACTACCAACGGGCCTGTCAATATATCTTTCACTGGACATAGCTTGGGCGGGGCCATCGCACCGGCTTTGGCCTTATGGTTCAAGCAAGCGCAAGGCAATGTGCAAATCCCCCAAAACAGTCTTTTTTATCCAATGCCAGCCTGGGATGTCAATTCAGTCGCGACCATTTCCTGTGTGTCATTGGCGGGTGCGACACCGGGGGACAAAGTATTTAGTGGCTATTTCCAGCAGTTGCTGGGGAGTGACTATGACCGTATTTATAATACCAATGACACGGTTCCTTATGGTTTTGCGGGACTGAGCCAACTACCGGGCTTGTATTTGCCGACGCTACCGATGACCACGGCTGAACAAGCTGCTTTAACTGGCCTTGAAGCTAAGGTGAAATTGGCTCAAACCACTAATGGGTCTGCCTATACCGTTCTTCCCAATGCCAATCCGTTCACAGGAGCCTTGAATTCCAGTTGCACCAGTTATGCGGCGGAAGCGCTTTACCAGCACATAGCCGCTTATGAGCAACAGTTCGGTTTGTCCGTATCCAATGGTGTGTGAGCTTGTTCATTTTTGATATTCAGTCTCTGGCGGGTGGAATCACCATCCGCCAGTTCTAAGAGCAATGTCCCTTTGAACTGACATTTTTCACGCATTAGCTAAAAAAATCAGATTTTTTCCGATATCCAAACTCTCTCGTTCCGTTTACGCTAGACGCCATGCCATGCCATGCCATGCCATGCCATGCCAGTCCGTCTGACATGAATTTCATGGGTCTGACTTCCTAAACTCAACGAGGTATACGTCTATGTTTCTAGATTGGTTAGAAAGTTATTGGTATATACCCGCAATTATTACTATTGTTATAATACTAATTGCCTCTACTTTTTTAGTGTATAAAAGATACAAAAGCTATGAGTCTCAACCAATGAACAAATTATTTGAAAAACTAAATAAACCAGAATTATCAAGTGACGATCAATTTGAAAACCCTGTTGATACAGAAAGAAATAATAAACCCGAAGTATGGCCTGAAAAAAAACCATATAACTCAAATAATTTCAAAGACGCTATATCTTATGTAGACGAACTAGCGAACCAAATAGACAATTGGCTGGATAAAATTGCTTATGATAAATGGTCTCATGAAACTAATGCCGCCTATCGGTTTCAACTGGAATATGGCATTATTCAAAAGACGAAAGATGAACTCACAAATGAAAACCTTGGGCCAGACATTATTGAACAGATTTACGCTGTATGTAATTTACCGGAAAATTATAGTTTTCCTCATAAGGAGTACGTTGTTGAATATTGGTTCAATGTGCTAAATTCAAATATCGAACCTGATATAAGTATTGATGAATGGCGAAAATATGTTGCCGAGGCAAGGCAGCGAATTATCGAATCAAGTAAACAGTATTTCTTGGAAAATCCTGTGGATTTAATAAATAACCAAAATAAGCATTCTTATAGCGATGTTAGTTTGAGTGATTATGAGCAAGATGTGAAATCATTTCAACAATCGTTAGAGGCATCTTTGAAGGATTTCAGTTTATTAGCAAGTATTAAGAGTCAAATTTATCATATGGATATAACCCTTGAAACGAGGGAGCAGACCGAAGTGAAAAATGCCATAGAATCACCTCAGAGTAAACTCTTAGCCCAGCAACGAGACATTAATGAATTGATGGAGATTAGTAATGATTCTGAAGCGCGAGATTTACTGACAGAAAATCAAAAGAACGTGGCTAAATTGAATCAATTAAACCCCCAATAGCCTGAATTATGTGCGGCTGGATTGGTTGAAATCTACTGTAATTATGCTAAAACCGAACAGTCAATTCGAACCAAACAAACAGATATAGGGATTGGTATAATTTCCAAAAACAAAGTTATAGAAGTAAAGCCTAAAGAGTTGAATGGCGATAAAGATCACGAAAAAGTGAAAAGTTCCGATGAATCTATGAAGGCACATATCGAATAATAAAATACATAAAAATATCAGATTTTTTCCGATATTCAAACGCGATTGGTTTGTTTAAGCTGATACCCAGATTGTGACACCTTTCATCTCTAACCGGGATGAAGGGCACTTTGAAAACACTTTGGGGACAGAAGCCATGCCTAGTATCAAACTGAACAACGCCCAACAAGCCACCGCCCTACACCTTTTCCAGAAACTTTGCGCTTGATGTGTCCTGTCAATAGTGGATACTCCTGTTTCAAGCGGCCTTCTGCTGTTTGCGATAATTTTGTGCAAACACGGCAGGTGCCAGATTGCCTAGGCGCGAGTGGCGGCGTTGGCGGTTGTAAAAGATTTCGATGTATTCCTGTATTAATGCCCCGGCCTCGGC
>CAIWDB010000403.1 GCA_903911305.1 uncultured Methylococcaceae bacterium | reverse complement strand
TCGGTAGGTCTATGCAGGTTGATATCCAGTCATCAGCGACAGAATGAACTAGAAAAAATAGAATTGCGGCATCTTTGGATAGTAATGTCAAGGCAGTAAGGCGCATTAGCGGTACTCCGCGTAATGCTCCAAATGTAGAACCATAGCCTAAGCTCATTCCAAAGTAATTTAAGCGGTTACTCTAATGAACATCACTGATTTGATTACCTCAAAAGTCGTCAATTTGCCGCCCAATTATCAAGTCGAGGTTCTCCGGTTTGTCTTAACATTGACAGGGGAACCCCCTTATCCAGAACCCTATAACCCGGAACGGACAGCCGTTATTCTGCAAAGGACTTGGTGTGCATGGGGTAATATGAGCCGTGAGGAAATAGACTCCACATTGGCTATGATGCGCGATGAATGGGATCGCGATGAAGCTTGGCCTGACATTCAGCCATGAGTGATTATTTTGTCGATACCATTGTTATCATTTAAACTGATTGAGGCAAACCATGCAAACCCTACAACTACGCTTACCGGACTTTGTGGACATAGACGCACAGGAATTGACGCTGATCCTAGCTTCCCGTCTGTATGAGCAAGGTAAGCTATCCATCGGCCAAGCTGCCGAATTGGCGGGTCTGCCCAAGCGGGCTTTCCTGGAATTATTGGGCCTCGCCAAAGTGTCGGCTTTTAATTATGATCCCAAAGAGTTAGAGCGGGATATGCGCAATGCCTGATATACAGCTATAGCCAAGAATCTCGCCATACCAGCATGGATGCCGGACAAATCGGCAGGATAGCCGATTTGCACAGCTTTGCTGCCCGAAGGGTGAGGAACAAGGATGTTCCGAATGCATCCAAGCCATGCCTGTCCTGAGCGAAGCCAAAGGGGACGGTAACTTGACGTTTACAAGTGCTTAATTTTGGCAATTTAGTACGCCAAAGTTTGCCTTCCTTGGACGCTGGATTTTGGCATCCCTGCCAAAATGACGGCGTTTTAAGTCTTGGCTGAAACAACTTGCTAATCAGGAGTCCTTATGCCTTTTGACAGTGACCGTTCTTAGCATTCATCGCCCTCCAAGTCAGAGCCATTGAACAGTGAGTGCATTGTCGTGTAAAGTGACAGGAAACAATTATAAACTTTTTCCCATGCTCGTTTCCCTCAACCCGTATGACTACGACCAGCCATTCCCCGATGTGTCCTTGGCGCTTGATGAGCCAAATGGATTGCTGGCGGTTGGTGGGTGTCTGTCCCCCCGGCGATTGGTCAATGCCTACCGGCAGGGTATTTTCCCGTGGTTCGGGGAAGATGAGCCGATTTTATGGTGGTCGCCGAACCCACGGCTCGTTTTGTTTCCCGAGAATCTGCATGTTTCACGCAGCTTGCGCAAAACACTGAAAAAGGCTGAATTCAATTATAGTGTTGACAGGTGTTTCGAACAGGTCATCGAAGCGTGTGCCGAACCTCGCGACTATGCCCTTGGCACTTGGATTTCGCCTGAAATTAAACAGGCTTACTGCCACCTGCACACATTGGGCTTGGCCCATTCGTTTGAAGCATGGCAGGAAGGCTGCTTAGTCGGCGGATTGTATGGCTTGAGCATAGGCCAAGTGTTTTTTGGCGAATCCATGTTCCACCGTGCAAGCAATGCATCCAAGGCGGCTTTTTCCTATGCCGTCGGGCAACTTCAGCAATGGGGCTTCCGGTTAATCGACTGCCAAGTTTACACCGACCATCTCACCAGCCTAGGGGCGGAGGAAATTCCCCGTTCAACGTTCATAGAGTTGCTGGATAGCTTGTGTGGATTGCCTCCCGCAGTCAATGCATGGCATGTTGGAAGGGTGGTCGGGTGAAGCAAATTTCCCTTTTCCATGGCGTTGAACATTCCTGCTCCTACTTGCCGGACCTAATGTCCCGTTCGGCCTATGTGGACCCACGGCTACCGCTTGATTTGCCAACCTATTCCAATCTCGCCGAGCAGGGTTTTCGTCGCAGTGGCGACTTGGTTTATCGGCCTAATTGCCGACACTGCGCCGCTTGCTTGCCGATACGCCTACCGGTGATCCAATTTTCGCCCAACCGCTCTCAATTGCGGAATCTGCGTAATAATGCGGATTTGGTGGTCACGCCAAAACCCGCAGCATACGACGAAGAACATTACCAACTGTTCCTGCGCTATTTGGCTTTTCGACACGGTGACGGCGACATGGCAAGTTCGTCCCCGGATGACTATATCGGCTTTTTGGGGAGCGATTGGTCTGACACGTGGTTCGTGGAATTCAGATTGCACGAACAACTTCTGAGTGTGGCAGTGGTTGACCGGCTTGAGTTCGGTCTATCGGCCGTTTACACTTTTTTCGATCCCGCCTACGGAGAACGCGGGCTAGGCACTTTGGCGGTGCTGTGGCAAATTGAGAAAGCGATTGGCTTAGGGCTTGATTGGCTTTATTTGGGTTTCTGGATTGAAGCTTGTCGCAAAATGAACTACAAAGCTAACTTCCGGCCATTACAAGCCTTGATTGAAGGTGAATGGAGATCGTTTGAAAAAGGCGAGAAGATTGGCATGTGATATGTTAATATTAACGATTGTATTGCCCCAAGTTAACAAACTGCCACTAGGCTTATCACATTTCGGAGTTTTATGTCTAAAGAAGATCAGATAGAAATGGAAGGCAAGGTGATCGAAACCTTGCCCAATACTACTTTCCGCGTGGAGTTGGACAATGGTCATGTCATCATTGCCCATATTTCCGGCAAGATGCGCAAACATTACATACGCATCTTGACCGGTGACCGGGTTAAGGTCGAAATGACACCTTACGATTTGACTAAGGGAAGAATCACTTTCCGTCAGCGCTAAGAGACAGCTTATCAGGCCGTCTCGGGGGCTTTTTCACGCAAGCTTACAATGGAGAAGGATAGCTTGCCGTCCTCAACGCTGATCCTCACCATGCCGCCATCGGCTAGTTTGCCAAAGAGTATCTCGTCAGCAAGCGGCTTCTTGATATTTTCCTGAATTACTCGTGACATGGGCCTTGCCCCCATCTTCGGGTCGCAGCCATGCACGGCAAGCCATTCCCGCGCGTCCGGCTCTAGTGCGAGCGACACCCGCTTCTCCGACAGTTGTGACTCCAATTCAAAGATAAACTTGTCCACGACTTGGCGGATGACATCCATGTTTAATGATTTGAACTGGATGATGCCGTCTAAGCGGTTACGGAATTCAGGCGCGAACAAACGCTCGATTGCCTTCATTGCGTCCGTGGAGTTGTCCTGCTGGGTAAAGCCTATCGAGGGACGATCAGCATCCATCGCACCGGCATTGGTCGTCATAATCAGCACAATATTGCGAAAATCCGCTTTACGACCATTATTGTCGGTCAGGGTTCCGTGATCCATGACCTGTAACAGCAAATTAAACACATCGGGATGGGCTTTTTCGACTTCATCCAATAACAAAACCGCATGAGGATTCTTAGTCACCGCCTCGGTCAATAATCCACCTTGGTCGAAACCCACATAGCCCGGTGGTGCGCCAATCAGACGCGACACCGTGTGACGTTCCATGTATTCCGACATATCGAAGCGTAACAATTCAATCCCCAGCACCTTAGCCAATTGCCGACTGACTTCTGTCTTGCCAACGCCGGTTGGCCCGGCAAACAAGAAGGAGCCCACTGGCTTTTGGATTTCACGCAACCCCGCACGTGACAACTTGATCGCGGCAGAGAGCGCAGAAATGGCCTGATCTTGACCAAAGACCAACATTTTAAGATGTTTTTCCAAATCCTTTAGTTTGTCCTTGTCATTGGTGGAAATGGTTTTCGGCGGAATACGGGCAATCTTGGCGACGATGTCTTCAATTTCCAAAGTGCCAATGAGCTTTTTACGCCGTGATACTGGCATTAGCCGCTGACATGCGCCCGCCTCATCAATGACATCAATGGCTTTGTCTGGCAAGTGCCGGTCATTGATGTAGCGGCTTGACAATTCAGCAGCCGTTCTCAAAGCCGATAGGGAGTATTTGACATCATGGTGTTGCTCAAAACGCGACTTCAACCCCCGTAGAATCAGATAGGTTTCATCCACACTGGGTTCGGTAATGTCAATTTTTTGAAATCTTCTTGCCAAGGCACGGTCTTTTTCAAACACACCTCTAAATTCTTGGTAGGTGGTCGAACCTATGCAGCGCATTTCGCCAGAGGCCAACATCGGTTTTATCAAATTGGACGCATCCATGACCCCGCCGGATGCCGAACCAGCCCCAATGATGGTGTGAATCTCGTCGATAAACAGGATGGAATTTGGCTCTTTCTTCAATTGTGACAATAAGGACTTAAGCCGCTTCTCAAAATCGCCGCGATATTTCGTCCCGGCAACCAGCGCCCCCAAATCCAAAGCATAAATAATGCTGTCCTTGAGAATTTCAGGCACTTCGTTTTCAACAATCTTTTTCGCCAAACCCTCGGCTATAGCGGTTTTCCCAACGCCGGCCTCGCCCACGAGTAACGGATTGTTTTTACGTCGGCGGCAAAGCACTTGGATGGTTCGTTCAACCTCGTCCTTACGACCAATTAGAGGGTCAATCTTGCCCTTCTTTGCCAATTCATTCAAGTTGGTGGTGAATTTTTCCAGTGGGTTGCCAGAAGCCGACTCGCCTTCTTCCCCCTCTGCCGATGCATCTTTTTGACCGCCGTCCGATTCATCGTGTAATTTGGATATACCGTGTGAAATATAATTCACGATATCCAAGCGAGAAATGTCTTGTTTACCCAAAAGATAAACGGCTTGGGAATCCTGCTCGCTGAAGATGGCCACTAAAATATTGGCTCCATTCACTTCCTTTTTACCGGCGGATTGCACATGGAAGGCGGCACGTTGCAGCACTCGCTGAAATCCGAGCGTAGGCTGGGTGTCGCGCTTAACGCCTATGGGAATCAGCGGCGTGGTTTCATGCAGAAATTCCTGCAATTCCTTGCGCAACAGATCAATATTGGCGCCACATGCGTTTAAAACCTCCACCGCCGACTGGTTGTCCAGCATGCAAAGCAAAAGATGCTCCACAGTGATGAATTCGTGACGTTTATCGTAAGCTGCGCGAAATGCAGCATTCAGGGAAAACTCAAGTTCTTTACTTAACATTAAAATGCTCCGCCTAGGCTTCTTCCATCGTACATAAAAGAGGGTGTTGATGCTCGCGTGAAAAGTCACTCACTTGCTTGACTTTAGTTTCCGCCACATCCCTGGAGAACACTCCGCAAACCCCAATGCCACGGGTGTGGACATGGAGCATGATTTGAGTTGCCTTTTCCTCGTTCATGCCAAAAAAAATTTTCAGCACAAGAACAACGAATTCCATTGGCGTGAAATCATCGTTCAACAAAAGAACTTTGAACATGGGCGGCCGCTTTAACTTCGGCCGGGCTTCCTGGACATCAAGCTCGTCAGTGAGATTGTGGTCAGGGCGTTGTGACATCTTGGATTCTGCCTCTCGATCAGTTACGGTTTTGTTATGTCCAATATATCACCGGATGAATGCCTTGTGTAAATACCTTTTGCATGTTGTAAAACACAATTCATCATATGACAACCATCAACAGAATTGGTTGCCGTTCATAGCCAACCAGCTCTCTTCAAACGTCCATAAAGTAACAAACAAGCAACGCACAGGAAACCGAGCAATGTCGGATAGCTGTAAGGCCACTCCAGCTCAGGCATGGTTTGAAAATTCATCCCGTACAAACTAAACACCATCGTCGGAAGCGCCAAAATAGCCCCCCAGCCAGCCAGACGTTTAACAATTTCATTCTGACCGACAGTGACCAGTGCAAGATAGACCTGCATGGCAGCGGTCAACATCTCCCTCATGCCATCTATGGACTGGTTGATACGCTTCACATGGTCAGTAATGTCTCGGTAATAGAACTGAATGTCCTCCCCGATGATGTCACTATGGAAACGTACCAATTCGTTACAAATATCCAATAACGGGAAGGTCGCACCCCGCATTAATAAGAGATCGTGCTTAAGATCATAAAGCTGTTCAAGGGTCTGCTGGTTGAATCGCTCCCTAAACACATCTTCTTCCAAGCGCTCGAAGCGCTCTTGTAGGCCATCAATCACTGGCTTGTAATGATCGACGATGAAATCAATGATAGCGTACAGCGCAAATCCAGGGCCCTTCGCTAGGTTATCGGGCATACTTTCACACCGCTCCCTGACTTTACTGAAGCTGAGCGGCGTTCCATGCCGAACCGTTACAATGAAATGCGGGCCGACAAATACATGGGTTTCGCCAAATTGCAAGGTATTTCGATAAAGTTGGGCCGATTGCAATACAAGAAACAGGGAGTCCCCGTATTCCTCAAGCTTCGGTCGCTGGTGGGCGCTGCGGGTGTCTTCTATCGCCAATTCATGCAAATTAAACTCTTCTTGGATTTTTTCCAGCAGCGCGTCATTGGGTTCCCGCAAACCCAACCAGACAAAAGTTCCATCATGCGTGACAAAATCACTGATTTGCTCGATGCTGATGTCACCCATGTGCCGCCCTGCCGTATAAGCGACACATTTCATCACCATGGCCTGATAGGCCCGAGAACCCGTTTGGGGAATGCTTAAGTTTGAGGGAGGAAATTCGTTCATGGTATTAATCAAACAGAACTGGAGACAAATAGCAATAAGGGCAAGCATAATGTCACTCCCCCGAAATAAAATTCGCTATGCTATGTAGACTTAAACTATTGCTCCACTTGCCAAACCCATAAATTATTTTGGAGACCGTTATGAAGAAACTCATCAATTCTGTTGACAGCCTTCTGGATGAAAGCTTGCGTGGCTTTGCCATTGCCCATGGAGACATTGTCCGCTTCAACTCTGATCCCCGCTATATCGCTCGCTTGGCCCCAAGTAAACCGGGCAAAGTGGCCTTGATTTCCGGGGGTGGCTCAGGCCATGAACCGTTGCACTCCGGCTTTATAGGCTTGGGAATGCTGGATGCCGCCTGTCCGGGACAAGTCTTCACCTCCCCCACACCGGATCAAATGCTAGCGGCTGCCATGGATGTCGAAAACGGCGGCGGTGTCTTGTTCATTGTCAAAAATTATGCGGGCGATGTGATGAATTTTGAAATTGCCAGTGAAATGCTGGATTGCCCCAACGCATCAGTGTTGGTTCATGACGATGTGTCGATCCCTGAACATCAAGGCATGGGACGGCGCGGGGTTGCCGGAACCACCATCGTCGAAAAAATCGTTGGTGCAGCCGCAGAGGCTGGTTTGAATTTAGACAGTTGCAAAGCTCTAGGCGAACGGGTTGTGCGTTCCACGGCCTCCATGGGGGTTGCACTGACCAGTTGTACCGTCCCCGCCTTGGGCAAGCCCACATTCGACATTGCCGACAATGAAATCGAACTCGGCGTGGGTATCCATGGCGAAAAAGGCCGCGAACGAATCGGCTTGATCAAGGCATCTGAGATTGTCGAAAAACTTGCCCACACTATTGAAGAAGAACTAAAACCCGCTAAAGGCCAGCATGTCCTGCTACATGTCAATGGCTTCGGCGCAACCCCCTTAATTGAACTTTATCTGCTGTATAACCTAGCCCACCAATATTGGGATAGTCGCGGGGTGAAAGTGGCTCGATCTTTGGTAGGCAATTTCACCACCTCATTAGATATGGCCGGCGCATCCATCACTTTGACCCTGTTAGATGACGAATTGACCCGCTATTGGGATGCCCCCGTGCATACGGCGGCGTTGATGTGGGGGTGTTAGGCTGAACCAACGCAAAGTAAAATAACCTTTTTTCTGATATCAATATCAATTCAAGACAGGGTATTCTTGTGGAAAGTGTAATCCGGGATTTATTTCGCGCTTGCCTGCTGGGTGGCGCGGTGGGTGATGCCCTAGGCGCACCGGTTGAGTTCATGTCCCGCAATGAGATACTCAGGCATTTCGGTAAAGATGGCATTCGCGATATGGTTACTGCCTATGGACACATCGGTGCAATCACCGACGACACCCAAATGACCTTGTTTACTGCCGAAGGCATGTTACGGGCTTATGTGCGTGGCGCGACTCGCGGAATTTGTCACCCTCCCAGTATCATTGCTTACGCTTATCTACGTTGGTTGCACACCCAAAATATTAAACACCCTTTGCATGAACATTGCCTCAATGGCTGGTTAATTGAACAGAAAACCCTGTTTTCCCGTCGTGCGCCAGGTATCACCTGCGTATCGGCCTTACAAGCAATGCGCAGCGTCGGTGAATTGGCAAAGAATGACAGCAAGGGGTGTGGAGGGGTCATGCGAGTGGCGCCAATTGGCATGTTGCTGGCCAGTCAAGCCAGAAAACAGGCCGGCTCGCACCAAACCGAGTTGCGCCAATCATTCGACCTAGCCTGTGAAGCATCTGGTATCACCCATGGACATCCGACAGGCCAATTGGCTGCCGGTGCATTTTCCGCAATTATTTTCTTATTGTTGTTTGGCATTCGATTACCGGTGGCAATTGAACAGACGCTTAAGCTTTTAGCTCAATACCCTGACCATGAAGAAACCACTCATGCTATCCAACACGCTGTCCACTATGCGGCAACTCAACCCAATAGTCATGACGCACTCAGGCAACTGGGGGAAGGTTGGATAGCCGAGGAATCCCTAGCCATTAGTCTTTATTGCGCGTTATGCGCCACCGATTTTGAGTCGGCTGTAATCCTATCCGTGAACCATGATGGAGATAGTGATTCAACTGGCTCGATGACGGGGCAACTCATGGGTGTGATATCAGGATATTCTGCCATTCCGTCTCGTTGGCTAGAACATTTGGAATTGAAAGACATTTTGGTGCAAATTGCCGATGACCTATGCAATGCGCCGGATTGGAAGCTGAATGATTGGAACGCATCGGAGGAGGCTGATTTTTATTTAAAACGGTATCCGGGTGGGTAGGATAAGTATCTGCTGATTTTCTCGCCCGGATTTCTCCGCAAGGTGGCTTCCTTTGGGCTGGTTATGCC
Source organism: uncultured Methylococcaceae bacterium (assembly GCA_903911305.1). Taxonomy (GTDB): domain Bacteria; phylum Pseudomonadota; class Gammaproteobacteria; order Methylococcales; family Methylococcaceae; genus Methylumidiphilus. The sequence goes on along the minus strand of CAIWDB010000403.1, from coordinate 596 downwards.
AGGCCCTTTTTTCAATGCGCTATAACCGTACCATTGGCTGAGGAAATTACCGTTTGCATGAAATGAAGCCGCGAACAGCATATGTCCGCTGAAAAACCGATTGGATACCCAATCCAGAAATTGCGCCAACAGTTTTTGTTATTTTGAGTTGTCGTCGATGTGTGCCGATACCTCAGTCTTAATCAATTCGACAGCATGGTTCATCTTCGCCGAATCATTCAAATATAAGATATTACTTGCCCATAACCCTCTGTTTTTCCACGATGCCAATTAAGCCGAGGAAATTAGTGTAATGGTATATGGTTTTTTTTTGGGTATCGGAATAGTTTTTTTAGGTGATGATTTGATAATATCAGGATCGCTATCACCTATCCGTTCTAAGCTGACTAGTCAGCGTATGTTTTATGGCTGTGGCGTGTGGTAGGGGTTTGATGCGAGCTAACTCTTCTTCCAAAAATGGCAACCATTCTTCTAGTGGATAAATATTCGCCAATTCATGAATAGTTTCGGCAGTTCGTAGATAACCTAGAATAGCTTTTCTACGCATTTGGCGAAGTGGACCATGTTTATGATCCAGATTAAAGACACGCAAGGTT
>CAIWDB010000402.1 GCA_903911305.1 uncultured Methylococcaceae bacterium | reverse complement strand
GATCCGTAGGAGCGGGCCATGCCCGCGATTGTTTGGGCCAAGTCTTCAAAAATAGGCTATTTATCGCGGGCGTGGCCCGCTCCTACATGTTGCATATATTCATTATTAAGTAACTATTTGGTATTGAAAACGCTGTAACTTTGTAATTGATGAGTACAGAGCTGCAGAACAATATATATAAAACACAATATTCGGTGTTGCCATCAAGTGCAAGTTATTATGTGGCAATAATCATCGTTTTTCTTTGCTATGCCAAACCCTAACAACAATTACATCACCTTGACTGGTAAGCCGATAACGCAAAACATAACCCCCATGTCCAAAGCTAGCAATTAACTCCCGGTAGTTTTCCTGTTTACTCAATGGTCTGCCAATATGCGGAAAATCTTCTAATTTTCTTGCTGCGCTAATAATCGATTGACTACAGCGATAAGCTGCATTTGGGCTGTTATTGATTAAAAACTCAAAGAACCTATCGATATCCTGCATTGCACTTTTTGACCATGTTACTTTGGGCATAGTCGGCGTTCACCTCGCCCCAAAGCATCCAACCATTCAATTGCAGCTTGGTTATCTATGCCGCCGTTTTCTAGACAATCAAAATAACGTGCGTCATCCTCTAATGCTTCCTGCTCAGTCTCTAGAAAATCTTTAATGGCTTGCTTGATAAGTTCGCTAACCGATTCGGCTTTAGTGTCTGCAAGTTGGCTCAGGGAATGAAGTGTGGAATCTTCAAGTTCAAGGGTAAGATTTGTCATGGCGACTGCCTCGGCATGGAAAGAAGAAGTGATGGATTCTTGTTGTCATTCTATAACAGATAAGGGGCGCAAGCGCCCCCTATACATCAATCATCTTCCCTTGGAAGAATGATTATTTGGTGAAGTCTCCGCGTCAACCTTTCTTGCTTACAACCCCGCCCCTGCTTTCAGCGCTGCGGCCTTATCGGTCTTTTCCCAAGTGAATTCCGGCTCTTCGCGGCCAAAATGACCGTAAGCGGCGGTTTTCTGGTAGATCGGGCGGAGCAAGTCGAGCATGTTGACGATGCCCTTCGGGCGTAAGTCAAAATGTTCCAGCACCAGTTCGGTGATTTTTTCGTCGCTGATCTTGCCCGTCCCATAGGTTTCCACCATGACACTAGTGGGCTTGGCAACGCCGATGGCGTAGGAGATTTGAATTTGGCAACGCGAGGCCAAGCCAGCGGCGACGACGTTCTTCGCCACATAACGGCCCGCATACGCGGCGGAACGGTCCACCTTGGACGGGTCTTTGCCGGAGAACGCACCACCGCCGTGCGGCGCTGATCCACCGTAAGTGTCCACAATGATTTTGCGCCCGGTCAGGCCGCAGTCGCCTTGTGGTCCACCGACAACGAAACGCCCGGTCGGGTTGACCAGATATTTGATTTCACCCTTAATCAATTCTGGCGGCAAAATCGGCTTGATGATGAGTTCGATGACTGCCTCACGGATTTGCGGCAGTTCAATTTCCGGCGCGTGTTGGGTCGAGATGACAACCGTGTCAATGGCATCCGGCTTGCCGTCCACATAGCGCACAGTCACTTGGCTTTTGGCATCGGGGCGCAACCAAGGCAGTTCGCCCGCCTTGCGCAGTTGCGATTGGCGTTCCACCAAACGGTGAGAAAGGTAGATGGGCAAAGGCATCAACACCGGAGTCTCGTCACAAGCATAACCGAACATCAACCCCTGGTCGCCCGCGCCTTGGTCGAAGTCGTCGTCATAAGCCTTGTTCACGCCTTGGGCGATGTCGGGGGATTGCTTGTCATAAGCCACCAACACGGCACAGCCTTTGTAGTCAATTCCAAAGTCAGTGTTGTCGTAACCAATACGCTTTAACGTGTTGCGAGCAACGCCAATATAATCAACATTGGCATTGGTGGTGATTTCACCAGCCAACACGACAAGACCAGTGTTGGTCAAGGTTTCTGCCGCGACACGCGAGTGCTTGTCTTGTTCGAGAATCGCATCAAGGATGGCATCGGAAATCTGGTCAGCCACCTTATCGGGGTGGCCCTCAGACACGGATTCGGAGGTGAAAATGAAGTTTTTGCTCACTGATGGATATTCCTAAAATGAGTTGTATGCCAATAAAAATATAAAGTTTGCCATTATAGGGCAAGAATAGGGTTTGACAAAATTTTGATCAAACCGCAATGTCACCTTTAATGTGGGGATGAGCCTGATAGCCTGTAATTTCGAAATCCTCGAACCGATATTGGTCGATGGCGGGAGGGATGCGGGTGAATTGCAAGCTTGGCAACGGGTAAGGCTCCCTTTCAATTTGCAAGCGCACTTGATCCAGATGGTTCTTATAAATATGAACATCGCCGCCCGTCCAAATGAATTCACCGGGTTCCAGTTCACATTGTTGCGCCAACATGGACAATAACAAGGCGTAACTGGCTAGATTAAAGGGCAAACCGATAAACACATCGCAAGAACGTTGGTAGAGTTGCAAATGTAGGCGTCCATTGCTGACCACTGTTTGAAATAGGCAATGGCAGGGAGCCAAGGCCATGGCGGGTAAATCGCCAGGATTCCATGCACTGACGATCTGCCGACGCGAGGCGGGATGTTTTCTTATTTCGTCGATTAGTCCGGCAATCTGATCAATATGGCGACCATCCGAGGCAATCCAATCCCGCCATTGTTTGCCATAGACTGGGCCTAACTCACCCGTGTCATCGGCCCATTCATCCCATATGCTCACGCCGTTTTGCTTGAGGAAAGCAATATTAGTGTCGCCGTTTAAAAACCAAAGCAATTCATAAATGATGGACCGCAGATGAAGCTTCTTGGTCGTGACCAAAGGAAAGCCATGTTGCAAGTCGAATCGCATTTGATGGCCGAAAATAGCCAAGGTGCCTACGCCTGTGCGGTCGGATTGTTCGACGCCTTCGGCTAAGATGCGGCGGATTAAGTCATGGTATTGTTTCATGGTTGTCGAAATCAGGACGGGGTGGTGGATTTTTGATGATAGGCAAGATAAATAACCCAACTGCCGATTAAAATCATCGGCAAACTCAGCATCTGCCCCATCGTCAGCCATCCAAACGCCAAATAACCAATCTGCTCGTCGGGTATGCGAACAAACTCCACGGCAAAGCGGAATAATCCGTAAAACAGCATAAACATCCCTGATGCCGCCATTCGGGGACGTGGCTTGCTGATAAACCCGTTTAAAATGATAAACAAAATTGGCCCTTCCAAAATGGCTTCATACAGCATGGAAGGGTGACGTGGCTCGGGTCCGGCACCGGGGAACACCATCCCCCAAGGCAGGTCGGTGGTCTTGCCCCATAGTTCCGCATTGATGAAATTGCCAATCCGCCCAGCCCCTAGACCAATGGGCACTAATGGGCCGATGAAGTCAGACAAATAGAAAAACCCTGTCCCCAATTTGCGGCCATACCACCACATGGCTGTAAACACACCCAACATGCCTCCATGATAAGACATGCCTCCTTCCCAAATCCGAAAAATGATAGAAGGTTGATCGATAAAGGCCGGCAAATTGTAGAAAAGCGTATACCCTAAACGACCCCCCAGAATCACACCCAAGGCACAATAAAATATCAAATCTTCCACTTGCGCTGCCGTTAGGTCAACCTGCCCCCTTTCCGCACGTTTACGGGCCATCCACCAAGCACCGCCAATGCCGACGACATACATCAACCCATACCAATGGACATGCAGCGGTCCAAGGCTGAATGCGACAGGATCAATATTAGGATAAGCAAGCATGGGACTCCAATGGAATTCTGTTAGACATGGTGGCAATGGTAGCGTAGTCACGGGTAAATAAGGAGGGGCTGACGATAGATTATTTTCAAATCATTTCCTGATTGGCAAGTTGTTTCAGCCAAGACTCAAAAGACGAAACAGTTGCTTATTTTCTTGCGAAACAGGAGTGTCAAAGCCTGTCCCGAGCAAAGCCGAGGGGCTTGCTTTGACTTGAGATTGGAAATGCGAAGCTTGCTTTGCCTGTCAAAGCAGGCTTTGACGCTAAAATCCTAATTTTCATAATAAGATCAGTTAGTTGAAATCTTACCAAGACTACCAACTCATCCTTGCAAACACTTTTCTAAATTTCCATCAACGTTTATCTAGACAGCTTGCGATGGGTCGGGGATACTTTGCAACGCTAAATTCCAAATAACTGACGGAGACACCCATGGGTTTCATGCAAGGTAAAAAAGTTTTAATCGTTGGCGTGGCAAGCAATCGTTCCATCGCCTACGGCATTGCTCAGGCAATGCACCGCGAGGGAGCCGAGTTGGCTTTCACGTACCAAGGCGAAAAATTACAGGAACGGGTGGAGAAATTTGCCGCTGAATTTGGTTCTTCCATTGTTCTACCATTGGATGTGAGCAGTGACGAACAACTCGCCGCCGTATTCGAAGGCTTGGGTAAGCATTGGGACGGCTTGGATGGCATCGTTCATTCTGTCGCCTTCGCTCCACGCGATGCACTGGATGGGGATTATGTGGAAGCCACTACGCGAGAAAACTTCGCCGTGGCTCATGATATAAGTTCTTATAGCTTCACCGCGCTCGCGAAGGCTGGACGTAAAATGATGGCTGGTCGCAACGGTGCGTTGCTCACCTTGACTTATCTTGGGGCTGAAAGGGCAATTCCCAATTACAACGTGATGGGTGTCGCCAAAGCCAGTTTAGAGGCAAATGTCCGTTACATGGCGGTTGCATTGGGTCCTGAAGGCACTCGTGTCAATGCAATTTCGGCTGGCCCGATTCGCACCTTGGCGGCTTCAGGCATCAACAACTTCCGCGAAATGCTGAGCAAGGCCGAACATGCCGCGCCTTTGCGCAAAAACGTCAGCATCGAAGAAGTCGGCAATGTCGCTGCCTTTTTGTGTTCCGATTTGGCTTCTGGGGTAACTGGCGAAATTACTTATGTCGATGCCGGTTACAATATAGTCGGCTTAGCCAGTATTTGATCTTGTTGTGATTGCCGATGGGCATATACTCCCATCGGCAATACGGGTTTGAAAAAAGCGAAGGTCGATATTGACTGAAACAGCGGACTTGTATTTCTCATGTCACTGGAAGAACTGATCGTACAATATGGGTATCTTGCCTTGTTCATAGGCACTTTTTTAGAGGGGGAGACTATCCTCATTATTGCAGGGTATTTGGCCCAAGATGGGATACTTGACTTACCATTAGTCATCCTTGCTGCTTTGTTCGGAAGTTTTGGTGGCGACCAGACGTTTTTCTTTATTGGGCATTTGAAAGGCATCAGTTTTTTAGACAAACGTCCGGGCTTGCACAAAAAAGCAGCCAAAGTGTTCAGTCTATTGCACCGACATCAGATAGCCATTATCTTGGGCTTTCGATTTCTATATGGCATACGCAATGTCACTCCGTTTGTGATAGGTTCAAGTGGCTATAGACCACTGCGTTTTTTCATACTGAATTTTCTTGGTGCTTTGGTTTGGGCCATCACGTTTGCATGTTTTGGCTACAACCTAGGGACGCTCGCGGAAAGACTGCTGGACGATGTGGAAAGTTACGAGAAGATTATCTTCTCTGCAATAGCCGGCATCGCCTTGGTTTGGTATGCATGGCGAAGAATTCGTAAACATAAAAGCAATACAAAACACGGAACTAATGGCGAGGAATGAACAGGTTAACTTGCCTCTTCAACCAATTTCACAACGCGTCAAATTTACTGGATATAACCACAAGTGAACTCAACGCATTGCCATTTGCTTGCTTTATACTTTTAGTTGATTGATAATTTAATTTAGTGATTTTTAGGCGGTTATGCCGGAGAAAAACCATTCATCTTGCAAAAGCCTATAGCTTTTATCGTTTCTTAGTTCGCGTGGGATTTATATTTATTAAGTAAACAACCACCCGTCAATTTCCTGTGTTTCCATCAAATATGAAAGGAGACTTACATGCCAATGCTACTAGGCCCTATCTTGGGTTACGAAAACAATGAGTTTTATACCGTTTGTTTTCTTGCCGATCCCAGCATCACAAACCCGATGTTAAATCTTGCGGGTAAAGCGGTTCAATTTATCAAAATCGCTGAAACCCCCAATGGAATTTTATGGAGGGCAGGGTTGCCGCTCGCCGCTGCCAAAAATGGGAAATCCTACGACTATACACTTGACGACCAAGGCACGGTGTTAAAAGACAAGTTTGGTCGTGACAAATGGTCGTTTTATGTTCCCGGAAAGACGGAAGAACCAAAACTAGTGTATGCCAGTTGCAACGGCTTTTCTTCTACGAAATTGGCGAGGGACACGGCTAACCCTTATGCGCTTTGGCAAATAATGAAAGTCGAACACAGCCAAAAACCCTATTCCCTAATGTTAATGGGGGGTGACCAAATATATGCAGACGAGATTTGGGAAAGTGGCTTGACTCCAACCATCAATCGATGGAGTCATTTTACGCTAGACAAGCAACAGAAATATCCGGTAGGTTCAAAAGTACAGAAGGAATTGGATAAATTCTATGAACAAATTTATATAAAATCGTGGGGGGCGCATAGTGACATGGCGCTGATGCTGGCATCAATACCTTCGGTTATGATGTGGGATGATCATGATATATTTGACGGCTGGGGTTCATATGCCAATATAGCGGAGGGTGGTTTGCAAGATTGCCCAGTTTATCTTGAAGTATTCAAATATGCTAGAAAATATTTCGAGATATTACAAATCCGTTCACTCAATAACAATAGTCTACTCGATAAAAACGGAACCCATTATGCGGTTGGCTTACAATTTAGAAACTACTTCGTACTCGGGATAGACAATCGAGTAGCGCGTACTAAAACAAGCTTGATGAGCGAAGAGCAATGGATTGCAATAAAAAGCGGGTTGTCAAAACTCACATCACCGATTAAAAATTTGCTGGTGATGACGGGTTTGCCATTGGTATATCGTGATTTTTCCGAAGTTGATTCGCTGTTGCAAGCCACGCCTTGGCGTGATGAAGTGGAAGACGATGCCCACGACCAATGGACCGCATTGAGCCATCAAGGCGATCGGATGAGATTGATCCAAATTCTATTGGATTTCACGAAACAACAGAAATGTAGGACTGCCATTCTATCGGGCGACGTGCATGTTGGCGCATTAGGGCTAATCAAAGATGAAGTGAACACATTGCAGATTACCCAAGTCATTTCTTCTGCCATCGTCCATCCTGCCCCCACTTACTTTGAATGGACAGGTTTATCAGTGGCAACATCGGACGAGAAGCAACGGCTAGGCAATGGGAGCATTACCGCCGAGGTAATAACCCCCATCGGCTCAGATAAATATATCAGAATGCGTAACTATGCCACGCTGGAAATGGGGACAGACAACAAACTTTGGGTTAACTGGATTTGCGAACAAAACCTAAAGCCTCATTATCCTATTGTATCAGTTTGATCCGGGTTTATTATCCTTATTGGGCTTCTGTAAACACCCGTAAATTAGCCGACATTTCAGTGCCAAACTTAGCCAAGGCTTGCGATTGTGCGGCTACTTTAGCCGCATAATCGCTGCCAGAAGCAACCGTATGGGTTTTAAAGGTATTGATTGACAAAGGCTTATTCTGCTTCAGCAGAGTCCAATTGGCTTTTAATTCACAATCCCCACTTTCATTTACTTGGAAACGATTAATTTTTACTTCCAGTTGAAAACTGGGGTTGACGGCCCGATTCCAAGGGAATGCCAAAACATAATAACCGGGCATTAATGTGGTTAAGTTTTCAGCCAATACTCGAGTGATGGTTTCCTTCAGCGGTTCAGCCCAACGATGATATTCCGCCATCGTCAATTCGGCACCTTCACCGACGGTGACGATTTGTGGGCGATCCAGATAAGCCGGTATATCGACTGGCCCTAAGCCGATTATGATAGGGTTTGCCGCTTGAGTCACTGTGCCAACCTGCCCTGCTTGTTGAGTGGCTTGCAACTGGTAAAACTTGACCTGCCGAGTATTGGGCGAGCAGCTAGCAACAACCAAGGCGATTACACAAAAAATACTTATTTGTTTTACTAAGCGCATAGTCATTCCCCTTTGGGGTTTTTTCCATATAGTAAGGCATCAGGATGGCGCTCCAAATAATCCGCTAACACGCGCATTGATTTTGCCGCAGAGGCCAAATCTTTTAATGCGATATCCAAACTTGCATTTTGTGCAGTCGCTTGGTCTATCGTCGTCAATGTAGTCCGCGCTTGATCCATGGTCCCGGTGGTGGCTTTCAGGGTCTCTTGTGCATTAAGTATCAATGGCTCGACATTATTATTGATTTTGGCCACTAACTGACGGCTTTCCTGGATGGTCACTTGAAGTTCTTTGGTCAGTGGATCGACTTTACCGTCCACATTACGAATCAAATGCTGCAAATCCTTCAAAGTATGGTCTAGTGTGGCAAGGCTAGAGGCTATTTCCGGGGATTTCAGCAGCTTTTCCACTTGCTGAATGCTATTCGACAATGACTCGACAGTTTGTTGAATAGGCATTTTTTTAATCATTGCCACAATATCTTCAATCGTATTTTCCAATTGCTCCTTGGATGAGGGTATGCTTGGTATTTCCGGGTACAAAGGATGTTCCCCACCTAACATTCTGATAGGTGTTTCCGGGCGGAAATTAATATCAATGAATAATTGCCCTGTGACTAGGCTTTGGGTTTGTAATTGGGCTCGCATACCCTGCTTGATTAATAATTTAATATCTTCATCACTGGCCTTTTCGATATGTCCGCCTTGCAAGTCATACAATTTTTTTGGCGTGAATTCGATAATCACTGGCGTAATCACTTTACCCCTCTGCTCGTCGTAAACGACTAAAATATCGACTACCTTGCCAACAGGAACGCCTTTTAGTTTGACCAGTGCGCCAATATTAAGCCCATTGACCGAGCCTTCAAAAAATATCATATTCTTTTGCGGATTTGAAAACACCCCGTTGGCAAACAGCAAGATAGCCGCCACTATTAACGCTATCGCACCTACGATGAAACCGCCTATCAGTACGGGGTTGGCCTTGCTGCTCATACCTTATCTCCATGCGCGGACATACTATTTTTCCTCAAATTTCCTCGTGTCAGAAATTGGTGTACCTTCGCTATTTCGCATTCTGCCAATAAGCGCTTTGGATTGCCTTGGGCGATGATGGATTTGCTTTCGCCATCGAGAAATACGGAATTACTGCCTATCGCAAATATGCTAGATAATTCATGAGTCACCACCACAATAGTGGCGCCTAGATTATCACGCAGATTAAGTATCAGATCATCCAATAATCGTGAACTGATTGGATCGAGTCCGGCAGACGGTTCGTCAAAAAACAGAATATCCGGGTCCAAAGCCATGGCGCGGGCAAGCCCGGCCCGTTTTTGCATTCCGCCAGAGATTTCTGCTGGATAATAACCTTCAAAACCGGCCAGTCCGACCAAAGCCAATTTTAACGACACAATTTCCCGTATTTCTTTGCGCGTCAGCGCTGTGAATGCAGACAGTGGCAAAGCGATGTTTTCGGCCAAGGTCATGGAACTGAACAAGGCCCCGCTTTGGTAAGATACGCCCATCTTCATCATCAACTTCCTTCTTTGCTTTGGACTGGCATCCCAAAAACTAAGGTTCTTGTAAAAAATACTCCCCTTTGCCGGTTGTTTAAGTCCAATCATGTGCCGCAGCAAAGTACTCTTGCCGCAGCCACTGCCGCCCATGACAATGAAAATATCGCCTCGGTTAACGGTAAAGTTCATGTCGCGCTGAATAACCATGTCACCATAAGCCATGGTCAATTCGGTCACGGTAATATGTGGCTCGCCCATGCAATCACCATTTCATACCGATGACAATCAAAGTCATCACGGCATCGGCGCAAACAATCATGACAATGCCGGTCACCACGGCGGAAGTCGCTGCCATGCCCACAGCTTGAGAACTGCGACCGCATTGCATTCCTCTCATACATCCGGAAATGGCAACCAACACGCCAAAAACCACACTCTTGCCCACGCCCACGGCCAAATCTTGAAACCTAAGACGGGCTAGTATATGTTGCGTATATTCCAAAATAGAAATGTCATACATAGTAAGTCCCACCAAACCGCCGCCAGCCATGCCCATCAGGTCGGAGTACACACAGAGTAAAGGCATCATCAAAATCAGCGCGAGCATTCTGGGAACCACCAGAAACTCCATTTCGGAAAAACCCATGGTCTTCAATGCGTCAATTTCATCGTTGACTTGCATGGAGCCGAGTTGAGCCGCAAAGGCTGCGCCCGTGCGTCCGGTCATAATGATGGCGGTCATCAAAGCTCCCATTTCACGCGCCATTCCCAAACCCACCAAATCTGAAATATACGTCTGAGCGCCATATTTTGCCAATTGCACCGAACCGACAAATGCCAAGATCATACCCACCAAGAAGCTAATCAAACTTACAATCGGCAGTGCATTGGCTCCGCATTCTTGAATCAACAGAACCAAATCAACCCGGCGATAATGCGCCCTGCCTAGCAGGAATCTGACAAACCCGATTGCCGCCTCGCCGATGAATGTCAACATGGCAATGGCTTCTTCCCAAACCGCGATACCGATTAACCCAGTCTTTTCCAACAAACCCGAATGCGGGGGGGTTCGCCTAACCCCTTCCTGTTCCGGCACGGCATCGGTCAGTTGCAACATGCCGCGAACGCCAACGGGCAGGCCAGCACGGTTCACCCGTATTCCCGTCTGCTTGCAGTGAGCGTCTATGGCCTTTAACAAGGTCAGCAACAGGCTATCCCATTGGCCTAGCTGGGATGTATCGAAACAGATTTCAGCCTGTGAGTTGGCTAATGGTGCGAGGATTTCATCGACAGAAGGCCGCGCCACTTCGGCTGTCCAGTCGCCACTCAAGACGATTTCGAGTCGGCGGTCAGGCAATTCGCGGCTAGACAGGCATGGGGCGTTGTTGTCAACAGACATGAGGGCAGAAACGTGCGGCTTGAGGTTTGGAGTTCATGGCTCCATGATAAGCAAATTGGATGAAAATTTCCTGAATTTCGATGAACTATCAACAATAGTTTGCCTTCCTAGTCGCTGGATTGGCTCACCACATCCCTTTAGACAACACCGATGTTATCAACGGTTTCGGATGTTTATACCCGTTCCCTAGCACCCAAACCAGTTCCACCAACACGACCAGAGAGACGAATCCGGGTTCTTCCACCGTGCAGCTTGTATCAATCAACTGGGTCGCCACGTCAGTTTGAATAGGATCGTCCCGCACGATATGGCGGACAAGGATATTTGTATCCAGCCCTATCATTTGCCAGATGCGCCCAATGCAATAGCTTCTTCCATTTATTTTTTTCTAGCCCTAATCGGAACAACAGGAATATTATAATCCCGCCAACACTATCAATTAGCACAAGCATAGGCATAGGCATAGGCATAGGCATAGGATTTCCCCACTTATCCATATTTACCACACCATCATAGTAGGGCGAACCACTTTCATATCTTAGCTTATCTCGGCTGGTATGAAAAACATACAATTCTTGGTTAGGTGCTTGACCATGAAGAATCTTTTAGGCTTACAGGGCGGTTGTGGAATCGGTATATGTTTCGAGTACGGCTAATTGATCGAGAACGCTCTTTCTCCCTTCGCTGTGCGCCTTGAGTGCTTCAAGTAAAGCCATTGATGGGGATAATGTTGGCGTATAGACTGCCATTGCATAACGAATCCCCAATTTAAGAAATGGCTTATATAAAAACGACAGTATGCACCGACGAAGGTGGCGCACATTCAGGGTTTATGCGCTTCGTTCCTCAGCGATTCCTAAGACCCTAACGGCTCTATTCGTTAACTAACCGCAAAACCGCGTCAATAAACCTTTGCCCGAAATAAATGCCCTGCTTTCTCATCTCATCCATTAGCGGCTTGACGGCAGTTATCTCACCCATTTGCTTGGCCCTGATCAAAAGGCCAACCGAACCGCAAACTTTAAGATCGAGAGATTCAGCTACCTTTCTCCCAGTCAATTCATCCATCAGCACCAGTTTTGGCTGCCATTCCAAAGCCAATGCAATAACTTCAGCCTCGCCCCGGTCAAGCAGGGGCAGCAGCAAACGCACCTGTTGCCCGGATTGCACCGACGCGATGCTTATCCACGTTTCTGTTGACAAGGCAATAGTAGCCTTTCCTCCGCCTTGATAGTCCGAAATTTCACGAGCTACCGCTTCGGGAATAATTAGATTTCCGACCACTTTGTGCAGTAAATCCAGCCGGTTGATGCGGGCAAACGCAATCAGCGGTGTGGCATTGCTAATAACGGTCATTGAATTGCGTCTAATTGGTCAATGCCGTCTAATTCGCTAGTCAACATGGATTCATCGTAATCGAAAAGCACGATGCCCTTATCCGATAAAATATCCATAAAATCCAAGCGGCCTATCCCAGCAAATTCTGCCGCCTTACCCAAAGAGAGTTTTCTATCCCTAAAATAAGCTATGGCGGCAAGTAGGCGGATATTGCTTGCCAACTCCACAGTTCCCACTTTCAAGGAAGCCAAGATAGTCTGCGGAATTTCGAAGGAAACTGTTTCGGTATTCATTGCCATATTGCCATTGAAAGAGTTAATTAGGTTTCCAGAAGGAGTATATTATCCAAGGTTATACTTTGTCCAATATAGTCAATAGTCGCACTGATAAATGGCAAACCATCCTGAATTCTAATGTTCACGCCTATCCCCGAATACCGAACCAACGTCGCTCTTCAATATCGAGCTTATCCCGACTGGTATGAAAAACATACAATTCCCGGCTAGGTGCTTGACCATGAAGAATTTTATAGGCTTGCAAGGCAGTGGTGGAATCGGTATAAGTTTCGAGTACGGCTAATTGATCGACAATGCGCTTGCCCCCTTCGCTGTGAGCCTTGAGTGCTTCAAGCAAAAGCCATTGATGGGGATAATGTTGGCGTATGGCTTGCCATACGATACAGATAGAATGATGGTGACGTGTTGCTAATGGCTTTGGACATGCCCATTTTCCAAATCATCAAGTTCGGCAGTCAAGGGGAAAACTTTGTACCGGCTCAAATTGAGCAAGAATTCAACCCGTAGCATACCGGCCAGTTCCGCTGCCCGCCCGGAGGAGAGTCGGCCCATTTCAAACAACTTGACCGCAGCGAGCATCTGCATTTCACGGCCAAAACTGGCGGCATCGGTCTTTTCCGCCAATAGCACTTTTTCAGGGATTTCAAACGTGGCTTGGTAGGTGGTCATATTTCCGCCTGTATACGAAATGCAGAAGCCGACTTACCGCTTTGATTGAGCCAGCAGAGCTTTAAGCCGCTCATTTTCTTCTTGCAGGGATTGCCTTTCCTGCATGGCAACTTGTTCACGCTGCAAAGCCGCTTGTTTTTCTAGCCGCTCACGCTCTAAATCCTGTTGAGCCTGTTCCATATCGTGCTGTATTTGCTCCTTTTCTTGCTTAATCCGCTCCTTTTCCTGCTTAACCATCTCCATCTCCCGCAAATCCTCCTCCCTTTCTATTTGTATAGTCCGCTGTTCGCGCAGATAGTTTTGCCGCGCTTGGTAGGCGTGGTAGTCGCGTTCTTTATCGGAAAACAGTTTAAGGGTTTTCATGGCTTGCCTCATTTCGTCAGTGTTCATCCAGTCAGGTAGTGCGCTTTCATCCAGTTGCTCACCTTCTTTGAAAAACTGTAGCCAGCGTTGTTCCTCGGTTTCAATCCGTTCCGCTGTAAATTTTTTCAGTTCCAATAGATGGATGCCGCCCAAATCCGCCAAAG
>CAIWDB010000401.1 GCA_903911305.1 uncultured Methylococcaceae bacterium | reverse complement strand
GTTAAGGCATCTCAAGTTGCTGCTATTGGGATCGCACGGGCCATGACACGGCGGGCTAGCGTCGAAAAATGGCATAATCGACCGAAGAGGCGACGAGATGCTGAACGAGGTTGTAAAAGATAATAGGCAACATCACTTGCGGATGGTCGGCCAAGGCCAGTGCGGCAATCACCAGTCCTGTCCCATTATTATTCATTCCCAGCCCAAACATCAGCGAAACCGTTTCTTTGCGGTCGGAATGGAAAACCCGCGCCAGCAGATACCCAGAGGCGAACGCAAGACTACACAGTGCGATAACGATGACCAGCATGATGGCCAGAAAGTCGAGGTCAGGGTCCGATAACACATTGGGCAGCGTCAAAGAGGCGTTCGAATAATTGAGCAAAACCAAAACGCAGTAGTTGATTAGCTTCACCAAAGGCATCACCGAGTTGATGCGGTCATCTCCTGCCAGCCAGCGGGCCAGAATGCCAAGCAGTGAAGGCAGGATGACCCACGCACCCAAAAAGCTGACTGCCCCGTCGGCGGCAAGTTCGTGCAAGTCCTCGGAATAGTCGCCAACGGTGACGAAGCCGACGGCATGGAGAACCATCGGGGTCAGCAGCGGGCTTAGCAGCGTGGTCGCCAAAACAAATCCAAGACTCAGGGCTAGGTTGCCGTTGGCATTTTGCGACCATGCGGTCGATGCGCCGGCGATGGGCATGGAGGCCACCAAGGCAAGGCCGACGAGAATCTGCTGAACCTCGTCGGGGTTGTGCCAGAACCGCATCGCAAAGCTGACCACCATGATAAAGGCCAAGGGCGTCGCCACGTTACCGAATACACCACCCAACAACACCCAAGGCTTGTGCAGCAAATGCCTCAGTTCAGCCGACCGCGCCCCCATCCCTGCGTTGAACAGCAAAGATGCCAGCATGAGGGGTGGCAGGGGGAAATCCAGCTTACATTGAAATACACTGAAGCTGCCTAGGTTCAGGGTGCGAATCCACAGGCCAAATCCAGGCATCACGGCAGCAATCAGGTAGGAAGACACGATGATCCAGATGAAATAACGATGGATTAAATGCACCAAGGCCGTGACTGGATTTTTTATGGATGTCATAACTATTCCTATAATTTAAGCCTTTAAATAGCCCTTGCCCTTGGAAAGGTTAGGCTGACCCTCAATCCTGCTTGATCTTCGCCTGCCGACAAATACAGGGAGGCATCATGCAATTGGGCAATGCGGGCGACGATGGAGAGGCCGAGTCCCGATCCAGCCTGATTCGTGCCGAGAATGCGATAAAAACGGTTAAGCACACGTCCCCGCTCTTCCTCCGGTATGCCGGGTCCTTGGTCTGTGACTTCCAGCCTTGCCTTGGAGTCTGTTGTTTGGATGCAGACGGTGATTTTCGTATTTGACGGGCTATAGTTCAGGCTATTGTCAACCAGGTTCCGCACCAAAACCCTAAGCAAAGTTTCATCGCCATGGATAGCCACCCCCTGTGTCGGTGCGATGAGTTCGAGTTCAATCCCTTTGCCATAGGCAAGCTGCCCTAATTCAGCCAGCACTGAACGGGCAACTTCGTTTAGATCGACCAAGCGGCTCGGAACCGACCATTGACTGCCTTCCAAACGGGCGAGCGTCAGCAATTGCGCGGTCAAATGGGTGGCCCGGTCGCAGCCCGTCAACACTTGGTCCAGTGCGTGTAGTCGTTCGGCTTCGTCTTGGGCTTTCTTGGCGACTTGGGCTTGGGTGCGGATCGCGGCGATGGGTGTGCGCAGTTCATGAGAGGCATCGGCGGTGAAACGCCTTTCGTTTTCCATGGATTCCTGAATACGGTCAAATAGCGCGTTGAGTTGTGTCACCAAGGGCCGGACTTCATGCGGTGCTTGGTCGGCCTGAAGGTGTTCCAAACGGCGGGAGTCCATGCCCGACACTTCCCGTGCCAATGCTTTGAGCGGTTTAAGCCCTTTGCGGATTGCCAACGCTAAGGCGAAACCCAGCAAGGGCAGGACGAAAAACACTGGGGCGAGCAGATTCCAAGCAATTTCCTCGCTGACTTCATCCCGCGCTTCGACCCGTTCTGCCACTTGGATCAAAGCATCCTTGCCATGGTTCCAAATGCTGAACACCCGCCAGCGCTTTCCGTCTATCTTAGAAAAACTGAAGCCTTGCTCGACTGGAGAGAGTTTGTCTGGGGGTGCCGAGACGGAATGGAGCCGCAGTTGCCGCCCGTGTTCCCATACCTGAAAAGCCACGTTGCGGGCATAGCGGTGCAAGGGTTGCGCGTGTTCTGGTTCGGTTTCCTCAAATTCTTCGGAAAGTTGCAAGGATAGGACATCGGCGGTCTGGGCCAGATGGGCATCCAACAGTTCGTCCAATTCGTGGCGCGACTGGAAATAAGCACTAAGCGCCAACGCAATCCACGCAACAACCGTGACAGTCATAACCCCCAACAGCAAACGCGCCTGCAAGGATTTCATAAGGGTCATATAAGTTCCTTGGGCAGCAAATAACCGACACCTCGCAAAGTTACAATGACCTCTGGCGCAATTTTGCGGCGCAGATGGTGGACATGCACCTCGACGGCATTGGACTCGATTTCATCCTGCCAACCGTAGAGTCGCTGGATGATCTGCTCCTTGGACAACACCCTACCCGCCTCGCGCATAAATTCATGCAGCAAAGCAAACTCCTTGCCGGAGAGTTCCACCGGCTCGCCCCGGTAGGCGACGGTGTGGGCCACGGGGTCAAGCGCCAACGGCCCGACTTCGACCAATGGTGCGGCTTGACCGCTGGCCCGTCGGATCAGCGCCCGCAGGCGGGCGGCCAGTTCGCCAAGGTCGCAAGGCTTGACCAAATAGTCGTCAGCCCCGGCATCCAATCCGGCGATCCGGTCGTCTATCGCATCGCGGGCGGTGAGGATTAGCACAGGCACTGCATTCTTCGCCGCCCTAAGCCGTTTCAGCACGTCGAGTCCGGCCAGTTTGGGCAAACCAAGATCAAGCACAACAGCGGCGAAAGTCTCGGTTTCAAGCGCATGTTGGGCCGATAGGCCGTCTTGGACCCAATCAGCGGTGAAGCCCGCCTGTTTTAGGCCGACACGCAAACCGTCACCCAGCAGAGAATCATCTTCCACGAGTAGCGCTCTCATCATTCCTTCCTCAATTGCAAAACGATACAACCCTCAGTCATCATCCTGTTCTTGTGAGTCAGATTTTTCCTGCCCATCCATGAGTCTTGCCTGAACATCTTGTAACAGGCTTCCATGATGCATCCCGTTCCAACTCCAAGTCCAGAATCCGATGACAGCAGTTAGCAATAGTATCCCAACCCACACCCTTGAATTTGGGATGGACTGTCCGGCATCGCCCCGTTTTTTCCCGGTGACCATTGCCAACGGCAGGTTTTCATGATTAAGTTTGCTGCTGACCAGCACACCGAGTATGTGCAAGCAGACTACAGCCAACATTGCGAAGGAAACCGATTCGTGGAGTTCTTCCAGCCACTCGCCGCCGAGTTCGCCATACACCAGCCAACCCGTCAAACCACTGCCTATGCCTAGCAGCAAGAACAACAGAATGGCGATTGAACCCAAAGGGTTGTGGCCGACATAATGTTCTGGTTGACCCGACCAAAGGCTTTTCAAATAGCGCACTATGGCCTGTGGGCCTTTTATAAAGTTGGCAAAGCGGGCATGGCGCGGCCCAATGAAACCCCAGACGAGGCGAAAACCCATCAAGCCCAGCAGCGTATAGCCAGTGATGACGTGAATGTCCCGCCAACGCTCGCTTTCCGCCGTCAAGAAGGCGACAGTGAAACTGGCAACGAGTGACCAGTGAAAAATGCGGGTCGGGAGGTCCCAGACGAGGATACGGTTCTGCATGTTTTGTTACCTTAGTTTCTTGGAATGCGGATTTGATGTTCCGAATAATTGCCCTGTGCGGCAGACGTGTGGCAAGCTGCGCAATTGGAGGGCGACTTGACGGCGGGTAGCTTCCAGGTTTGCCCGGAAATCTCATCGTGTTCATGCCGGAACCAGCGGGTTTCGGTGATGCGGAGGATCGGCTTGCCATCCGCCACCGTTTCGCCGCGCTTGGCATTGGCTTCCAAATAGCGGCCTATGGCTTGCAGACTGTCCCTGTCCAAGTCGGCATTGCTGCCAAAATGGTTTTGCAGACCGATTAACAAAGCCTGCCACGACGAACGCGACAGCATTCTAGCCGGGTAAGGCACATGGCAACTCCCGCATTCCTGCACATACAAGGGATCAGGCGGCATGGCAACATTTCCGCTGGCTTGGGGTCCTGCGCTCAATATTGACAGGCTTAGCCCGCATAAGAAAGCCATGGATTTTTGTTTTATATTACGCATGATTATCCCCTCATTAACTGACCGATAACAGATAGGCCAGCACATCGCCTTTTTCTTGCAAGGTGCATTCGCGCTTGAGTACGTCATTGCAGTTGCGCCGGAACCATTTTTCCACCTTTTCGCGACTGGTGAAGCGTTGCGGGTTGGCGGACGGGGCCATAGGTTCGATGCGTTTGCCGGTCACGGTATGTTGGCCCACCGCGGCGGGGTTGGTGGTATGGCAGGTAGAGCAACTCCAGTCACCTTGATGTCGGTTCTTAAAGAATTGCTCGCCATGGCTGGAGGAGAACCCAGAAAAAGAGGGGTTGGCTTGCCGTGCCTCGGCGGTGAACGCCGTCAACAAGTCTTGGGGTTGGTCGGCCAGTGCCGTGCAGGAGCAGGCAAATGAAAAGAACAAAAGTGGTAATGCTCGCATGTCGGGTTTCCTTCGTTTGGGATCAGATGGAACCCATGATGCGCGAGCAAGATTAAGCGAACATTATGAGACTGAAGCCACTCTGTACGCAGCGAAAAAAACAACGTGGGTAATCATGTCAAGCAATATATCCAGAGTTGTATAACCCATGAAATTCTGGATCATGGTGGCACAAAAGGGGCAAAATGAACGATCTGGCTGCCCATACCAAAAACTCATGCGCGGGACGATTAGCCTGTTGCAATGTGGACAAGACACCCGTCCATCTCGCCGGATATGGTTTGGTTCAGCCTTAAAATTAGGATTAAGGTGATTTTCAAAAAAGTTATTACCCGTCAATCAGGCCGAATGAGAATGTCCCACTTGGGTAGGGCGGGATTCCTTTCCAGCCTGGCCTCGACTTCCCGCATGGCGGCCTTGGACAGGGAAACGCCTTTTTCATAGGTCTTGCGGCAAAGCGTGACGACGGGCTTGATGCCTTTCCACGTCATGCTCTTCGCCCACTCCAGCATGGTTTCGGCATCCACCAGCTTCGCGCCGTTCCAATGCTGCTCCAAGATGCCCCAGCACCGTTCGACCGGGTTGTACTTGCTGTGATAGGGAGGGAAGTAAAGCAGTTGCACCGTCCTGCCGGTGGCGTCGGCAAAATCGACCATGCGCTTGAGGAACTGGGTGCGCTTGCCGCTGCTTTCCGGGCCGTTGTCGGTCTTGATCTGGATGTGCGCAATGACGGCCCGCTCCCATTCGGGCAGCGCTTCCCACCAGGCTTCCAAGCTGTCGACGATGAAGTCGCTGGTCTTGGCGGAACTGCCGAAGGTCAGGTGCAGTTGCCCGCCGTCCTCGTCGACCAACCCGAACGGGGTGTGCTTTTCCGCGCACCCCATGTCGTGGTCGGCGGCGCGGTTGTCGCCCCGGGTCTTCCCGCCCCGCGAGTAGTCGCCGATGTTGACGGTGGCCTTGCAGTCCATGCTCAACCGCTTGACCGCCCCGCCGCCGGGCGACTCCCCGTCCTTGGCCTTGAGGTTGGCGAAGATCGCGTCGGTCGCGGGGACTTTTTTTGGGGCTTGGCCTTGACCACCTTGCGCAGGCGGTAGCCGTTGCGGTTCAGGATGTCCGCCATCGTGCTGGGCGCGGGAAGCTGCCCTTCGCCGAAGCCCTGCAACCGCAGCTGCCTCAATGCCTCCGCCGCCGTCAGGCGGGTGTACGCCAGCGCCGTGCGGAACGTGGGGTCCTGCTGGGCATGCGACTCCGCCAGCGCAAACAGGGCAGACGCCACTTCGGGATTCCTTTCCTCCCAAAGCCAGTTGCCGCAGTAGGCGGCTTGCGCCCCCACGCAGACCACGCCGGTGCGCCGTTCATGCAACCCCAGTTGGACGGTACCGCGCCCCCAGCCGAAGACCCGCTCCGCCTGGCGGGCGCTGCCCCCGCAATGCTTGTCGGCCATCGCCGCTAGGAACGACCGGCGTTCGGGACCCAGCATCTTGCCGCTCGCCAGTTTCAGGTCTTCAACTTGGGACGCGCTCAATGGCGGTAAAGGGTTCGGATCGGCAGTAGGCTGCAAGGTCAGTCTCGGCTGGATTATTTTAGGGATAGACGATTTTACTATGTCGGGGAAAATGTTTGATGGAAATCACCTTAAGTGAAGTCATGTACCGGAGGAACGGCAGGGCACCATAGAAAAGTTTGCGGAGTGTACCTGTTCCTGGACGTTTTTGCCCCGCCTGCCCCGGCGCAAATAGCGGTACATGATCCCTTTCATGGATGTGCGGAATGACTCAGGTACAAGCTTGAAGTCAATGGTGGACTCGGATATCTTCCGGTTCGTTGTGCGTCCGGTAAGCTCCCACCGATCTGCGCCATACCGGCTTACGATTTGCCATTGACCGTCCACTTTGACCATTGACACAATTAGCGCGTCGCGATCGCTGTGAGCGAGGTTTCGCACGTCACATGGCTGGTTTGCAAGTAAGGGAGGTAATGATTCGACGGCTTGGGCATGGCTCATTGAAATTCCTCGAATATGCCTTGGGTTTTCCAATAAGGGTGCGGGTCTGTGCGTGCACGCTCTCGTGCAGCGTCCACTTCGGTTTGGCGAAATTTTTTTTTGGTAATGCCTACCTCGATGACATCACGATCAATGAGCCGGGCGATATGGCGGTAATGCTTTTCCCATTTCCGTTTATCCATCCGATTCCGTTCTTGGAAAATGCGCCAGAAGAAGGAGAAAAGTCGGTAAAGATCGTCACCGGTCACCACGTAGTTCCTGCACCTCAAGCAGTCTAGGAAACTCATGCAGGTCGCACCGTCTTTCTTGGGGTACTGCCCCTTGTAGGTTGTCCGTGCAACGCCCAGTGGGTGTCATTTCAGTGGCTCCCAGCGTAGCGGTCATCAGTTCTTGTGTTAGCGCCACGCCCATGAACTTCCAGTTCCGCTCAGATGACTTTCCGGGACGCAAATAGTGATTACCTAGGACTGGAAGGGAATTGCCTGCCGCCATGGCGGTCGCAACCGGATCGTTGTCCAGAATTTCGTAGATGCGATTCGTGAAAGTCTTGCGCAGCCTGCTTACATTGATCCGCAGGAGCTTGCCATCGACATCACGGAGGCCATAGTCCCTGATCAGCTTTTGCGTGGCATTATAGAGGATCGAGCGGCTTAACGCCGCTACCTTACCGTTATCTTTGATCGACCGCATCCGATACAGCCACATCCTATCCTTGAGATGCAGCGGGGCCTCCTGCCGCAAGGAGTCCGTAAGTTCGATCACTCGACGGATGAGATGAGCTACCGTTGGCATGATGGAAGAGAGAGACTCGACACTCCCCTCCACCCTCAGTGGAACCTGTGAAATTTTATTTCCACGACGCTTAAAAAGGCAAAGAAACAATACTTTGTCCTTCGGATGCGCCCTAAGGCAGTCCGTGTGCATCTCTATCAGCGGCGGTACGTCCTCTAAGGGAATGACGACTTCTCCGTGGGGACACCGCGTGTGTTCGATGCCTGGGATGGTCAAATCGACCCGGGGGAACATTTTAATTTTTGCCACTGGCCCTCCATCCAATCGTTCAACTCGTCGTCATACGCCAGCACCGCCTGGTTCGCCCGTTCGTGAACGAGATGCAGATATACCATGGTAGTCTGGATTGACGCATGACCCAGTTGATGTTGCACGAAGACCAACGGTTCCAATTTAGTTTCGGCGCGCTGTAATGCGCACAAGGTGTGTGTTTGCATAGGTGTGCCGCAGCATGTGCGGGTGAACCTCTATCCCCGCACGCCTGCCAATGTCCCGCACGATGCGTTCAATCCTCTTGCCATGTGTAATGGTCAAGTAAAACCGGACACTTTTTCAGGCAGCCTTGCTGTAAAATTTCCTCTCGAATTCCAAAGGTGTTTGATAGCCCCGTTTCGAATGCGAACGCTTGCTGTTGTAAAACGCCAAGAAATCGATGACGTTCAATTTTGTTCCTGATTACGGTATTTGGACGCTGGATTGGCTCACCACATCCCTGTGGTTCGGGCTTCGCCCCGCCCTCCGTGCGTCCAAATCAGCCCCCGGCTGATTGGTCGGCATCCATGCCGAATTGACGGCGATTTAAGTCTTGGCTGAAACAACTGCGAATCAGGTGCCTATTTGCAATTCTTAAACTTCATGCTGGCTATTCTGGTTTTCCAAGACTTACTTTCACTATTCGGAGATTCGAGATACTCTTGTGTGTACCAAAAAGTGCAATCATCTACAGGGTCTATACTCATCGCGCTATAGTCCCCCCACCGACCATTATTGGTCTGGGAACCACTGCCGATCATTATAGGTGCTTCTGTTTGCAGATAATTCAAGGGTTCGCTGCGCAAACGCCCGGTATAGTAAATGGAGGGATAAGTGACCGAACTCGACCGGCTATAACCAATTAGAATATTGCCTAGCTTATCCATCGCGGCACTGGACATCCACCGGTGGTCAGTGTCGGGCGAAAATGTGCTTTGCTGATAAACCAAAGGGGTTGCTGCATTCGGTCTGCGAATCTCGTACCAGCGGACACCTGTTCGTTCACCCGCCAAGTCTTGCGCTTTGACGGAATGGGTTAGCACCACAGATTCATAGGTGCCAAAATTGCGATAAGCTACCCTATTCATCAAAGCAAACATGATAGTATCCAGTTTTTGATCGGTGTCGGGTTGAGTCACACAAAATGACGGGTAACTTTCCGGGTAGTAACAAGGAATATACTGGGCAACTTCTATCTTGGTGGGTCCAGTAAACTCCGAGGTATCATGTTCAAAATCAACTTTGAATTGGTAACGCCAGAGCCAAGCTTTGCTGTTTTCGTCTATGACAGCAATGAATTGGGGGTTGGGGGCACCTACTGGTGGGGGTCTTTTCCCGTCCAAATCGGCGGGCAAGAGGATGAGGTTTTCGTTTAAGTCAGTTTTTGTAATGTCATGGCAAATCGTTTTCGGTGACGGGTTCCCAAATAGCATTACATTGCGTTCAAAGGCGCAAGATTTTACGCCAGTATAAGTACTACTCGTTGTGGTTTTATCATACATATCATAGGTGATGAAATACGCATCAGACCAAAGTCCAAGTTTCGGATAATCGTTAAATGAAAGGTAGTCGTACTGCCAAACATACCAATCGCCTGTTGCATCATCGGTGGCTGAAACCGCGATACATTGGGCAAATTGTGACTTAGTGGGGTTCCCGTCGATTTTTTTAGCAAATTGACTCATTACCCATCGGTTGGCGAACTGATCATACTTGACCATTGGATCACCATTATTTTCCGTCCTACACAGGGATGTTTCTGGCAAACCTACAAATAAGGCATTCCCGGGATTAGGCCCGGCAAGCACGACATGAGTGACTTTATCAAAAACCACATAACTAATATTGACCCATTGCACATATTGTGTTTTGCCAACGGACCCCTCACTATCAGGTACGTTGGCGATGAGCGAGAATCCCGGAAAATCCAATCCCAAGCCAGCAAAATGACTAGAAATTGGGGCATTGGTATTGATTTGCCGTGGGTTTGCCAAGGTTTGCAATGCTGGATCGTTTTGATTACCAAGAATATAGGCTGGCATTTGGAAATGATCAGTGGTGACACTTTGTGCTATTTCATCGTCCACGACCGTTGAAACAAAGCGACTGACATTGGTTATATCCCGTGCGCGGGAAATTCCAGAATGTGTGGGATAGCTTACTTGGGTATTTTGAACGGTTTCTGCTTGGGCTTGAGCGATTAAGGCAGAAAAAATGAAGAAACCCAAACTTATCTTGCTGTTGTTAATCATCATTGTGTTGTCTTCCTCCATCTGAGCCATTCACTCTACGACGGCAAACCAGCAACAGAACCAAACCAATTGACAATAACGGTAAACTTGCTGGTTCGGGGATTATCCCGTAAATCTTAAAGGATGAGTACTCTAAATTCTCAATCTAGGTTTGCCCCATATCGTAAGATTCGAAACCTGATAATCCCGACGCGACCGTTGACCAAGACCACAGAAAATTATTCGGGTCATCAAGGTTGTCAAACGTCCCGTTATGCAATACTAGCCAATATAGTCCGTATATTTTTAATGGATTAATATCAAAGTCGTAGGAATACTCCGTATAATCAATATTGCCAATGGTTGTGATTCTGCCAGTGGCTACCTTCGTCAAATTTGTCAACCCATCCCCTTCAGCGACAACACCCTCTGGAATGCTTCCTGCATCGGTTCTAATTTGCCAACTGATGCTGTTACGATAGGCATCTTGTTCTTCCAATGAATTAAAGTGTACTCCGGTGATGAATGCGTGAGGCCCACCAACAAAGTCTTGTGCTTGCCAAGCAAATCCCATGTTATTGCCGCCATCCAGCGAGGGTTCGCCGCCGTCATATACTAGGCTTGAGGCACTTAAAGCCTGACAGAAAGCAAATGTGGCAACTAATAGGATTAGCCGTGAGAGATTAAATAATTGATTGTTGTTGATGTTCATAGGTGATTTTCAGATTCAATGTTGGTTTCTTTGTCCAGTGAATTTTTGTTTGTACAGCGTTTTCAATATCAATTGATTACTTTATTTGATCCGTAGGAGCGGGCCATGCCCGCGATTGTTTGGGCCAAGTCTTCAAAAATAGGCTATTTATCGCGGGCGTGGCCCGCTCCTACATGTTGCATATATTCATTAT
>CAIWDB010000400.1 GCA_903911305.1 uncultured Methylococcaceae bacterium | reverse complement strand
GTATGGACGATTGAGGCAACAAGCGTCCAAATAAACTTTCATCGTTTAGCGCTTCCTGTGAACCATTTCAATCGTAGATATGCGACTTTATATTTAGCCATTAATTTTGTCATCGGTCGCATCAGTTTTACCATCATAACCATTCGGCGCAATACGCGGCGGAGCCGCTATTGCGCCTTACGGCCTTACCGCGTTTATTCAGGTAATATTTTCGCGTAAAAATTCAGGTGCAAAATCAGCTCCATTATCCCAAGCTATCGTATGTCCTTC
This sequence comes from uncultured Methylococcaceae bacterium, assembly GCA_903911305.1. Classification (GTDB taxonomy): domain Bacteria; phylum Pseudomonadota; class Gammaproteobacteria; order Methylococcales; family Methylococcaceae; genus Methylumidiphilus. The sequence goes on along the minus strand of CAIWDB010000400.1, from coordinate 5,624 downwards.
CAGCTTGAAAGAACTGAATAACGTCTTATCCTTCAATGGCTCAAATAATTCGCCAAATAATTCAGGAGACAAATCCACCTCCCCTTTTGCGCCATCATTAAATGACAGCCATAGACGGTAATCGTCGATATATTTTGCTTCTATTACATGCATAAACATAGTAATTATTCCAGAGGTTCAATTTTTGACAATGGCTTACGATTCATCGCGGCAATCCAGTTAGCCATTAATTCGTCCTTATGTATAATATACCAGTCCAGCACGGCGAGCAGCGCCCTTCTCGGAAATTTTCCTGTCACCACACCTGTTGATCGTTCCCACGCTCCGGCGTGGGAATGCATCCCTAACCGCTCTGCGGTCAAACGTAACGACCAGCCTTCATACCCATGTGTCAACCGGCATTATACCTGTCTCGCCTAAATAATTCCGGGCGCTGGAATAGCGCCAATGCTCCGGTTTGTCCACATAGCCGCGTTTGACCGGGTTCATGTGGATATAATCCAACTTTTCACGCATCACTGTTTCGCTGAAAATCACCCGCATGACAGCCTTCCTGCCAAAACTGATATTCGCGGTCAGTCTTGTGGGCTTTCTTGGCAAAATGCAATCGTTCCAGAAGCCTTTGCACCTTCTGTTTCTCCAGAAAGTCGATCAACCGCCTTGCGGTATACGATTTGAAACTATGCACACTTTGATCCAGCCTTTCGGCTTTTGCGATTAGGTGGACGTGGTTTTCTATAATCACTTGAGCCTACAACAACAGCCCCATGTGTTCACGTTGATACTGCCAGCAATCCAGTAAAATGTTGGCGGTTTCAGGTCGGGTAAAAACCGGCTGCCATTCTAACACTGTGTAAGTCAGAAAATGTGGCTTGCTCGGCTCGGTGATTGTATAGCGGCTTCTGCCCATGAATAGATAAAAATTGAATTAGAATGGCTTGACACAGGCTATTTGTACGATTACCGTACCTTTATTGACCTCCGAGCGGTCAGGGATGCGTTCCCACGCCGGAGCGTGGGAACGATCAAAGCAGGAGCTTGGGAACGAGCAGAACGACCAACCCACAAAATTCGGCGGAACCCGTCCTTGATTCCCCCTTACGGCCTTGAACCTCGCGAGGCTTTAGAATTGGTAAGTTGCCCATATTCAAACAATGGCTACATTCTGTGTGCCAATGAACTCAGTTTGTAGAATCGGCTCACCATCCTCCAAAAGCATTTCAACGACTTCACGCAGATTTTGATTCAACTCATCCAGCGTTCCGGCTTGGGTATGCGCCCCCGGAAAACCGGGAATGAAACCGACATATAACCCAGTATCCAAGCATCGTTCAACAATTGCCGTGTACGTTTTCATATTATATCTTGTTAAGTTTTAGCATTTCGTCTTACGAGTTATGGCAAGGTCATCCATAGCAGTGCGGAGAATTTTAATTTTCATTCAAACTGTGAACGTAATTCTTTTTTTGCTTGCTGCCAGTCAACTGTTTCAATGCTGCCATCCATATACCTTTCTTCGGTTTTAAGCAACTCTCCTTCGTGCCATGTCAGATTGGGAATACTGTTTTCATCATTGGCCAAATCCGCCCAAAGAGCTTCAATAATCTTTAGTTTATCCAACGCTGGCAAGCTGTGCAGTTCGACCATGTTTAACATAAGAATATACCTTTTATTGAAGTTATATTGTACCCGTTAATGGAAGCTGGAGCTTCCAAGGCTGCATTCCCAAGCAGGAGCTTGGGAACGAGTAAAAATGCACCGGGTTAATAACCCGCATATCCCTAATCAGACCAGTTTTCCGTACTCGATTGATCGTCGTAAGGGCTGTTAAAACATCAGTTGTCGAGGTACAAACGCAATGGTTTCATCCGTCAAAACACCTTCCAACGAGTGGGAACGATCAAAAATGTCTATAGCAATTCCAATCGCCGTTCAATACGCTCGATACGAGCATTAAGTTTGTCTAGCGTTACCTGTTGACGTGCGTCGGTCTCATCACCCAAAGCGACTTCACGACGGACAAGGTTCATAGCACTTTCCAAACCAGACATTCGTTGCTTCAAATCTCCCACATCATCGGCAATTTGATCGACCCGACCCCGTATATGTCGAAGATGTTCAAGAACCAAGTTTTCTACATTTGCATTCATGGTTTGTTTCTCACCAAGTTTTGATATATTGCGGTAAAAATAATCATAAAGCGCATCGACTATACATCCACAACCATTCGGCGCAATACGCGGCGAAGCCGCTATTGCGCCCTACGCGAGGTATTGCGCCTTACCGCGTTACTTGGCTAATCTTGACATTTCATGTCTTTAAGTTTTTCATTTTCCATTATTAACGTCTTTCCGAGATAGCACCAAATTCTTACCCCAATTTTTCTGCCATCTTTGTAAGTTGCCTCAGACCATTTCTCAATTATATCTTTCCAAAGAGTTTCCAAACCGTCTTTCTTCCCATCTTTATAATTTGTTTCAATAAATTTACTACCATTGTCGTAATACAAAATTTTCAAACCATCAAGTTTTCCATTTTTATAATTTTCCTTTCTCCGTATTCTACCATTTGGCGACCAAGATATTGATAATCCTTCCCTTTCCCCTTGTATATAATGGTCTTCATTTGATTTTAGTTCACTAAAAAGAAACGTTGAATATACCCCATCCAGTAAGCCATTTTTGTAATTACTTTCCATGCGTTTTTGTCCATTATCATTCCACATTGTTGCTACTCCATCGTATAAGCCATTTTTTATATTAAGTTCCTCTTTTTTTTGTCCATTTGGATAAAGTTGTAAATATATACCTGTGAATGGCTTATTTTCATTAGGTAAATATAAAATACCGTTTCTTTCATCTGTGACTGTTGTAAATCTATTGTTAGCTTCTGTTGCTAATAATTTATTTTCCATGCACAGATTGATATAAACTTTACTAAAAAGTAAAATTTTCAGATCATCTGCATATTTTCTGACATCTAAATCTGTAACATTATTTTCTGCACTTTGGATGAATTTTAACGAACTTATGATAACTTTATCAGATGATTCAAGACTATTTACTTTATTTTCAAGTATTGGCCATGTATCTAATGAGCCTCCCTCAATCAGGTAATAATTTCCGTCTGAAATATAGTTTTTGAAACCGACATAGCCACCAATTGAATTTTTTGCATTTACTTCTCCGCATACCGTTTTATTGTTTGACAAAATGGACTCATTTCTGAATTGAGCGGATAATGGATCTTTTAGCATGTTGGTAATTGGAAGTCTTGCAGTCTCTATTACTTTTAATTTCTCTTTATCTTTATATTCAAAATATACATAATAACTACCAACTAATATAACAACCAATATCAAAGTAAATATTGCAAATCGTTTCATGTTATTAGACCTAGATTGATGTTTACACGGGAGTTGATATAAGGTTGCATTGATCGTTCCCACGCTCCGGCGTGGGAATGCATCCCTAACCGCTCTGCGGTCAAACGAAACGACCAACCATCAAACCCAAGGATCAATCGACATTATACCTGTCTCACCAAGATAATTCCGGGCACTAGAATAACGCCAATGCTCCGGTTTGTCCACATAGCCGCGTTTGACCGGATTCATGTGGATATATTCCAACTTTTCACGCATTACTGTTTCGCTGAAAATCAACTCTGCATGACAGCCTTCCTGCCAAAACTGATATTCGCGGTCAGTCTTGTGGGCTTTCTTGGCAAAATGCAATCGTTCCAGAAGCCGTTGCACCTTGTGTTCCACCAGAAAGTCGATCAACCGCCTCGCGGTGTACGACTTGAAACTATGCACACTTTGATCTAGCCTCTCGGCTTTTGCGATGAGGTGGACGTGGTTTTCGAGAATCACATACCCGTGCAGCAATAGCCCCATGTGTTCACGCTGATACTGCCAGCAATCCAGTAGAATGTTGGCAGTTTCGGGTCTGGTAAATACCGGCAACCACTCTAAGACCGTATAGGTTAGAAAATGCGGCTTTCCCGGTTCGGTAATTGTGTAGCGGCTTCTACCCATGAATGCTTAAAGATTGATTTGAATGGGTTATCAGGCTTTTTTTTGTGTTTACCATTACCTTTCTTTGTAAACACAGATTTGTAACCGCAGAGCGGTCAGGGATGCATTCCCACGCCGGAGCGTGGGAACGATCAATAATTTTATATCTTTCTGAGGCACAGTCTTTTTCTGCTGACATAAAGTAATCAGGACATAGAGAATAGGTATTTTTAGAAATATTAACTTTATTGGAAACACAGTAGTTAAACCATGCACAGTCCTTACAAAAATGTTTTTCCTGCGACATTAAAGTGTTTTCCAGCTACATTTAGACCAACCATACACACTTTTTTCATCGTTCTTAAGCTTTCGCATAGTAATGAAACCTACACGGCTATTGCGCCTTGCCCCCTACATGGGCTAAGGTATAACGCTTCCAATGGCTGCTTTTGCTAATTCAATTGCAATGGATTTAATCAGTTCAAATGTCATAGATCCACTTTTAGTAGCTATTGTTGTTTTTGTTTTATTCCAAATAGTATCATTACGAATCGCATCAAGAAAGTCATGTCCAGACCAAGTAAGGCTTTCTAAATCAAATTGGCAACCTCCTCCATAAAATTCCACTACAGTTGCTTTAATTAGATTAGATTCTTTGAGTAGTTTTACATGGTATTCAATTTCTTTAGCCCTTATTTCATCAAAATCAGATATGGTTAAAGTGTTACCAAATTCTAATTCTTCCCCTTTCAATAAAATCTCTCTAATTGTGTCCCAGTTTCTTTTCATAATATTTGAGTTGCCAGTTTGGCTTGGGGCTATATTTCAATTTTGACTATTTTGTACACAATATGGAAAAACGGGCAAACTCTCAAGTTTGCCCGTTGTTTCCAATTTAAAAATTAAGCGCCAGCTTAATTTTTATTTTTTATCATCCTTCACTTCCTCAAACTCCGCATCCACGACATCTTCCTTGCCGCTTTCCGACGAGCCGGACGAAGCCTGTTCGCCACCTGATTCATTACCCGGCCCACCCGCGCCGGGGGCTTGCTGAGCGTAGAGACGCTCGGCCAGTTTGCCAGCGAGGTCGGTCAGGGCTTCGGTCTTCTTGTCGATGGCTTCTTTGTCGTCGGTGGTGATGACTTTCTTCAGGTCTTCAATCGCCGCTTCGATCTTGGACTTTTCATCCGCTTCCACCTTGTCGCCCAGTTCGTGCAGGGTTTTGTTGGTGGTGTGGATGACCGAATCCGCATGATTACGGGCGGTAATCAAGGCGTGAATCTTCTTGTCTTCCTCGGCATGCATTTCGGCTTCCTTGATCATCTTCTTCACTTCATCATCGGACAAGCCGCTAGAAGCCTTGATGATAATCTTGTTTTCCTTACCCGTAGCCTTGTCCTTCGCGCCGACATGCAGGATTCCGTTGGCGTCGATGTCGAAGGTGACTTCGATCTGCGGAATGCCACGCGGAGCCAGCGGGATGTCGGTCAGGTCGAAGCGACCCAAGGACTTGTTGTCGCGGGCCATTTCGCGCTCGCCTTGCAACACATGCACGGTCACCGCTTGCTGGTGGTCTTCGGCAGTCGAGAACACTTGGCTGGTCTTG
>CAIWDB010000399.1 GCA_903911305.1 uncultured Methylococcaceae bacterium | reverse complement strand
TGAGGGTGGCATAAGCGTTAGCAAGGCAGTCTCTGAAGTAGGCATTGGCAGGCGCACTTATTACAAAGCTATCGAAGAAGGCCGGATTTAGCTCATATTTTCCTTAGCGACGTTTTTTTCAGAAACTCTATTACGACCTCACCTAGCAAAAACCGACCAAGATGCGCATATAGACACCATTACGGCTTTTGGCTAGTGACCCAAGCCAAAGCAATTTAAAACGCCTGAAAGCCAAATTTTCAGCCTTTCCGTCGATTTTAACCAATTATCTTATACCCCAAGCACGACCCACGTGGATCGAACACCAAACACCTAAAATTTACGAAGGAGTCCTTGGGGTTTGAAGTCCAACGGTACAGAAACGTACGCTAAGGGCCGTCAATGTTTTCTGTTGACTGGTTTAGCGGCCTGAGTTGCCCTTTCATGACCTGCTCTGCCAGGGTAAACGAGTAATCCCCCAGCACATTGACGTGCCTATGCACCAAGGGCGATAGCCTGCTTTCGTCTTCTCCCCTGATTTCATACGGCTGCTGCTGCAAATGATCCAGCGCGGCTTGCATGTAAATGGTGTTCCACAATACGACGGCATTGGTCACCAACCCGAGCGCACCAAGCTGATCTTCCTGTCCTTCGCGGTACCGCTTGCGAATCTCCCCCCGTTGGCCGTGGCAAATGACACGGGCAACGGCATGCCGTCCCTCGCCCCGGTTTAGCTGTGTCAATATTCGGCGGCGATAGTCCTCGTCGTCGATATAATTGAGCAGGTATATGGTTTTGTTGATGCGTCCCACATCAATGATTGCCCTGGCCAGACTGGAAGGCCGTTCGCTTTTCAGCAGAGTGCGGATGAGTTCCGATGCCTGCACCGTTCCCAGTTTCAGCGACCCGGCGACCCTCATCATGTCATCCCAGTGTTGTTCTATTCGATGGGGATTCAACTGACCACGGGCCAGGTCATTGAGCACCCCATAATCCGCTGCCTGGTCTGCCCGCCAGAAAACCGCCTCGCCAGCGTCGGCCAGGCGGGGTGAAAACTGGTAGCCAAGCAGCCAGAACAAGCCAAAAACCATGTCGCTTGCCCCGGCGGTGTCGGTCATGATCTCCGTCGGGTTCAAGCCCGTCTGTTGCCCGGCAACCCTTCCAAGACAAAAATGGAATCCCTCAGCGTCCCTGGGATGACGATGCCGTGGAATCCGGAATATTGGTCCGACACAAAGTTATACCAGGTAATCCCCCTGCCGGAGCCGAAGTATTTCCGGTTTGGCCCTGCGTTGATCGTTCGGACAGGTGTCACCAGGCGCATTCCGTCGGCAGACGCGACTTCGCCGCCGCCAGCCGCCCATCTTCTTTCACGCCGCCACCGCCTTCCGTCCAGCGTTGCAGGGTCCTGGGGCTGACCCCCAGCACCGCGCAGGCGGCTTCCAGCCGGGCCCCTGAGACTGTAAAAATATTTACCCCTCGTGTATCCTGTGCCGATTTAAGCTGGTGTTAGTAAGGCATTGAGTAGGCGATACAAACAGGGGATAGACCGCTTTGAATTCGGGCAACTCCCGTCCCGGTTGGAAGACTGGATAGC
>CAIWDB010000398.1 GCA_903911305.1 uncultured Methylococcaceae bacterium | reverse complement strand
CCGGTAGTGGAATGCAATGTCGTGCAGTTGCGGGAAAGCCCCGGCCTTGCGCCATTTGTCCTGCTGCTGCCGCGAGATGGAATAGCGCGGGATGCCGTCCCACAGGTCGAAGACGTTGGACAGCGAGTCCCGCTCCTCGTCTGTGTTGCACAGCAAGTCTTGGAACAGGTTGATTTGGTCGGAGCTAAAATCCCCTTCTTTGGGCGGAAGCGGTTTTTTCTTGGTTGAAAGAGTCTTTTTTGTGGTCATGTTTGCTGTCCATGTAGGGTGATTTCGATTGCCGTTGGTTCTACGCCAAACATACGGCGCATTTGGCTGTTCGTGCAATTGCCAATTTGCAATAAATTCTTAATAATGTAGAATATCCTAATATAGGATAAAAATCACTATGCCCGAAATTGAAAACATGCTCGTCGAGCAACAGAAAAATACGCCTACAAGCACAGTAGGGAGAGGCAAAGCTATTACGCTCACATCAACCCCTCCTACTAACCACTGGACAGATGGCAATGTCATGCTTTGCTTGGGTGACAGCCTCGACCACTATAAAAACTGGTCAGTGCCAAATGTTATAGTTTCAGATGGCGCTTATGGGATTCTCGGCTTTGAAGGTGACACGTCAGATCATTCCGATCTACCTTCGTGGTACGAGCCTCATGTCCGCGCTTGGAGTGAACAGGCTACTGCACAAACCACGCTTTGGTTTTGGAATTCAGAAATTGGCTGGGCGGTTGTACATCCAGTACTTGAACGGTATGGCTGGCGTTACGTAAACGCCAATGTATGGAATAAAGGTAAGGCGCATGTTGCTGGAAATGTGAATACCGCAAAGATTCGCCGTTTTCCCGTAGTGACAGAAATGTGTGTTCAATATGTATTTGAACCGCGTATTGATAATCTAACACTGCAACGCTGGCTTTACCGTGAATGGAAACGCAGCGGTTTAGCGATGCGAAAAGCAAATGAAGCTTGCGGGGTGGTGGATGCCGCTACACGAAAGTATTTCGACCAAGGACACTTGTGGTATTACCCACCACCTGAAATGTTCGTTAAAATAGCGCAATACGCGAACGATCACGGTATGCCTGAAGGACGACCGTATTTCTCAAAAAATGGTATCCGCCCAATGTCTTTAGAGGAATGGGCTGCCATGCGATCAACCTTCAATTGTCCAATGGGAGTCAACAATGTATGGGAGCGAAACCCATTGAAAGGCCAAGAACGTATTAAGGTATCTGGACTTAATGGCAAGGCTGCGCATTTAAACCAAAAGCCTCTAGACCTCATGCGCATGATAATCGAGGCATCTAGTGATGAAGGTGATGTCGTATGGGAACCTTTTGGCGGTCTGTTTTCAGCATCAAAGGCAGCAAAGCTAATCGGTCGGAAAGCGTTTGCTGGTGAAATTGACCCTACTTACTTTCAGATCGGCCTAAACCGTTTTCAAAACAATGAACTTTTCTAGCATTATGCTATAACAGCTTTTCCTTCATCGCGGATATTAAAGCGTTCATCCAATTCACGCTGGATAAAATCTTCATCACCATTCGATAAAAGTCGGTTCCATGTGCCTATAGAGTGTCCATGAAAATTTGTGTTATAGACACGCTCCTTAAACATCTCAATTTCTGGATGGGCTATACGATCCATTTTAGCAAAATTGGTATCAAGACGATAATGAAACCGTGCTATTAACTCACGAAGAAGCTCTTGGTAGGCAACGGTCGGTAAATAAATTGTCCCAGTCGCACCCCATTTTTTAACGATAGCTTGTGCCTCTTTGAATTGTTCTGGCGTACCCTGAAATTTGTAACCGTTTGTATTGGTCTGTTGAAGATTGCTAGTACGTACCGTCGTGTCACCAGGTTCTAATACTAAATAGTCTGGTGGATTATGATAGTGGTCATCGCGTGATTTTGCCACCGACGCACCTGAAGCGACAACAATATCAATAATTTTAGGCTTTCCAAAAATCAAAAATTCAGGAAGCCAAGCCAACATAGCTACATAAGTATTATCTTCTTTAAAGTGGTTTTGACTATCCTTGAAACGTGCCGTTATTTCTGTCGCTAACGGAAACCAAGCTTTTATTTCAAAGCCAGGTGTTGGCGTGACTGTACCAGCGAAAACCGTATCTGGAAAACCAGGGTCTTGCCTTTTCCACTTACCAAATTCGGAAAATCCCTGTTGGTCATTTAGATATTCACACGTATTAAATTCAATCAGGTTTCCAACCAGAGGCGAGAGTTTAGAAATTATCTTCGCCAAATTTACTGCTGCTTCTGGTGATACAGGCTTTGTCACTTCGAGTACGTCGAATCTATGCCCTGTCAGCCCCTTTAAATAATTACGTGCAAGTTCAATAGCCTCTTGGGTTTTCATACCTCTATATTTTCTTGGACTTGAGAAATTATTGTGCAGGGATCAACCCCCAACGCAACACAAACCTGTACAAATTCGATAACATCCAAACGTCGCTCTCCACCTTCGTATTTAGCAACGAATGATTGAGGGCGACCTAGTTTTGCCGAAACCCCTGTTTGGGTAAGGCCCGCCTTCATGCGGGCTGAAACCAAAAGTGATCGGAAGTGATCGTATCCTGATGTGTGTAGTGATTTTGCCATAGTGTGATTTTAAATCCCATAATCGGATAACCCATATCGGGATATTATTGTAAGCAAAAAAACGGCACATAGGGGTTCTAAGCCAGCGCATGGCGAGATCACTGTATAGTGGACCCCAATTTTCGGACAATCATTTAAGATGGTAGCCTTCGGGAAAACGGGGGTTGTTGTGAGCGAGAAGAAACGCAAGGTTTTCACTGGCGAGATCAAGGCGAAGGTTGCGCTTGAGGCGATTCGCGGCGT
>CAIWDB010000397.1 GCA_903911305.1 uncultured Methylococcaceae bacterium | reverse complement strand
GGAAGCGGTTTTGTTTGTCCCCAGTTGGTGACTGATGTACAACAACGAAGGAACATCCAAAATCAAAGATACACTTCCGTCACCCAAGATGGTTGCACCGGAAATCCCAGGAATTTTGCGAAAATTAGTTTCAAGGTTTTTGACGACTATTTGTTGCTGCCCGACTAGGCTATCGACCAATAAAGCGGCTTTCTTCCCCAGTGCCTCAACGATAACAACAATCCCTTCTGTGGGATCGGTTAACAAGGGTGTGATTTCAAAAAGTTCGTGTAATAGTATAAGCGGTATGAACTCATCACGCACTAAAATGACTGTACCTTTATTACTGATGTCGCGAACTTGACTTTGGATGGGTTGTAAGCATTCTAAAACGGCTAGCAGTGGGAGAATGTACACTTCACCTCCCGATTTAATCAGCATGCCTTCCAAAATCGCCAAGGTAAGTGGGAGGGATATAGTGATAGTAGTGCCTTGGCCAAGGGTTGAAAGAACTTTTACGTTCCCACCCATGGAAGCAATATTTCGCTTCACTACATCCATGCCGACACCACGCCCTGATATATCCGTCACTGCCTTTGCCGTGGTGAATCCAGGGGCAAAAATGAATTGCCACACCTCTTCATCCGTCATTTCCTCGGAGACAGGGATGCCACTATCCACCGCCTTTCGCATGATTTGTACCCGGTCAAGACCGTATCCGTCATCTTTGACTTGTAAAATGATGTTGCCGCTTTCGTGAACAGCCGATAGTGTTATTGTGCCAATTTCTGGCTTATTGTTTGCCAAACGCACCTGTGGTTCCTCAAGCCCATGGTCAATCCCGTTGCGAACAAGATGGGTAAGTGGGTCGATAATCCGCTCAATGAGTCCCTTGTCAAGCTCAGTTGCGCCGCCAATAGTGACAAGTTTGACTTTTTTTCCTAGCTTGCCGGCCAATTCCCTAACCATCCTTGGAAAACGTGAAAACACCAACTCCATCGGCATCATGCGGATTGACATGACCGATTCTTGTAAATCGCGTGTGTTCCTCGTCAAAGTGCTTAAATGGCTAAGTAACTGCTCAAGGTCAATTTCGTCTTTCCTGGCAGCATTCTGATCAATCATTGCTTGAGTAATGACCAGCTCACCCACCAAATTGATTAGTTGGTCAACTTTTTCCAAATTGACCCGGATATATTTAGAATCCTGATATCCAACGTTGACTTCGTTTGCCCTTGTTTTTTCATAATTAGAGTAGGGGGATTCTTTCCGTGGCAATCGAGGGGTTTCTAAAACAGGAACCGGTTTATCATTTTCCTTAGTTGGGAAAGACGCAGGAGCTTCTGAGCCTTTGATGTTTGGCGGCGCGAAAAACTCGTATCCGACATTGGTTGTATCTGCGCTGGAAATAGCCTCTGACGGAATGCTATGTGATGTTTCGACGGAATAATCTTGAGCCGATAGCTCAATAATGTTTATATCCTTGCTGTCAATCAGAAACGAGCATATGGTAACAACTTCATCAAAGGATTTTGGGGTATCCAATTGCAAAACAGGTCTTCCGTCAAGCAATTTATCGAGTTTTATGTCACCTTTCTGGGCAAGTTCAGCTATTAATGCTTTTAAATCCTCATCAGGCATCAGAGGCAGTTCTATGCGAAAACTATTGAATGCCTTGATTAAGGGGGATTCAGCTTTTAATTCAACGAGGGCATTTCGATATGGTCTAACTTCCGCAATGTCTGGCTCGGCGTGTTCTTGGTTTGACAAATCCCTTAGCAAACCCATAACCTCATCAGAAAAATCGCCTTCAAAAGGGATTTTTTGGTGATGTGCGTTTAATTGTCTTTTAAGGACATCCTTAGCCTTGAGGAATGTACTGACATGATCTTCAGTCAACTTCATGTTGCCTTTGCGAATTTTGTCGAGCAAAGACTCCATGATATGCGTGAGTTCGACCATGTCTGTCAGCCCAAACGTAGCTGCCCCGCCCTTAATCGAATGAGCCGTTCTGAAAATTGCATTACACTCTTCTTTATCCGGCGCGGATAGGTCAATAGCCAAGAGCAAACTCTCCATCTCGGCTAATAACTCCTCCGATTCCTCAAAGAACACGTCAAGAAACTGACTGATATCTATCGATGATGTCATTGCTCACACACCCGTTTTCTTTTCGGTGGGAGATTATTCGTTGGCATCGCCGATTGCTTTTTGGACAAGTTCCACCAAACGCTGAGGGTCGAAAGGTTTGACGATCCAGCCAGTTGCGCCAGCCTCCCTTCCCAATGCCTTCATTTCCTCCCCTGTTTCTTTGGTGAGCATGAATATGGGTACGCTTCCGTAATTTTGGGAATTGCGCAGGGCTTTGATTAACCATATCCCGTCGAACTGGGGCATATTTTGATCTGTGAACACCAAGTCAAACAACTGAGCCTGAGCCTTTTGCCATCCATCCTTCCCGTCAACCGCTTCAACAACCCCGTAACCCAGTGTGTCGAGTGTATGGACGACAATTTGCCTGAGTGCGCGCGAATCGTCAATTACCAGGATATTTTTTGTTCTCATTTTTTCGATACTGCTTGTTTCTTCCCATGTGGGGATGCAACCGCCCATCTCGGTTTCTTAAAACTCAGTCCAATTTTCATCCATCTTGGGCAAAATTTTGGTCGATGCAACCGTGCGTATCGGTGTGGGTTTGACTTTGCCAACCATTTTTGCGGCAATGGGTCTGGATACGTCCGACGCGCGAATTGAAACGACTGGAATGTCGGCAAGGTTGCTTAGCCGGAAACGCGACATCAAAATTGCCAGTCGCTCTGCTTGTTCCTCCAAGGATTCGGACGCTGCCGCAGCCTGTTCCACCAAAGCGGCGTTCTGTTGAGTCACTTCATCCATTTGGCTAATGGATTGGTTAACCTGTTGAATGCCGTTACTCTGCTCCATTGAGGCTGACGCGATTTCCCCCATGATATCGGTGACACGTTTCACCGAGGCAACAATTTCATCCATTGTGTGGCCCGCCTCTGCCACCAGCTTAGATCCGTGTTTCACTTTGTCCACTGAATTTCCAATCAGAGATTTTATGTCTTTGGCTGCTGCGGCGGACCGTTGGGCCAGATTACGCACCTCGCTGGCCACTACCGCAAAGCCGCGGCCTTGTTCGCCTGCTCGGGCGGCTTCCACGGCGGCGTTCAACGCCAATATATTGGTTTGGAAAGCGATGCTGTCTATGACGCTGATTATATCGACAATTTTTCGCGAACTCTCATTTATGTCATTCATCGTTTCCACCACTTGCTGCACCAACTTCCCGCCCTTCATCGCCACGTCGGAAGCCAGCACTGACATTTGATTGGCTTGTTTGGCATTGTCGGCGTTCTGCTTGACGGTGGAAGACAGTTCTTCCATACTGGTTGCGGTTTCCTCCAAGCTTGCTGCTTGCTCCTCCGTGCGCTGCGAAAGGTCCGTATTGCCCATGGCTATTTCTCTCGATACTGTGTTGATGGCATCGGCTGCTTCCTTAATGGTCTTAACGCTTTGCGCTAAATTATCAACAGTCGTATTGGCATCGTTACACAGTTTGGCGAAAGTGCCTTGATAGTTCATGCTTATTCTTTCGGTCAGGTCACCCTTGGCCATTGCCCCTAAAACCCGAACCACTTCTTCAATCGGACTGTCCACCGCATCCAAAGTGTCGTTTATACCATCCAATAGTTTGCGATACACGCCTTGGGTGCGCCCTTCGTCCGCGCGGATGCTGAGTTGTCCAGTCTTGGCTGCTTGGATGATGATGCTGATCTGTTCCGCCAATGTCTCAATGGCCGTGATACAGAGATTAAGGTTATCCTTGATGGCGTTGAAGTCTCCAGCATATTGGTCGGTAATTATTGGGGGCGTCTCTCCTTTGGCAATTTTGTCCACATAGTTGGCAGCAACATTCAATGGGCCAATCACTGCATCAAGGGTTTGGTTGAAACCATCAATGATTCTCCGATAATCGCCTTGGTGTTTGCTGGCATCGGCACGTATAGCCAATTTACCATCAACTGCCGCCGCCGAAAGCAGGGTCGCGTCGGCAATCATGGATTTCACATTATCCACTATGCTCTTAACCGCAACGGCTAAGCTAGTCTGTTCCTTTCCATTTGTGTTAATCGAAAACGAAAGGTCGCCTACGGCTATTTTACGGGCAAAATCCACCGCCTCTGTCGGTTCACAGCCTAATTTATCGATGATGCTGCGTGTGGTAAATCGTCCAACTACACCGATCACAACTAAAATAAGCGATGCTATGATGAGCGTGGACCAAATCGAGTTGTTTGCAATTTCAGAAGCCTTGACAGCACTATTTTGTGCCAAAGTGACATTATATTGACGGTGCGAATGAAAAGTCTCATAGAGTTTGCTGAGATTTTCTTGGTTGGCTAACAGCAAGTCACGGGCTGCTTGGCCTTTCTCCGTGCTTGATAACGCAAAAACCTTGGCGCGAAGTACATCATAGTCACCCAATGCTTTTTCATCGGCAGACAATAATTGCCTGTCCTTGTCGTCAGCGACATAGGCGTGTTCGTATTGCTTGAGCCAATCATCGATTTTTTTCCTCGACTCCTCCACGTTTTGTTCAATAGCCTCCCTGCCTCCAATGTCGGAAGAACTTATGTGTTGCCAAGTTTTTGATCGAATATCGGACAATTCATCTAAAGCCTGATTTAACAAAATAACACTAGGCAATGCCTTCACATTGGAATAATCCGCCGCATGAAAGACTTTATCCAATTGGTACTGCCCAATACTAACCAATCCGATCAGTCCAGGCATGGCCAAAAGGACCAACACTGTTAATTTCGTACCCACTTTCATAGCAACTCTCCAGAAAAAGCCAATCAAATTTCCTAAGGAAACATTTTAAAGCTAAATAAATTATATTAAAAATCACCGTATCAAGAATGCATGGCGTTTTGAATGTGTCCGATATCCTCCTTGGACAGCCATCGTTCTAGTTCAGTGAGTAGAATCATGCGATCATCAACAGCACCTACCCCAAGGATGAACTGAAATTCCAAATTCGATCCGAGATTAGGTGCTGGGAGAATCTGTTCTGCTGCAAGGGAAACCACATCAGACACAGCGTCAACGACCATGCCAACCAATTGACCAGCGATAGTCAGGACAATCACCACAGTGAACTGATCGTAAGATTGGGAGCCCAAGTTGTACTTGACACGCATATCCACAATTGGGACTATGCATCCACGGAGATTGATGACACCGACGATAAACGGTGGAGAATTGATAATTTTGGTTACCTTTTCGTATGCGCGAATTTCCTTAACTTTAAGTATATCGATGCCGTATTCTTCTCCGCCAATTACAAATGTCAGGAAATCGGCGTTGTTTTTTTCATATTGGTTTTTTATGTTTCGCATGAAATACTCTCTAGGGTTCGTTGGTAGAGCCGTTCCATACCTAGGATTAACTGTGGCGAGTTGGCTGTAAGCATAATAAATGTTGCCACTTCAATGATCTGCATTTATTAAGACAATGGATATTGTTGTGTGAAGACAAAAACCCAAGCCTACAACAAGGAGAGTTATAGCTTTAGCCCTATGATTATAGACTACGGAATGTTTTTAAAATATCAAAGGTAAGCATCCAAACTAGAAATTTTGCTACACTTCCTTCTGGTTTGCAAGGTAATATGAGAACTTCCTATTAGTCCCATGGCTTTGTCACATCAAATTTTACGAGGATTTCCCCGATGCCATGTTTGGTTTAGTTTGGTTTGGATTGGATTGGCAGAAAAACCTAAATTTCAATGCCCGAAAATGCCGTTTGGATGACACGCTCGTGATCAAAAAACAAGAACCCCGAGTCAATGAAGCGATTTTATCTTGAGGGGTCTACAAATTCTTCGTTCATTCCACATCCAACTTCCTGATATGATGGTTTAAGATTTTGACCACACCTAGCTATGGCAACCACTCTCGAAGTCCGTTTTGAATTGTTCACGATTTTTGAACCCATTGGAATTCGCGAAATGATGAACCCATCCACCTTAGATTGGTTCAGTCAATTCAGCAATCGTCTTGCCAATTATTGGCCTGCGGCAGTTATGTTAGGCATTGTTATTTTTGCCGTGATGATTTGGCTTTTAGTTCGAAGGCAACATCAAGGCTTGAACCCGTCGGAGACACTTCCACGGCAACCCAATGCGGCGGCTATTCCCATTCCCATCCTGCGTGGCATTAACGGCGAATTTCGTGGAAGCCTTATCGAGCTTACCGAGGAACCCGTCTTAATCGGCAGGGATCCAAAGCTATGCCAATTGGTTTTTCCTGCTCACATGCAAAGCATCAGCAAGCGCCACTGTATCATTCGCTATCATGCCCGGTCACAATGTTTTCTTCTGGTTGATTGCAACTCAGCCAACGGAACATTTATCGCAGAGTCTGAACGCTTGCCCAACGGGGGATCTCAATTGCTTCATTCAGGTCAACGCTTCTACTTGTCTGGGCCGGAAGATATGTTCGAAGTCAACTTCGAGGCCCCTCGATGAAATGGTTCTATGCCACACTTTCCAAGCCAGGCGGTCGAGAGGAAAATGAAGATTCCATCGGCATCCGTCAGCTATCAAATAGCTTGGGGTGCTGGGTGGTTGCAGACGGATTGGGAGGACATCTTGGGGGAGGCACTGCGTCCCGCCTTGCCGTGGATGCTGTGGTCGAGTCATTTGCCGCCAATCCTTTGATATCACCGGGCGCTGTTCTAGACTGTCTTGAACGTGCCCATCTTGATATTATTGAACATCAATCCTCCACACCCACAGGCGACAGGATGCGTTCAGCAATCGCCGTCTTGTACAGTGATGGGGTTACCGCCCATTGGGCGCATGTGGGGGATGTCAGACTTTACGTTTTTCGAGACGGTGATGTGGTTTTTCAGACCAAGGATCATAGTGTCCCTCAAGCATTGGTCAATGCGGGCGAGATTGGCATCGACGAGATAAGGGGGCACGAAGACCGCAACCGACTGCTTCGGTCCCTTGGGTCACCGGAAAAACCTCGGCCCAGTGTTTTGGAAAAACCGTTTGATGTGCTAAATGGAGACATCTTTTTGCTCTGCACTGATGGCTTTTGGGAGTATGTCAACGAGTTGGAAATGCTGCTGGAATGGTGCAAAAGCCAAAATTTGCGAAACTGGCTGGACCGCATGGAGCTGCGTATATTACAGAAAGCGTCCCAAGGACACGATAATTACAGTGCGATTGCGCTATTTGCAGAGATTGAAGGAGATTAATAATGAGTATGAAACGTTGCGATAACGGACACTATTTCGATTCCAACAAGTATTCGACATGTCCTTCTTGCGGCATTCAAGACTTGGATATTCATGCCACTGTGATTCATCATGTCTCGCAATCGTCCCCGGCTAACGCTGACGGCCAAACTGTCCGGCAAAATCAAGCGTCTATTTCAAGCGGCGAAGTAGGTGTCACTGTCGGCGTATTTAGTAAGAAGATTGGCATAGACCCTGTGGTAGGCTGGCTAGTCTGCATAGAAGGTTCGGATAAAGGGAGGGATTTTCGCATCAGGAGCGAAAGAAACACTATTGGCCGAGCGGTTAGCATGGATGTATGCATCAGTGGGGACGATGCCATTTCTAGGGAAAAACATGCATTTATCAGCTATAACCCACGTAAAAACACATTTTTGCTTTCGCCGGGCGAAAGTCGCGGGATTGTCTACTTAAACGACGATGAAGTTGCGGCACCAGTGCCGTTGAAGCCGTTTGATCTTATCGAACTGGGACAGACAAAACTGCTTTTCGTCCCCTTTTGCGGCGAACATTTCCAATGGGCCAACAAACCAGAACAGGAAACGGAATGCTAGGAAAGTTGCGTATTCCTCTAGCTTATCGAGTTGGCATTTTTAATCAAATCTGAATTGTCCCTGCCATGCCCACCCCACTATTCCCGAACCTATGCCCTGGCTGCTTCGCTGACAAGGGGGAAAGTGCCGTTTGCTCTCATTGCGGTTACGACGAAAGCTCACCCCGAGGCGTCTTGGTATTGCCTCATCGCACATTATTGAACAAACAATATTTGATCGGTTGCACCCTTGGAAAACTGGGCGGCTTTGGTATAACCTACCTCGCTTGGGATATTAATTTAGAAACGCCTGTTGCGATTAAAGAATATCTGCCCCGCGATCTGGCGGGCCGTGATAGCAACCACCTGACCATCACCGCACATTCAAAAGATGATCAGGCGCTATTCCTCGTGGGTTTAGGCTTGTTCCTCACGGAAGCGCGAACGTTGGCCAAATTCGATCATGAAAATATCGTCAGGGTGCGAAATGTATTGGAGGAAAATGGAACTGCCTACTTGGTCATGAATTTCTATGAAGGCACTACGCTTGCCGCACATTTGGAACAGAAAGGGGGGCGGTTGCCGGAAAAAACCGCTATCTCCATCATGTTGCCGATATTAGATGGTTTGCGGGATGTCCACGCCAAAGGATTCTTACATAGGGATATCAAGCCACAGAATATTTATTTGACCAAGGCAGGTGTTCCAATACTATTGGATTTTGGTTCGGCTCGCATGGTCATGGGTGAACGCGCCCGTAGCATGACCGTGCTGATGACGCCTGGATATGCTCCGTTTGAGCAATATCATCGAAAAGGAGTGCAGGGGCCATGGACAGACATCTATGCTTGCGGTTCGACGCTCTATCACATGTTGACGGGGATAATCCCTATCGAAGCCACTGAGCGTGCTGAGCGTGATAGGTTGCTTGCCCCTAGCAGTTTGGCATCGGATATCTCGCCCGAAGTCTCTAGTATAGTCATGCAAGCCATGTCGATGAACCGGGAAACTAGGCCGTCTTCTGTGGCTGAATTCATGGATGCGCTGGAAAAGGCCAAACAACACAGAATTCAGCCCGCCGATGTAACAAAATCCCCAAGCAAACTACCTGAATGGAAAGTCCCGTCGGAAGCCGATCCTGTCACAGCCACGCAGACTCAAACACAACCTCAAGAGCAATCGCTGTCGCCCTATTTCAAAGCTGTTGTTGGCAAGGGAAATCTAGGCTATTACCTGACAAAGTTTGACAGGTTCAATTTGCATTGGAGTGAACTGCTGAAGCCCACTTGGAACTCGGCGGGTTTCGTGTTTAATGCTTTCTGGCTACTGTATCGGAGAGTATTTGGATTTGGGGTATTGTTTTTTTTAATGCCCCTGTTCTTAATGACAATAACCAATAATAAATTGATAGGCTTGTTCTGTTGGTTGATCCTGTCATTACTTATCGGCTGTTATGGTAATGCATTGTATTATCTCAGCGCATCTCACAGGATATCCAATATTGAGCAACAGTTTCCGGGGGGACGCTTGCATCCTTTAAAATTATCACGTTTGGCTTCCGCCGGGCAACCCAGTCTTAGAATTCCATTTACATATCTTATCATTGCTTTGGTTGCAATTTATTCTCATGGTGAGTTTCGTCGATGGTTATCTGAAAAGATCGAAAAGAGTGCGCAATCAATAGAGAAACCGATAGTTAACATCCAACCCCAAGCAGTTTATCCATATCCAAAGGATGACTTGCCTAATGAAAGTATTGAGGTTGAGTCAACTTATGATGCCTCCCAATACAAGGAAAAAGCAGACGAATTAATTAAGATGTCTGATTGGCCGACATTATTGGAACACTCACAGAAATGGTGCAACTTAGACAGGGTCAACCCAGATGCCTGGCTGGCATTTGGCCGAGCCAACTTTGAGATGGCTCAATACTCTTTGGCACAGCCAGCATTCGAAACTTATTTTAGATTAAATCCAGAAGAGAATGATGAAGTACTTGGGTACTTAACTAAAACTTATATAAAACTCAAAAAAAAGGCGCAGACCGAGCAGACTTTGCTAGAAGTCCTTGCCCTGCGATCCAAATTTAACCGCCCGAAATCGAGCGATGACGCATTTTATTTAAACGAACTTGGAAATATTTATTTTTCATCAAATGAAAGAAAGTTAGAGGCACTTAAACTTTACAAGCAGGCTCTCAATATAGAACCGAATAACGAATCTTTCAGATATAATGTAAATGCCACACTCAAGGCTATAACCCAAATATATGGTGGGTCATTGACGGAAAAGATGATTTTAGAATCGGCACAAACTAATTCCAATGATACTTTAGACAATGGCAATGCTTGGTCTAATGATAATTACCCATCTCCCCTCAAATCTAAAGCATCTGGAAGCTTATTTTCCGCTATTGCTGCCGGAGATATACAAACAGTACAAGTACTTATCAACAGAGGTGCTGATATTAACAAAATGGAATTGGGTAGTTACCCGTTGATTCAGGCGGCCAAACATAGGCAGAGTGAAATGGTTGCTTTCTTATTAAAAAAAGGAGCAAATATTGATGCGGAAGATGGCAATGGCGGTAAAGCGATAATTTATAGCATTGCAAACGGTGATAAAAATTCAATGGATATCTTGACGAATGCTGGTGCATTTCGTCGTGAAAGGTAACCTATACTAACTTCAACTGCACATACTAAAAATACAATCAATCTAATCATGATTAAACTGACAGAGTCCAGCATCTTTTGGGATAAACCTTGATCACTAACTTAAGTGTGGGAAACGCCCAGTTTATGGGTGCGAGGGCCGAGCAGCAAGATGCCTTTGGATTTACTGATAAAGACGACGAAGACTTTGTTCGGCATGGTGGTGTGGTCGCCGTAGTCGCTGATGGCATGGGAGGCCATGCCCATGGAGGCGAGGTTAGCCGTATAGCTGTAATGGTTTTTTTGCAAGAATACATGACCAAACCTGAGCATAAACCGATACCCGATGCACTGCATCAAGCTTTCAATGCGGCAAATCGTGCGGTGTGCGCATTCGCGGCTGAATCTGGAGAAGCTGGGAATTGCGGTACCACGCTGACTGTGGCGGCAGTGCATCCAGCAAGCCGGACACTTCATTGGATTGCCACCGGAGATAGCCGTCTTTTCTTGTATCGCCAACCGCAATGGGTTCAGGTAACCACTGACACCAATTACGGCAACCAATTGCTCACTAATTTGATTCATGGAATTTCAACTGACTTTGTCAAGGACGACGACCCGCAGCTTCAAGGATTGACAAGTTTTTTAGGGTTGGCGGAACTGGAAGAGATTGACCAGTCTATAAGTGGGTTCACGCTGTATCCTAATGATTGGATAGTGCTATGCACCGATGGGGTCTATAACACACTTGCCAAAGACGAAATTGTGAACTGCCTAACTGGAGACCCTAACCCGGCCTGCGAACAAATCATTGAGGGGGTTTCCGCCAAAAACCTAAAATACCAAGACAATGCGACTGTGGCGATCATAGCCTGTGGTTTTAACTCTGGATCAAACCAGGCAGCGTCAAAAGTGAGTAAAAAACGTCCGCTGATCATCAAACTAGCCCTCGGACTCTTACTCGCCATGGCGATTGTGCTGACGTTCTCGTTGGGAGCTTATGTCGGGCAAAGCTGTGGATCAGCCACTCAAATTGGATTTTGGGTTCATGTTCAATCAACATTGGCCTGCCTTGAAGGGAAGCTTAGGCTTAAATGACTGATGTTACGCAGTGCCTAGGGTTGGAGCGTCTTAGCTAGCTTTGACAGGTGAAGCACTTCGCATTTCCGACCCTGTTGTCAAAGCAAGCCCTTCGACTTCGCTCAGGACAGGCTTTGATGTTCCCATTTCGCTGGAAAATAAGCAATAGTTGCATCCGTGCGTAGCATTAGTTAAATAAGTGCTGTGGCAAGCTTATACAGCGTTTTCAATACCAAATAGTTACTTAATAATGAATATATGCAACATGTAGGAGCGGGCCACGCCCGCGATAAATAGCCTATTTTTGAAGACTTGGCCCAAACAATCGCGGGCATGGCCCGCTCCTACGGATC